>WQRT01000191.1 GCA_009786625.1 Treponema sp.
ACTCTGCTCAGCGGGCGTGTAATAAACTCACTGCCGATAATGTCCTTTGTATATTCGCTTGTCAAGATGCCGAATGTATCGTACTGCTTGTTTACGCCTTCAAGACGCGCCGCGAGATTTACGGCGTTTCCCATGATTGTGTAATCCATTTTATTCGGAGTGCCCATGTTACCCACGACCATATCCCCTGTGTTTACGCCAAGCCTGGTAAACATCGGGCACGGGTCGTTAACATCCGCGGTCGCGCCTTTTGCAGCTAACGCCTCTCTTACCTTTTGCGTAATAAGCCCGAGCTCCACAGCTTCGCGGTTTATGTCAACCTCGGCTTTTTTCATCATAACCGCGGCGCGGCAGGCAAGAGCCGCGTGGTTTTTCATATGAACAGGCGCGCCGAAGAAGGCGATTATCGCGTCTCCTTCGTACTTGTCAATTGTTCCCTGATTATCAAGAACGATATTACTCATACGGGTAAGATAAAAATTGAGAAGCTCGACAAGTTTCGCCGGATCGCCGAGAGCTTCGGAAATTGTGGAGAAACTGCGGATATCCGTGAAGATCGCTGTCATCTCTCTTTTTTCGCCGCCAAGTTTTAACTGCGACGGATCTTGTATGATCTGCTCAATTACTTTCGGCGACAGGTACTGCGAGAAGGCGGACTTGATAAAGCGTTTTTGGCTGCCTTCTGTCGCGTAATTGTAAAGCGTAACTGTGATAAAAGCGGCNAGCGTTCCGGCAAGATATGTAATCATCGGAACCCAAAGCCCGCCAAACTGATAACAGGCAAACGCGCCGGTTACTATAATCAATATAACAAAAACAGCTCCGCCGACAGAAAGAGATATACGGTTAATAAACATAGCAAGGTACACCGTCAAAACCACAATCACTAACAGNAGTAAAATATTTAGCCATTCGGAACTTTCGCGGATAAAATCGTTGTTAAGCATATTATCAAGCATCGTTATGTGACATCCCATGCCGGGNTAAACGGAGGAAACCGGCGTTGCGAAAATATCAAAAAGCCCCTGCGCGTAAAAACCAAAGAACACATATGTGTTTGTAAAATTTTCAGGTCTCAGGAAGTTAGGTGAATTTATATATGCTTCATCGCCGTTGATTACAGCCTCCGCGCTTAAAATAATATCCATCGCCCTGTAGGGAATATATCTATCGAGTAATCCGTGGTAACGCAAAACGGCGTTGCCGTCTTTATCAACTGGAATCGTAACGCCTTCCCATTCTATGCTGCCGGTTTTGCTGTTATAATTAAGCGCGTTTCCTTTTCCTGAAACTAATAACGACGCGGCGGAAAGACCCGGTATCGCGCTGCCGTTGAACAATGTAAACGGACGCAGCCTTCTGATAATTCCGTCTGAATCCGGGATGCCCGTGATGCACCCCAATGCCCCGGCGGATTCCCGCAGTTCCCGAATCGGAAACTGCGCTTTTTCGTCAGAGCCGATGCTGAACTGTTCCAGCATGGAGCCGAAATTTTCCGTCCGAAAAACGGGTGAGTTTAAACCTGACGGCCATGACAGCTCGCTGCCGCTCTGAGTGCTGAACATGACAGTCTGCACAACATGTCCGTAATTCCTTGAGGCGCTTGCAAATGATTCATCGTCTTCCCTTGTGCTTAAAGATCGGAGCTCGTCGGCCGCTGTCATAAATACGGATCTTCCGGTTCCTGAACGGGAACCTTCGGATCTCGCTCCGGTACGCGGTGATTCTATCGAAGGCTGCCTGACAGCGCCCGATTCCGCTTCATTTAGAATCCTAATCGCGCTGTCAATTATTTCATCCTGTCTGGCATTCCTGTAGATTGACGGTTCAGAAAAAATTACATCAAATGCGATTGAATTGGCGCCGCTGAGATTCATGTAATCGACAATCTCGGCATACGACTGCCGGGGCCACGGCCAGCCCCATCCTCTTTCCCGCTGCGCCCAGTCAATGCTGTCCTGATCAAGAAGTATTACGGCAATTTCATCGGAAGGACGGCTGAAACTGGAATCCGCCCAGAACCGCACACGCAGATCGTAAGATTGATATTCCAAATAATGAAAAACGCCGATTAAATGTAAACAGGAGATGATTAAAAACACAAGTCCTGTTATAATTAAAGCAGAAAGTTTTTTTCCAATTTTTATCTTGTTAACCATATCACTATCCTTTTTGTTTAAAATATATAATAATTACTATAGGAGTATATCATGGATTTGAACATTAAAAAATCGCCTTTTAAGTGGGTATGGTTTGTTTCAACAGCGGTTTTTTGCGCGCTTTTAATTTTCGCGCTTATTCCGGGAGCGGCCGCGCAGTCGAACCCCTCCACTGCGGCGACAAATACGCAGACCCAGATACGGAATTTTTTTAACATAATACAGACTACATACGATTTTATCCTTCGCAGTTATGTAGACGAAGTTGAGCCGCACGCGCTTTACGAAGGCCTGATGAACGGAATGTTCAGCTCGCTAGGAGATCCGTACTCTGTCTATTTAACGGAATCAGATATGAGCGATTTAAGCGATACCACCGTAGGTTCATTCGGCGGAATCGGGCTTAATATAACAAAGGCTACAACACCGCGCCCTGATGGAAAACCGATGTGGGTGGAAGTAGCTTCCCCGATTGAAGACACGCCGGGCTGGCGCGCCGGAATCAATCCGGGCGATTTTATCACCGAGGTAAACGGCATACCGACAGAGACCCTTACAATGGATGAGGTTCTCGGAATGTTGAGGGGAACGCCGGGAGAGAGTGTCAGGTTGGTGATCAGGCGCGGAGAGCGGCTGGAGTTTCCGGTAACAATTATAAGAGCGATTATCGAAGTGCCGACAGTGAAACACGCGATGATCGGCAGAACAGGTTATTTAAAACTTCTTACATTTACGCCCATGACGACTGACAGGGCGAGAGACGCGATAATCAACGATTTTCAGGTAAACAATTACAATAGTTTAATTCTTGACTTAAGAAACAATTACGGCGGGCGGCTGGACGCGGCGATTGAAATATCGAATCTCTTTCTTGACGGCGGTCTTGTTGTCCGCATCAGATCGAGAATCCGCAGCGAGAACCGCGACTTTAACGCGAACCGCTCAACACTTGTTCCGGCAAACATTCCTGTGATCNTTCTCATGAACAGNGGATCGGCTTCCGCGTCGGAAATTGTAGCCGGCGCNTTGAAGGACCGCGGAAGAGCGTATCTTGTGGGAGAGAATTCTTTCGGCAAGGGATCGGTACAGCAGGTTTATCCGCTTGGTTCAGCGGGATTTAAATTGACAACCGCGCGGTATTATACGCCGAGCGATGTAAGCATTGATAAGGTGGGCATTCCGCCGGATCGCGAGATCAAATTCCCCGAATATACCGAGGATGATGCCGTGCATATCAATCAATTGATAAACGCGAACAGGATTCCGGAATTTGTAAGCAGGAATCCGCAGGCCGCTTCCGCCCAGATTGAATCATTCGCGCAGGAACTTAACCGCGAATACAGTTTGAATCTGCCTCTGTTAAGAAGGCTTATCAGGAACGAGCTTAACCGCACAGTAATCGCGCCGGTGTATGATTTGGAATACGATGTTCAATTGCAGGAAGCTGTCAACATTTTNCGAAGCGGCGATTATANCAATCTGATGCGGAATGTAAGAACGTTACGCGTACTGCGGGACGAAGCCGAAAGAGCNGCGCTGACTTCCTGATANAGATCGATAAAAAATNTATCGATCTGAAAAACCGGNAATCCGTAAACAGGAAAAAGATTGAAGCAGTTTATCTTAAAGGAGCATCCCGGCAGGGACGGAATCGTCCGGCTGGAAGGCAGTGACTACCGCTATCTTGTCCGGGTGCGCCGCCTCGCTGTTGGTGAATATTTCCCCGCGCTGCTTCCTGGCGGCGGTGAAACCTTAATAAAGATTCTTTCGACCGGCGGCAATATCTTAACAGGGCAGGTTTGCGGCATTCAGAGCGGCGGCGCGGAAGACGGCGGCATCTCAGCATTGAACCGTCTTTCTACGCAGGCAGGCAGTCAAAATAGCGCCGGGAACCTTCCGCCGATTTATCTGCTTCANGCGCTGCCNAAGGGTGACAAGATGGATTTAATTGTCAGGCAGGCGGCGGAGAGCGGAATCGCGCAAATTTTCCCCTTTATATCGGAATTTTCCATAAAAAGAACCGCGGATGTCAATGAAACTAAATTGTCGCGGTGGGAAAAGATTATCCGGGAAGCTAGGCAGCAGAGCGGCTCAAAAACAGATACAGTTATCCACAAACCCATGTTGATGGGCGATTTAATGAAATATTGGCAGAAATTAAGCAGCGAGGGAGCCGTTGGTATTCTTTTTCATCATGAAGGTCTTGAACAGAAATGCCTTCACAGTTATCTTAATAATAATTCCAATTTAATAGCGCTGGCTGTCGGGCCGGAGGGCGGCTTCTCAGATTCGGAAGTGTCCCTTTTTAAGGAAAACGGCTTTGAACCATTGACTATCGGGAATACGATTTTACGGACAGAAACAGCGGCGCTTTTTTTCACGGCTGCTGTCAAAGTAATTCTACTGGAGAGAGATTTGTGGGAGTTGAGGAAAACGAAATCCGGCAGCGTGTAAGCTTGCTGAAAGTCCCTGTTGATATTATCGCGCCTGAAAATCTGGGAACCCTTGTTTATGATCTTTTAAAAGACGGGAAAGAGCATAACATCGTTCTTTTGTCTTTATGGGATCTTCTAAGAGCAAGAGGAAACAACGAGTACCGTTCCTATGTAACAAAAGCATCTCTTGTCATTCCGATTTCCAAAAGTATGATTGGCGGAATCAAATTTCTGACAGGCAAAAAAGCGTTCCGGTATATGCCGTTCGATTTTATTGTAAGCGTGCTTACATCGCTGGAAAACCGGGAAATGTCGTGCTACCTTCTCGGCGGAAAAATTAAAATCCTTTTAAAAACTGAAAAAAATATCCGGCAGACATTCCCAAGGCTGCGGATTGTCGGGCGTTTTACAGGCCGCTTTAAACGAAGCGAAGAAGCGACAATCATTAAGGCGATTAAAAAATCATCGCCGTCTCTGCTTCTGGTCGGCAAAGGCGTACGGGGCGCGGAACGCTGGATCTCCAGAAACAGCCCCCTGCTCGGCGGCGGCATGAGGTTGTGGTGCAGCGATATTTTTGATGTCTTTGCTGAAAAAAAGAAACACCCATCGCGCGGCGCTTTTAACAGCGGGCTTGAGTGGATCGGCTACTGCTTTCAGAATCCGTTTAAACTGTTCAGGATTTTTCCGTATTTCGGGTATAAGTTCTTATTGCTGTTTTACAAACTATTTGTAAAGTAAGAACGTAAAACATTTCAATTTGATTTTTCCGCTTGCACATGATCATGAGAAGCATCGTTATTGGTACATAATTATGTACGGACGCGGATCAAGATCGTATACTTCCCGGGGTGTCATTAATGGACGATCAACCCCCGCGCCCGGTATTTCAAAGTTATAAAAAAGTTTAAAAGCTTTAAGCGGCATATTGTCAGC
>WQRT01000192.1 GCA_009786625.1 Treponema sp.
TTTTCAATGGACTGATGAGGAAAAAACAAAGAAAACATCAGCATTTTTGGATATTATAGAAAAAACTCTTAGCGCTAAACCTGGAAGTTTTGCAGAATTTGTAAAAGCGTTTTTTTAAAGAATCGTTAAAAAATTTCTATAACATAATAAATAGAAAAAATAGAGTACGGGCGGTACTGCATATAACAAACAGTATGCGCTACGGGCGCTATTCGCGCCCTCGGGGTAAATACCCCCAGTCCCCGATCCCCAGTCCCTGATCCCCAGTCCCTAGTCCCTAGTCCCCGATCCCCAATCCCCGATCCCTAATCCCTACTAACCCCCAACTCAATTCATTTGAAATTTTTGCCGAAATTCTATATAATATGTGTATGGTGAATAAAAGGCGCTTTTTTTGGCTTGTCTTCGCAGGTTTTATATTGGTACAGACCGGTTTTGCGCAGAATCAAACGGATTATGTACGAAGATTTCAAAACGGCGCTCAATTATACGGACTTACACGCTGGAATGAAGCCGCTGTCGAGTTCCGCCGCGCTCAGGAAATTGCCGTAAATCCCAATGACTGGTCGCAGGCTCTCTACTGGGTTATTTTAAGCGAACTCGCCAACTCCGATTACGGATCGGCATTAAGGGATATGGAAGAGCTGGAAAGAGCGGCTCCTTCCTCGACATATACAAGAGATATGATTTATCACCGCGCGAGAGTGTATTACCTTCAAGGTTTTTTTGAAGACGCTCTTCTTTTGTTTAACCGTTTCTGCGGATTAATCGGAGACAGCGATCGTGTATCAGCGGATCGACGCGCCGCCTCCTATTTCTGGATGGGCGAGTGCCTTTATTCAATGGGGCAGTACGATGAAGCCGAAAAATTTTACGCGTGGGTGGTCGCGCGTTATCCTCAAAGCCCAAAGGTAGAAGCCTCGGCGTACCGCCTTGATTTAATTACGCAAAAAAAAATCGAGGCTGAGTTATTAAGGCTTTTACAGTTAAGCCATGAGGAATCTTTAAGAACAAGCGAAGAGCATCAGAGAACAATCAGGACTTATGAATATACGCTCAATATATACCAAAGAAGGATTGCGGAACTTACAAATCAGATAAGCTCTTTAAATCATAATGGACAGGATATCCCTGAGCCTCAGCCCAGACAGATAGTTAATATCCCGGAACCCCGGCAGACAGTCAGTGTCCAAGAGCCAAGGCAGACAATCAACATTCCGGAAAATATAAACGTTATCGCGGAACAGCCTCCCAACAGCGGCATCACAACTGCACAGCCTCCGCAGCTTAATGAAAGCCTTATCGACAGAGCAAGATTATTGGGAAGCAATGTTGAAGATATATTAAGAGAAGGTCATAGAGGAGGGGGAGCCTGGTGATTCTACGCAGGTTTTTAATCTTATTATTCCCGGTTGTTTTAATTTTATCAGGCGGCTGCGCATCGACAACAGAGCGGTCTCAAAGCGCTTCAGCAGTTTCACCTAACGATTCGGCTGACGCTCCGCAAACGCCTGACGGATTCATCCGTATCATTTTAAACGAAAACACAGGCGGCTTTTCTTTATATTATCTGGCGCAGCCCAGAGCCATGCGTTATGTGCCTTTATTCAACAGCCGCCAGCCTTCCGCGTCATATCTTTCAATCAGCGTCAACGGAAATGTTCACCGCTTAGGCAGATCAGGCGCATACAGAACCAGTCTTCAGAGAATCGACGGAAATCCCGCTTTTGTATTTGAGTCTTCGCACATAACTGTAACCCAGGTTTTTACTCCTATAAAAACCGCGAACTCAGATCACGCTAACGGCGTAATGATTACAATCACAGCCCAAAATACAGGAGAAAGACGCGCNAATGTCGGTTTCAGGCTGCTTATCGATACTGATCTTGAAGAAGAACAGGATGAAATCCAATTCCTTACAAGCGGCCAAATCCTNACANGCGAAACGCTTATAGAAGGATCGTCAAACGAGCGGTTCTGGATATCGCGCGGCAGTAATGCGTCGCTGATGGGAAGTATAATAAATCCTTTTAGNCCTGATTCAAACGTTCCCGATTTTGTTCANATAGCCAACTGGAAACGNTTTAACGATGTCCCCTGGCGGCTGCGGTATTACGAAGGAAGATCATTTAACAATGTGCCTTATTCAATCGGCGATTCTGCGGTATGCTATTATTTTGAACCTTCGCCGCTTGACAGCGAAAGATCCGTAACTTATACAGTAATTCTATCAACGGAAGATGTCGCGTGGTATAACAGCGCGGTCAGAACGGTTAGGGTACAAACTCCCGTTGAAATTGATACTGATACAAACATTGAAACTGAAATAGAAACAGAAAGCGAAACGGAATCTGTTGAAATAATTTCTTTTGCTCCGTCGATTGATATCGCGTCCATAGAGGAAGCCGCAAGAATTGAAGCTGAGCAAAATAATGAAGATCCCGAAATGGTCACTCTTTTAAGACTGCAGGAAATATTAAATCAATTTATAGCCGGCGAGATTGAACTGAACGAAAGAGATATGGCGGAAATTGAAAGCGCCATAAACAGGCTCAGGGACAGGAACTAACAGTTGTTAAAAAATGAAAGCCGATCCTATATTGAATAAAGCCGCCATTCTGGCGAGAAAAAAAAAATATGAAGAAGCGCTGAGAATCCTGAAGGACGAAGAAGATAAATATTACGGTTCGTTCAAGTACTATTACCTGTACGCGGTCATTTGCCTTCATTCCGGCAGTTTCGCGGAAGCAAAAACCAACTTCGATCTTGCAAGAAAGCAGAAAATGAATGATATTCCCACAATGCTGGGGCATGCCGTGCTTTACATGAAACGCATGAATACAAGCCAGGCGGTGGAATATTACCTGAATGTGCAGGAGAAGGAACCTAAAAACAATATTGCAAAAAAAGCGCTTCTTGTTATACGCAAATATTCATCGTCTGAAGATCTTTCCGACTGGCTTACATTTGACAGGCTATCAAAATTATTTCCGCCGGTTCCCGCTCCGGCATTTACTCCCGTAGGAATATTCAAAATTGCCGTAATTTCCGTTACGGCTGTTTTATTAATTTATGGTATACTCGCGTTATTAAAAATAGCGCCGAATCCTTTTATTAAGGAACATCGCTCAAAAGCGGAGTATATCCTTACAGACCAGGAAAGAAGAGAGCCGGTGCAGGTAGACGGTTACTACAGGTATATCCTGACCCGGGATCAGGCTGCAAACCTGTATGACAGAGCGTTATCGTTATTTACCTCCCGCCGCGACGAGAGCGCGAAGATACACCTTAACCGTATTCTTGAATCTAACGCTTCCCAAAGCATAAAAAACAGAGCGCGCCTTATAATTGAAAATATGGAAGTTCCCGGTTTTGACAATTTTAACAGAGCGGACAACATCTCTTATTCCGATGTAAGGAATGAACCCGCTGTTTACAGGAATGTCCACGTGATCTGGACAGGCATGGCGACTAACGTTGAAGTAACTGATGAACATACACGTTTTGATTTGCTTGTCGGATATGATACAAGAAGAACACTGGAAGGTATTGTTCCTGTAATCTTCAACAGCCCTGTCAGCATAAACACGGAACGCCCTCTTGAAGTGCTTGGCAGAATTGTTATAGCGCCTTCATATACGGATATTAGTCTGGAAGGTGTGGCGATACATCAGTCGGGAAGATTGGATAATTAATTATTATCAATGCCGCATTAACAGCAGCCGGCAGGCTGCGGTAAATGAGATATATGATTTAATATTTTCATTATTCTATATAATAAAACGTTTTTCCTTATGCGCCTTTAGGGTTTTTGTGGTAGAATGAAAATTATTTAGTATATAGATAAGGAGTAATTGGTTATGAAGGCGGTTGTTCAGCGCGTAACGGACGCTTCTGTTAGTATTGATGATAGAATAATCGGGAAAATTGACTGCGGGCTTTTGGTGTATCTGGGTGTTGCGCATAACGACAGTGAAAAGGATGCCGTCTGGCTCTGCGATAAAATAGTTAACTTNAGAATTTTTAACGATCCGGAAGGCGTGATGAATCTATCGCTTAACGATTTAAAAGAATCAGGTCTTAATGCCGGAATGTTGGCGGTNTCACAGTTTACATTGCTTGCCGATGCGAGGAAGGGAAGGCGTCCNTCATGGAACGCGGCGGCTCCGCCTGAAAAAGCTAAAAAATTCTACGAATTCTTTATAGAATTGGTNAAAAAACANGGTTTTATCTGCGAATGCGGGGAATTCCAAGCGCATATGAAAGTAACGTATACCAATGACGGACCTGTTACTATTATTTTAGATACTGAAGTTTAATGTATATAATGAATGTTGTCAGGAGATAAAAAAACATTTAATTTTTTATATTAGGCATTATNCTATTTCCCGCTTAAATAAATATCCGCGCTGAACGGACGCAGGAGTTTACTCATCGATTCATTNTTTATAATGGCTTTAATTATTTGGGAGGCAAGCTCCGATGACTGTACAATTTCAAGCCCGCTTATATTTTGTTTATAATTTGAGCAGCTAACAGTATCGGTAACNATCATTCGATTTAATAANCCTTCACGCGTAAGGGCTTCCAGTTTTTCCGCCGCGGGAGAAGAGAAAACAGGATGCACGGCAACGATATTTATTTCCTTTGGATTCATACCCGAAAGAACGCGGATCAGTTTTTCCACAGAACCGCCGGTATCAACCATGTCGTCAACTATCCAAAGACTTTTTCCCTCGACAGGTTCAGCGGAAAGTATATTGATCGATTCTACTGTATTAGGTTTTGAGTAATCACGCTGCTTATGCGCGACAACAAGCGCCGCGCCGAACGAGTTCGCGAATACACGCGCCAGCTTTTCTCCGCCGGCATCAACGGAACAAAAAGCCCAGTTGTTTTTAACTTCTGTTTCCAGTCTTTCATGAGTTTTAATATAGTTATCGCATATATATTTTTTAAGCAGAGTTAACGCCGGAATATCATCTATCGCGCAAATTGCCGGGTCAAGCATTGTTTTTGATTTATCGGAATGAAGCTGGAATGTAACGACGTGCTTTACCCCGAGGCTTGTAAGCGTTTTAAAATGAACCCATAAACCCACCGAGCTCCTTCTTGTTGTACGATCTGAGCGCGAACAGGTAATATACGGTTCAAATACCAAAATCCTGTTTGCCTGACAGCGGATTAACGCGTCCACAGCATGATACAATTCAATTTTAGATTCTTCAGTGTTGATACCCGCTTCATTCCGCGCGCTTGATGAAAAAAGAATAACATCCCTTCCGCGGATCGAATAGTTAACTGATACTTCCATCTCTCCATTGGCGAAACAATCGGTGTTAAGAAGGTCAAGTCCGTTAATTTGATTCGCAATCTTGGAAAAGCTCAGGTACTTCGACAGGCACTCTATAACCTGCGAAGCATAACCGCGCATTGAACGGGTAGCACAGACTATAAATGGATTCATAACTGTTTAATTATTTACGATATGCCGCAATTAATCAACTGTTTGA
>WQRT01000193.1 GCA_009786625.1 Treponema sp.
CGTTAGCTGCTATAGTTTAGGTACACGCGCACCAGTTAAGCGCGTTTGCGAGCAATTTTTGAAACTGCGCGTTCAGCCATACTTCGATTAAATGACCGGGAGTTAANACGCAGACGCGGCCTTTGCCGTGCGTCCGCACATATCCCGCGGGATAGATTCCGGCAGGNGTGTTAAAGTAAGGCTCGGACTCGTACTTGCTTTCTTCTCCCTGCGGCGGAGAATAAGAGGCGAGTATTACATCGGCATCGGGAGCTGTAATTTCGATCCTGTAATGCTCATCAGTTTCGCAGAACAANCCGACGCCTTCTGTGACAGGGTGAGGCTTAACAGGAGNAACTGTNACAGGGCAGTTATTCGGATGGCCGTTGGAACGGCAGCCGATCAGATTGTNAAANATTTCTGTGCCTTTTCCCTGGACAACCGCAGAATGAACGGCAACAAGTCCGCCGCCTTCATNAACATAACCGGCAAACGCTTTTTGAACCGCGTTTGTTTTCCACGGCGTTTTATCGGTCTGAGAAACCTCGTCCATTTTGCAAATGAGAACAGCAGGGTACTTCTTTAAAATTTCCGGAGAAAAATCATTAGCGTTCGATATAACATCAAACTCAAATCCGTTTTTAGAAAGCGGCGCAACGCCGTCAACGGCGGTCTTAGCCGGATGCCAGAAATCGTCACATAATAATAAAACACGCATAATAATTAATGGTAGCAAAATATTTTTTTTTTTGCTATATTGATAAAATGTTGGATTACAAATTTATAGCGGAAAATATGACAGCGGTTCAGGCGAATATCGCAGACCGTTTTATGAAAGCGGATGCCGCGGTTGTCGCGAAACTCTACAATAGACGCACTTTACTCGCTACGAACCTGCAAGCTCTGCAGCAAAAGCGCAACGAAAACGCGGCTTCCATGAAGGGTAAGATCGCTCAGGAGGAACGTNNCGGGCTTATTGAAGAGGGGAAGAAACTAAAGGATGAAATTGCCGCGTTTGAAGTTGAACTCGCGGANGTTGAAAAAGANCTTTATACNGAAGCGCGGAAAATTCCGAATATGGCGCATCCCGACGCGCCTGTCGGCAGAGAGGATAATGACAATCTCGAGGTTAAGAGAGTAGGCGAGCCGACGAAATTTAATTTTGAACCTGCTGATCATGTAAAGCTGGGGCAGGACCTTGATATAATCGATTTTGACGCGGGAACAAAAGTGTCAGGCACAAAATTTTATTATTTAAAAAACGAAGGCGTCTTTCTTGAGCTTGGTCTTGTAAGATACGCCCTTGATATTCTGCAAAAAAAAGGTTTTACTCCGTTTATCACTCCTGACATCGCGCGCGAGGAAATCCTTGAAGGGATCGGATTTAATCCGCGCGGCGCGGAGTCAAATGTTTATATGCTTGATGGCGAAGACTCATCGAGCCTCAGGTCGTGCCTCGTCGGAACCGCGGAAATCACGCTCGGCGGATATTATTCAAACACAATTATACCGAGAGAAAAACTTCCGCTTCGCATGGCGGGTCTTTCTCATTGCTTCAGACGGGAGGCTGGCGCGGCAGGTCAATTTTCTAAAGGGCTTTACCGTGTTCATCAATTTACTAAACTTGAGATGTTTGTCTTCTGTCTGCCCGAGGAGTCCGGGCGTTTTCACGAAGAGCTTCGTTCGATAGAAGAAGAAATTTTTAAAGGACTTGAAATTCCATTCCGCGTTGTTGACACCTGTACAGGAGACCTCGGCGCGCCCGCGTACCGTAAATGGGATCTGGAGGCGTGGATGCCCGGAAGAGCAAGCCTTCCTTCGCGCAGTAACGGCGATTGGGGAGAAGTAACCTCGACATCTAACTGTACCGATTATCAGGCGCGCCGTCTCAATATACGTTTTAAAGATACTGACGGCAAAAATAAATTCGTACACATGCTCAACGGAACGGCGGTCGCTGTTTCCCGCGCGATAATCGCCATTCTGGAAAATTTCCAGCAGGCGGACGGCACCGTTAAGCTGCCGCGCGCGCTGGTTCCCTATTGCGGGTTTGACGTAATAAAAAAGAAATAAATGTTTTGTATAAGACCGGCAAAAGGCGGCTGCTGTCATTTTTGAAATTGGTAAATTTGATAGCTGTCGCTATATATATCACATTACAACCTGCAGGCACTTGGTACTATTAACAAAATATATTATAAATACTTATGCAAATAAACGGCGTTTCATCATATTTGAATCATGATTTGAATAATTTTAATGCCGCTAGGCCGCCTGTTCCGAGGGATGCCCAGGAGCCGCCGCGGATTAAAAACGATCATACTCCCGGAGTAGTTGTTAACATTTCTCAGCAAGCGTTAGACTATCAAAGTAAAAAAAAGGCAGATGAGGGACTAAAGGAAATTGCCGCCGCAGAAGAGATTGAAGGATGTCAATCATGTAAAAATCGTAAATATGTCGATGAATCGAATGACCCGTCTGTCAGTTTCCAAACGCCGCAGCCCATAGACTCTTCTCAATCCTTCAGCAGGGTCAGAGCGCATGAATACGAGCACGTTTCCAATGAGCAGGCAAAAGCTCACAGGGACGATCGAAAAGTCGTAAGCCAGACAGTCACTCTTTCAATGTCCATCTGTCCTGAATGCGGCTCCGCGTATATCTCGGGAGGTATGACCCGCACTGTTACCAAGGATGATAATAAACCGCAATTGCAAGGCGAGATGCCTGTTGTTGAGAATGATGAATAAAGTTAAAAAAATAATTAATTATGTAATATACGCAATTTTTACAAATGCAGTATAAAAAATAGAGCTTGCATACTGTGATTTATACAGGCTGTGTCCGCTATTTAAATGGCACATGCTAAAAAAAATTGTTCATGTTCACCTGTTTAATATTTTCTTAACCTGTTATACTCAAAAGAGGGAGAAAAATATGACGCAAACCATGACTTTAGACGAAAAACTGGCAATATCAAATAGAGCGTTGGACTTGCTGGATGCCGGAGATAGAGAAGGTTATAGNCGCCTTTTNCGGACAGCTCCTTTGCCNCCGTATTTGGCGAAAATTTATAAAGAAAAAATCGGCGTAGAGCAGCTTATAAAAAGCGGTTGGAATTTATCGGAAGCGGAGGCGGAGTTTGGATCCGACTGGCTTACTCGATAAAATAATTGAAGCAGCAACAATTATTGATTATGGCCGTAAAGGTTTTGCTACCAGAGGAAAAGCCGAAGAAGGACGTTTATCTTATGAGCGTGGTATATTTGCGGCTCTATCTGCTTTCAAAGATGCCCAATCAACAATAGATCCTCACATTATAATCCTTACCGAATATACCTTTTTGGCTCAGGAATTGCAATTTTGCGATAAAACAGATATGGACAGCTTTGGCAGTCTCACTCAGGCAATTCAGAGTTTTGATGATGCGTTTCTTGTTCTTGAAGTGGTGGAAGACAGTACCCTTTATAAAGCGGTAGACCAATCCTTCCCTCGCAATAAAAAATACCGTGAAAAAAGTTTCCCAAAAGACTCATATCATATCGCCTGTAAAGCTCACAGAACAAGATTGAAAAATATTCTCCGTTCACCCGGAATCGACCCAATCGAAAAAACCTTGTTAAAACAACGGTTTGCTAATTTAACAACGGGCCAGAAAGGGTATTGTGAGAAGCAGAGGAAAGCGATACTAATTTAATTCCTGTGATGGATTAGGTTTAAAAACTGGTAGCAGCTACCAAATCTACATTAAAAACAAACAAAATATCGCAAAAATACACAAAAAAAGGCAGCAACTACCATTTTTACCAGCTGAAAAAAATAATAAAAAATTTTTCAAAAAAAATGTTGACATATTGTACTAGTACAAGTACAATTGTACTAGATGAATAGTACAAGTTTGAGATCTAGTGAAACCAAGCCTTCGTCCGGCCTTAAAAGCCATGACGAATCGCATGCCATCCGGGCTGTCAATTTTTCGCTGGATCCGCTGAATGAGGCGCCGATTTACAGGCAGATTATCCAGCAGATCGAGTACGCGATTTTGTCGGGCAGGATGAAGAACGGCGACAAGCTGCCAACAATCCGCTCCCTTGCGGTCGATCTTAAAACGAATCCGAACACCATCGCGCGAGCGTACAACGAACTGGAAATCCGCGGAGTGCTGGAAACGCAGGTGGGAAGCGGCACTTACATCTCCGACAAAAAACCGGTGATGGAAGACGACAGCCTGAACCGGAAAATCCGCGAAGTGCTTTCGCGTTTCATTCAGGAACTGCGCGATCTCGGAGTAGAAAAAAGAGAAATGATCAAATTGATCGAATCATATATCAAGGAGGTTAACAAATGAGTATTTTTAATTTTAACGGAGCGCCCGCGAAGAAAAAAAAGGATCACACGCTTTTTCTAATCAGGCTCATCGTGCTTGTCATTACTGCCGCAGTTATTTCGATTGTTTATCACATACCGCAAAGATCAATTTTGCATCTTGAGGATTTAAAAAGCATGTGGGCGGGGATCGCGGTTTTCCTCGCGGTACTGCTTCTTGTTTTTTCGATCCGCAAGGCTGATGAGTGGGAACGCGCGATTGTGCTCCGCTTCGGAAAATTTAAAAAGGTNAAAGGCCCCGGGCTTTTCTTCCTTATACCGCTTGCGGACAGAATTACTCAGATCGTTGACATCCGCATCAGGGTTTCGGATTTCTCCACGCAGAAAACTTTAACGGGCGATTCTGTCACTGTAAACGTTGACGCGATTTGCTTCTGGCTTGTGTGGGATCCGCAGAAGGCTGTTCTTGAAGTTGAAAATTATGTTGACGCCGTTGTGCTTTCTTCCAAGACAGCTTTGCGTAACGCGATTTCGAATCACGATCTTTCCACATTTCTTGAGCGCAGCGATATTATCGAAAAGCAGATTCAGGAAGATGTTGATAAAAAAACGACCGAATGGGGAATAACGGTTCTGCATATCGAGATTACCGATATTCAAATCCCGGAAGCATTGCAGGATTCGCTTTCACGCGTGGCGCAGGCTGAACGTGAAAAGAAGGGACGCATTCTTCTCGCCGAAGCGGAAATTGAAATCGCTCGTAAACTTGAAGAAGCCATTTCGATTTACGCGAAGAACGAAGGCGCGATGAAACTGAAGATTCTTACCATATTAAACGAAGGTTTAAAAGCAGGTAACTCAATGATGCTGGTTCCCAATACGATTACCGAGGAATTAAAAACGACAGATGTTTTTGGTTTACAGGCCTTGAGTGAATTGAAAAGAAGGGACTAGGGCATAGGGCATAGGGCATAGTTAATTTCTAACCCCTAACCCCTAAATAAACAGGAGGATAGAAAATGACGGTTGTTAAAGCGGAAAATGTTGTAAAAGATTATGGTTTAAACGGACAGACGGTACACGCTCTGCGCGGTGTAAACCTCGAGTTTCAGGGCGGGGAATTTACCGCCATCGCCGGTCCTTCGGGAAGCGGCAAATCAACTTTCCTCCATCTCGCCGGCTGCCTTGACACGAT
>WQRT01000194.1 GCA_009786625.1 Treponema sp.
GGAAGGCATAATTATTTATTCCGTGATTCATCCGGTGAGATTACGGTTGATATCGGCCGCAAAGAATGGCGGGGGCTGTCTGTCAGCGTATCTGACAGAGTTGAAATTTANGGAGAGGTTAAAATCAACCGCGGCCAAATTTTTATTAAAGTCCATGCTATAAGAATTACCGGAGTATAAAGTTTTGCGTAACAGAATAAGCGCGGCGTGCGCGGCGGTAAAAAGCCTTTTCCAAACCCGTGACGAATTATCTTTTCGCAACATAAGGGCGCTGCCTGTTCTGTTGATTTTTCCCGTTTCCGTTATTTTGGGAAATCTGCGCTACTACGGTCACAGCATCGCTTTGGGAGGTTTTGCGACTAACGAACTGATGTTTTTATTGCTTGGGTTCGGATGGCTTATTCTCAGGTTTTTGCCGGAAAAATTTATTATTCCTTTATTGAGAATATCCGCGGTTCTGTCCGCTTTAATTCTTTTATTACTATTTTTCTTACCGATGGGTCCCGCGCAGTTTGCGTTTTACATGGTTTTTAAAATGTTCAACGGACTTTGCGCCGCCTGCTCCTTTTATCTTTTCTGTTTCGCGCTTAATAATGTTGAGCGTCTTGCCGGCATGATCATTATTCAATTGTACTACGGGTTTTATTACGCTTCATGGAATATCCTTCCTGATTTTCACACTGCGGGCAATACATGGGTCGGCGCCGCTTTGATGGCGTTTTTTCTTTTCATTGTTTTTTTTGGCAACAAATCAAAATCGATCTTCGCACAGTTAAATACGAACGGAAGCGGCAAAGACTCGGGAGTTATATTTGTTATTGGTTTAGGCGTTGTCCATTACATGATCATGTGTATGAGCAATTACATTGAATGGGCGGGAAGCAGTGTTTCTGGTTTTGCATTTGGTTTTGGGACTGTTATTTCTGTCGCTCTTGTTATTATTTTTCAAATGATGAAAGGCAAAAGCGCATTGTATATATGGCTTATGTTTTTGGCTTTTACATTGTTTGGATTAGGCGTTCTTCTGCTTGACACATCTGCCGCTATTACCGCCGGTTCATTCATCTACGGTATGGGTGACAGTCTGGGTTATATAATTATATGTTATATGTGCGCAGGAGCGATTAAAAAAAGTAAATCTTTAAGAATGTTCAGAATATATTGTCTTGTATTTTTTATACAGTATTTTTTTATCTCAGGCGTTTTTTCTTTTTATTTTAATTATTTTGACGCGCCTAACAAATTTCTGGCTTTCGCGGTTGTTCTTGTTCTTGTCAGTCTGTGCCTTATATTTATGCCGCTTATACAGAAAAAACTTTTTGACGCGGACTGGACGGACGGGCTTTATCTTCGCGATATGGAAGAATATTCCAAGCCGCTTGTTGAGACGGAAACGATCAATAACAGAGAAAAATTAAATTTAACGCCGAGGGAAAAAGAAATTTTTACAATGCTGCTTGCCGGTAATCCGCCCAAAGAAATCGCCTACATTTTAAAAATCAGCTATGAGACGGTTCATCATCACCAGAAGAATATGTACCGGAAACTGGGTATTCAAAGTATACAGGAACTATTCGCCAAATACGGCAACGCAGTAAAAAACGACAGCGTATAAAAATTTAAATAATTTTTATTCTTGTCTTTTATTTTTATCAATATACGTTATAATAATGATATGAATTGGCGGAAACGGAAACATGGTTTAGTAATATTTATCACATTGATTATTCTACTTATGATGCTTCCTTCCTGCGTGAGAAAAAGTGCCGGACTCGATGTAATCATTCTTGGATTTTCACAGATTGGAGCCGAGAGTGCGTGGAGAAATTACAATACACGCTCTGTTCAGGAAGCGGCAGCCGCAGAAGGGATTCAGCTTCTTTTTTTTAACGCCGAGCAAAAACAGGAAAATCAAATAAAGGCAATTCGTTCTTTTATCGCGTATCAGGTTGATGTGATCGCGTTTGTCCCGATTGTGTCCGACGGATGGGAAAATGTCCTTGAGGAAGCGAAGGAAGCGGGAATACCGGTTTTGATCTGTGACAGGGAGATCAATATAAATGATGAAAGTTTATACTCAGGTTATCTCGGCACTAATATGCTGGCTCAAGGAAGAAGTTCCGCGGAATTTTTATTACAAAAATATTTAAACCTCGCGACCGGAGAGTTTTTAACAAAAAGAGATAATCCCGTTAGAATAGTTGAGCTTCGCGGAACGGAAGGTTCGTCACCGGCGATAATGAGAGCGAGGGGGTTCCGTGATGTAATCGCCGCTTATCCTGAATTTGAAATTATCTACACCGAATCAGGCGATTTTCTGCGTTCAAAGGGTTACGAGCTTATGTGCAACATACTCGAAGAGTTTGACGACATTGACGTAATCTATTCACATAACGACGGAATGACTTTGGGCGCGATAGACGCCATGAAAGAACGCGGCATAAATCCCGGTGTTGATATTGTCATTATCAGTATCGATGCTGAGCAGGCGGCGATTGACGCGCTTGTGCGTGGAGAAATTAATTGCGTTGTCGAGTGTAATCCGCGGCAAGGACCAGAAATCATGCGTCTTTCCGGTCTTCTAGCGCGCGGAGAGAGCATCCCAAGAATTATTTTTATGGAAGAAGAAGTGTTTACAGAATGGGATGATTTTTCAAATATCGGAACGCGGGGATATTAACAATGACGCGGTTTCAATCGGCGCAGAAAAAAGGTTTTGACAAAAAAGATTTATACGAAAAGAATTTGATGCGGCGGTTAAAATCTTTTCTTATAAGCGCGAGTATCATCAATACTATTAAAAAATCTCATATCATCATTATCGCGCTTCTTTTGATTCCGCTGATGATGAGTATTATTGTCACCTTTCATAACACGTTAAGCTATGACAGACTTATAAGAAACGTTGATAAAACAAACCGGCTGAATCAGGTGGTAAGAACGGAAGTTACAAACGAGCTTTGGGATATAGTAGCAGGTAACAAATCTTTCGCGGATGGCAGTCAATATCTTATTATTGATGGTATTAATTCCGGGCTTCAGGATATTATGCGCACAACAGGGACGACGCAAAACAGGCGGATATTGGAAGTGGCAGGAAGAGCAATGCAGACTCTTTTGCGTTACGTGAACAGGCTTGGAACTCAGATGGAAAACAATTATCCTGTAATTGAAAACGAGCGTATGTTAGACGAAATCAGAGGAGTGTCGGTTCTAGTATCAGAACTTTTACAGGACTTTATTGTCAGGGAAATTGAATCGGCTGCCGCCGAAAATCTCCGCATTAAAACACGCGCCGTTATTATCGGTATTGTGGAAGCAGTTATCATCGTTTTTGCGGTTTTTATTTCTGTTTTTGTTTGGATGTCTGTGTCAAAGAGTATCGACAGGTCGATAAGCTCTCTTGTCGCGCTTTCATCGTCAATTGCCGAGGGAGATCTCGACGCGAGAGCGGATCTACCGCGAGTGCAGGAGCTTGAAACATTAACGGAAAATCTTAACATCATGGCGGATAAAATAAAAACGCTTATCGACGAAAATACCCGCGAACAGCGGAACAGGCAAAAATCAGAAATGCGCGCGCTGCAGGCGCAGATAACGCCGCACTTTTTATACAATACGCTGGATTCAATCATTTGGCTTGCCGAGGGTAATAAAAGCGAACAGGTTATTTCCATTACAAGGGCATTCTCTGATTTTTTCAGAATTTCACTTAACAGAGGAGACGAATGGGTGCGCGTACAGGATGAGTTTAAACACGCTGAAAGTTATCTGACAATTCAGAAGATACGTTACCGTGACATTCTTGATTACTCGATTGAATATGAACGCGAGATGGAACAAAAGATAATGCTCAAACTTCTTTTACAGCCGTTAGTTGAAAACGCGTTGTACCACGGTATCAAGAACAAACGCGGAAAAGGGATGATCAAAATTAAAGGATGGAAGGAGGACGGTTTTCTTTGTTTCAGCGTTGCGGATAACGGCATCGGCATGACGGAAGTACAGGTCGCGTCAATAAAAGATCAATTGACAAATCCGTTTTACACAGGGACACATTCATCCGAAGGGGGCGTACCGTCAGTCAGCGAAAAAGAAAACCGCATTTACGGACTTTACAATGTTGCCAAAAGGCTGGAATTGTATTACAACAAAACTAATCTTCTTGATATTAAAAGCGTTTACCGGGAAGGAACAAATGTAACATTGTATGTGCCTGAACCTGTAAAGCTTTCTGAAACTATAGCTCAGTAAGGGGGAGAAGTGTACAAGGTGTTTCTTGCGGAAGACGAGATAATCGTTCGTGAAGGAATCCGCAATAACATAAACTGGGAGCAGACTCAATATTTACTCGCGGGAGAAGCGCCTGACGGAGAAGTCGCGCTATCAATGATTCATGAAATCAAACCTGATATATTAATTACCGATATTAGAATGCCTTTTCTGGACGGGCTTTCACTTTCCAAAATAGTTAAAAAGAGTATGCCGCGGGTAAAAATAATTATTCTGTCCGGGCATGATGAGTTTGAATACGCAAAGGAGGCAATCTCCATCGGCGTTGAGGAGTATTTGTTAAAACCTGTTTCGTCTAACGAGATGTTAAAAGCTCTGGATAAAATCGCCGGGCGGATTGACGAAGAAAATAAAAAACTTTTAAATATAGAAAATTTTATCGAAGGCGATATGTTTATTACAAAACTGCGTTACGCGAACAAAAAAGATATCGATACAATGATAACGGAGTATACAAGACCTCTTGAAAATAAATTTGATGAAATGACGGCTTATTTTATATTCGGCGAAATAATAATGGCAGCATCGAGGATCGCGGAAGAGCTTGGCGCGGATATAAAAAAAATCGCGCCCTTCAGCCTTGAAAAGAACGAGATCAAAAATTTAATATCGGCGCGTAATGTTTTTAACGAGTCGGTAAGAAATCTTCTTGAAGCCGTAATAGAGTTCCGCGATTCAAATACAGGCGGAAGGTTCCGCTCCGTAATCGTTAAGGCGCGTGAGTACATCAACAGGAATTATTCTAGCGGAGATATAACTCTTTATTCTACCGCGTCTTATGTGGGGATCAGCCCAAACCATTTAAGCACAGTTTTTACCCGCGAGACCGGTGAAAATTTTATCGAGTATCTTACAAAAGTGAGACTGGAAAAAGCAAAGCAGCTTTTGCATAACACCGCCATGAAAAGCGCGGAAATCGCATTTGAAACAGGCTTTAACGATCCGCATTATTTCAGCCATATTTTTAAAAAAAACACTGGTTTTACCCCAAAAGAATACCGAAATTTGCGGTAAATGTAATAATATCATTTTATAGATCGTAAGAAAATCAACTTAAATGCGTAAAAAATTTAATGTACGAAAAAGGTATAGTTCTATAGTATTATACGCAAAATATCTTTTTGGAGGAAAATATGAAAAAAATTATTGCGGTTCTTCTGGTAGTTGTCATTGTGTCAATGGCTTTTACAGGCTGCCAAAG
>WQRT01000195.1 GCA_009786625.1 Treponema sp.
CCCATAAGCGCGTTAATCGCAATACCTATCGGTATAATAGTAATCTTTAGATAATTTTGAAGTATCAAAATTAAAAATAAAACAGGTAAACCGAATTTTCTGATATTTTCTTCGGTTTCTCTTTTTAGATTAAGGCTTGAAAAAACAATGTGGCTGCCGTCAAGAGGCGGAATGGGCAGCAGGTTAAAAATGAAAAGTCCGAAATTGACAGATGCCGAAACATAAAGGACAAGATAAATATACAGGAATAAACCGCCTGAATCAACGCTTATATACCGGTTAAAATGGAGCAGCGCTTTTATACAAAAACAAAGCAGCGCTCCGATTATAAAATTCGAAAGAGGACCTGCGGCGGCGATTATTGCTTTATCGCGGCGTATGTTTTTTAGATTCTCCGGATTAAACTGGACGGGTTTTGCCCAGCCGAAACCGGCGAAGATAATGAATAGAAGGCCGATAATATCAATATGCTTAATGGGGTTTAAAGTCAGCCGCCCCTGCTCGCGGGCTGTAGTGTCACCTAACAAATAAGCGGAAAGAGCATGACAGTACTCATGGACTGTAAGCCCCAGTAAAATCCCCGGAAGGTAGTATAGTATTCTTTGCCAGTCCATTTCTAATCTCTTAAAATAACTTTTGCGCAATACCTGACAAGGAAGAAAAGCCCCAGTATTGTAAAAATCGGAATAAAAATATTAGTAAAAATAAATATAATAAAATAGTTTATCATGTCTTCTATTACCGCGTTGCCAAGATCTTTTACGCTTGTCATATAATTAGTAATCGTTCTTCCTATCCTTCTTAGGCTGTTTATCTCGTTTTCCATACCCGAAGCCGCGTCGTTTTTCTCTTCTATCGAGGCAAGAACGCGGCTGACATTATTGGTTAATATTTTTTGTTCCATAAGCGCCGACAATTGAAACGATACAGGTACGGCAAACGGAATTACAAGACTGATAATTACAGTAACAATGAGTACTCTGTGAATGCGTGATTTTTCTTTTGTTGTCCACAATGAAACGATTGATACGATGGCGCANACNGGAATAATAAGNATAAAAATTAGATAACCGGAAACCGCGAGNAGAATTTTCTCAAACGTAATTGCCGCGAATGCCCACAAAAGCATATCGGATATTTTATCGAGTATATTATCAAGCGGAGCGAGGAATTCAAGCGGGTTTACCGAGGCCTCGACAAAGAAACTGCCGCCGACCTGCGCTGACTGTAAAACATTGACAATTCCGTTTACCACTTTCAATGTTGCCCAAACGCCTAAAACCTGTCTCGACTTATCGGAAAGTTCTTTCTGTATGCCTTTTTCGGCGTCCATATCGGGAAATAAAAATGAAGTAATAATGTTATCGCGCCTGACAGCNGGTTCCTGCGGAGTTGTTTCTTCCGCATCTTCCTGAACCGTTTCTTCCCTAGTTGTTTCTTCTCCAGNGTCTTCTTCTGTTTCTACTGTANTTTNATTCTGCGGGTTAACCGGGGGAAGGAATGTCCTTATCCCAAAGAAAAATGAACTGAAAAATATTATCACCAAAATAATTGTAAAAATCAGGCGTTTAAAAAGCATATAACACTGATTATAACATAAAAACACGCGCTTAGCCATACCGGGATTTTTGCCGATTAGAGAGTATGTTGATCGGTTTAACCGGAATGTATTGCGCGGGGAAAAATTACATCGCGTCCTTGCTGGAAAAAAAGGGACTGCCCGTCCTTGATGTCGATAAGCTCGGCCATCCTGTACTGGAATCTGAAAAAGAAAAAATCTTCGCCCGGTTCGGAGATGATTTAAAAAAGGACGACGGCTCATTGGACAGGCGGCTTCTGGGAAAACGCGTTTTTGGAGACCCGGAAAAACTCACCGCGCTTGAGGGAATTGTTCATCCCCCTGTAAACCGGATTACCGATGAATGGATCGCGGCGCAGAAAAGCCCGTGCGTAATTAACGCCGCGCTGCTTCATAAATCATCGGCTTTTGAAAGGCTTGATCGAATCATCCTTGTAACGGCTCCCTGGCTGGTTCGTTTTTCAAGGGCGAGGAAGCGGGACAATCTTTCAATCCGTGAAGTCATTAAACGTTTTGCCTCTCAGAAAGGTTTTAACACTCAATATCTACATTTTAATAATTTAACTGTAAAAACAAGCCGAATTAATGCCGAAATTTATAGAATGGAGAACCCGGGATTCGCGGGTGTTTTTACCGCGTTTTTTTCGAATCCAAAGTACGAGAAGAAACTCGAAATCCAAGTCGATAAATTTATAGAGGGGATGAAATAATGGAAAAGGAAATGAAAAAATTATTATTAGTTGCAGTATCTGTCGGCGTTTTTTTNCTTGTCACAATCACCGCCGCGATNATGGTTCTTACGCCNGGAACGCAAACGCAGGAAGCGGCTTTTTCCTCATCCGCNCCCATATCACAGGGAAGAATAAATGAGCCTCAAGCCTCTGATCGAAACGATATTACCCGTGATCCCGTTATTCCGCAGCCTGTAATTGAAGGACCTCAGACTGTCGCTATAATTGACAGAAATAACGGCGACAGCGTTACTATACAGGTTCCAAGTCCGTCAACAGCCGCGGTTCCCGAAACAAGAGAAACCGCCGCTCCTGCGGCAAGAACTCCCGNAGCGGCAGTCCGCACAGCCGCTCCNGCCGCGGCAAGCAATACCGCGCCAAGACCTGCGGCATCAAGTAACACAGCCGCAAGACCTGCTTCCGCAAGAACGATAAATGATTTCTGGATTCAGATCGGCGCTTACAGCTCCATGGTAAGAGCGGAAGACGCAAAGGAAATTCTCTCGACTAAGGGACTTACATCGATCATCGAAACCCGCGTAGTAGATGGCAGAAATCTGTTCCGCGTCCGCCTCGGACCATACACATCGCAGAGAGAAGCCAACCACTGGCTCGATATCGTAAAAACGATCAATGGTTTTCAGGACAGCCAGATCCGCCAGACATCAAGGCAGCAGTAGTAATAGACCTTCCGCCTGTGAACTAAATCGTCCTCTTGACCCGCATATAAAATTCCCTTATCATCAGATGATGACTGGACAAGAGACGCCTTTTTGTGTAGAATCTTGTAACCAACAGCCCTATCCGGGCATGGAGCGGTGTCCGAGCGGTTGAAGGAGGCGGTCTTGAAAACCGTTGAGCCGAAAGGTTCCGGGGGTTCGAATCCCCCCTGCTCCGTAACAAAAAAAATCCTTTGGATTTTTTTTGTTTTAGGAGTTTTGCTTTGCAAAACTCCCGGACTATTCAATGGGGGATTCGAAACGGAGCGCTCCTGTAAAAGTTCAAGGCGTTAGCCTTATTTTTGAAAAACGACGGCGCATGGAGGCGCCGGGGAGCGCGGAGGCGGCCTGTAAGGAGCAAACAGGATGTTTGCGACTGGAAGGCGAATCCCCCCTGCTCCGTTTTAAGAAACGCTTTGCGTTTTTTAAATTTGATGTTACGCAAAAGCGAAACTTTGTTTAATTGTTATATCTTTGGAGCGGTGCGAGAGAGGCCGAATCGGGCTCCCTGCTAAGGAGTTGTGCCCCGAAAGGGTACCGGGGGTTCGAATCCCCCCTGCTCCGTAATAAAAAATCCTTTGGATTTTTTATGTCAGGAGTTTTGTATAGCAAAACTCCCAAACTTTGTTTCAGGGGATTCGAAACATAACATCGAATCCCCCCTGCTCCGTTTTTAAAAAAGAAGCTGTAGCTCAGCTGGATAGAGTACAAGATTGCGGATCTTGTGGTCGCACGTTCAAATCGTGTCAGCTTCAAAATAGAAGAGGAAATGTTTAATGAAAAAAATTCAGCTAACATTATCGCCGGTTATTTTACTTGTAATCGTTACATTGACAACATGCGCCGCGTTATCGGGAAGAATGGAAGCGCCTCCGGCAATCAGGGCTCATAAGAGGCTTACGGAACGAAACCCGATTATGACGCATACATTCGGCGCGGATCCAAGCGCGCTTGTATATAACGGCCGCGTATATCTCTACATGACAGCCGATACGCTTGAATATGATTCGGACGGAGAGATCAAAAGTAACTCGTACAACACTATTAATACGATCCGCGTTGTATCAAGCGCGGATCTTTCGAACTGGATTTACCATGAACCGATTAAGGCGGCTGGATCAAACGGAATCGCGGACTGGGCGCAGCGTTCATGGGCGCCGGCGATTACATACAGAAACATGGACGGGCAGGATAAATTTTTTCTGTATTTTGCGAATAACGCAAGCGGCGTCGGTGTTTTAACGGCTGATTCGCCGCTTGGTCCGTGGAGCGATCCTATCGGAAGAGCCCTTGTGTCGCGCCAAACGCCTAATTGCTCCGGTGTTCCATGGTTATTCGATCCCGGGGTTTTTGTTGATGATGACGGAAGAGCGTATCTGTATTTTGGCGGCGGCGTTCCCGAGGGCAGAGCGGCGAATCCCGGTTCCGCTCGTGTTGTCGAACTTGGCGCGGACATGACTTCCCTTATAGGAGATCCTGTTCAGATCGATATACCGTATTTCTTTGAAGCCATCCTGATGAAAAAAATAAATGGAAGGTATGTTTTATCGTACTGCACCAACTGGAGCGTGGCAGCCGAAGACAGGCAAAGGCTTGGAATAAACAACGCAGTCATCGCGGTAATGACAGCTAACAACCCGATGGGGCCGTTTACGCTTGAAGGAACGCTTTTCAGAAATCCGGGATCTTATTTTGATGTATGGGGCAATAACCACCATGATATGTTCAACTTTGAAGGGCAATGGTATCTTGCGTATCATTCTCAGTTACTTGAAGAGAGCATGGGCATTGACAGAAAAGGATACCGCGTAGCGCATGTCGACAGAATTACAATGGCTGACGGAATACCCGGATCAGCTAACGGAACATTGCGTGGTGTTGAGCAGGTCGGCAGATTGGATCCTTATGACTGGCATCCGGGCGCGTTAAGCGGCATTTCCGCCGGGACATCGTTTGAGAGCATCGTGCTTTCAGACGCCTCAAACCCGTGCGAGTACGCGTCGGCATTAACCGATGGAGCGTGGCTCGGCGTTTTCGGCGCGGATTTTTCAGATCGGGGCGCGGCCAATATTAACATTCTCGCGCGCGCCGGGCAGACAGGCGGCTGTGTTGTAGAAGTACGCCTCGGCTCTCCGTTCAGCAACTCACAGGACAGCGAATTAATCGGAACTCTTTCTATCAGAAATCCTGTATTTACAAACTACACGGTAAGGTTAACAAGAACTGTCACAGATGTTCAAAACATTTATTTCGTATACTCGGACAGTTTTGCGTTAGGCGGCTGGCAGTTCACCGAGTAAAAACGCGCCTGATTCATCTGATTGACACAAACCACAGCAAGTTTTAAAGTATACTAAGCTCACCCGGAGAGATGCGAGAGCGGTTGAATCGGGCGGTCTCGAAAACCGTTGAGCCCGCAAGGGCTCCGAGGGTTCGAATCCCTCTCTCTCCGTATTAAAAA
>WQRT01000196.1 GCA_009786625.1 Treponema sp.
GAAAGCGATAACGCGTTGTAAAGCAATACCGAGCCTCTCCATAAATCTCCGTAATTGCTCGGGATATAAGGAGTGTTATCTTCGTTGTAATAAACAATCGGCATATCGTAGATCATTGTCGATGCTGTGAATTTCCGGCTGTCAATCGCCGCTGAATAGTAAAGCGGTTTAAACGCGGAACCTGTCTGGACATTTGCCTGGCTCGCGCGTATCAACTGGTTTGACTCATCGTACCTTGAACCGCCGACAATCGCCGTTATATATCCGGTTTCATTTTCTATCGCTACAAGAGCGCCTTCCACAACATTCTGCTCTGCCCTCTGCCTGAGCATCGCAAAACCGGGACCAGTTATATCTTTCAACTCAGGTATGCCGAACGCGAGAGCCGCCATGTCAACTATCGGATTTATTGTTCTTGTGTAACGTGAAATTGATCTTGATTCATTCTGACCGGATGCGATTTCATGAACCGGCAGCAGATTGAAAGCGAGCGTAATCATATCAACAAGAGGCAAAGTCGAGCGAATTGCCTGCGTGTTGCGGCTTCTGTTTAACGCGGTATATGTCCTGTTGGCACGTTCCAGACCTTCAGCCATAAATCTGTCAGCGGCTTCCTGATGCGCAAGGTTAAGGGTGGTATGAACGGTGTAACCGTCTCTGTAATAATTCAAGGAGCCGTACATCAATACGTCAAGCTCGCGGCGCACATACTCGCTGAACCACGGCGCTTTATCTTCGCGGGTCAGGTACGCCGAAAGAGACGGCCTTGTCCAGTCAAAATTATCCCAATACTCGTTAATCGAATTGTAGGCTTCTTCCTGTTCGGCATAACCAAGCAGAATCATCCGATCCAGAACATGCTGCTGTCTGTTACGCGCAAGGCTCGGATTTCTTAAAGGATCAAAACGCGAAGGCCCGGAAAGAAGCACTGCCAATACCGCGGCTTCGGCAAGGCTTACATCTTTCGCGCCGTGACCGAAAAAATATTTACTCGCGGTTTCCACGCCGTAAGTGCCGGGACCCATCGGCATGTAGTTAAGGTATATTTCAAGGATTTCATTTTTTGTATAACGACGCTCTATTTGAAACGCCCACCAGAGTTCTTTTATTTTGCGCGTGTAAGTGCGCTCGCTTCTGTTTGTATAAAGCGTACCGGCTACCTGCTGCGTAATGGTTGAGCCGCCGCCTGCGTCCCTGCCCGTTATCTGCCCAAGCGCCGCGCGGGCAATGGCGCGGATGCTGAAACCGCGGTGATTGTAAAAATCAGGATCCTCGCGGGCGAGAACCGCGTGAATCAAATGACGCGGCAAATCGCTTAAAGAAACAAGTTCGCGTTTTTCATCGGAAGCGAACTCGGTTATAAGAATTCCATTTATATCAAGAAGCCTGGTCGGAAGCGCGGGGGCGAATTCAATAAAATTTTCCTGATTTCTGATATTCGCGGTCATGGCGAGAGAAATGCCAAGAGCTACACCGATAACAATGACAATTATTACGGTTAAAGCCGCCAAAATTCTTATGACAACGATAGATACAAAGCTGTTACCCATATATTATCAGCTTATAAAACTATAATTTAACAGTCAAGATAGCGCCTGCTGCCCGCCGGGAACTCTTCTCAACTTTCTCAGCTCAAATATGATCATTATGCCTGTAATCAGAAAGGCAAAACCATCGGCGACAGGAGCGGCCGCTACGACTCCCCAAAGCCCCCAAATATTTCCGAAGATGAGTATACATGGAATAAACGCGATGCACTGACGCAGCATGGAAAGAAAGATTGATATTTTCGGGCGTCCTGTAACAACGAATAAATTGGTGGAAACAATCTGGAAACCGGCAAGCGGAAGCATGATCATCATGATACGCATCGCGCGCGGCGCGAACTGCATAAGAGCGGNGCTTCCTTCCGGCGCGAAAATTCCCACAAGCTGNACGGAAAAAATCTGCACGATAATAAAACCCGTAACACATATNGAGGTAGCGGCGGTTATCGCGCCTGTGTATGCNCGTAACACACGCTGATACAGTTTCGCGCCGTAGTTGTAACCAAGTATCGGCTGCGCTCCCTGATTAATGCCGAAAACCGGCATGAGTATAAGCATCAATATGGCGCCGTTAATGCTCATTCCCGAAAGCGCGATATCGCCGCCGTTATCAACGCCGAGTGCGGCAGCCCCGTACCAGCCCGCGCTCATGTTGTTTAAAAGCTGAACCGCAGAAATTAAAAACTGAAGCAGGAACTGCGCGGAACCAAAAGCCATTACCTGCGTTACGATTGAAAGATCCGGCTTGAGCATCCTGAAGTTCAGTTTGACAACCGCTTTCTTACTCAGGATAAAACGCAGTATATATGAAGTTGAAATAAACTGGGAAACAATTGTCGCCCATGCCGCGCCTTCAACACCCCATTTGAACCATAAAATAAATACCGCGTCAAAAATAATATTACAGACTGCTCCCATGATCATGGCGATCATCGTAACGCCGGGGAAACCCTGCGCTCTNGTGCAGTGNGAAAGACCNAAGCTGACCATAAAGAAAATTGATCCGTAAAGCGTTATGCGAAAATATTCCCTTGCGTAAACAAGCGCTTCGCTTCCCTTCGCGGCGCCCATCATCAAAAGAAGCGGATCAAGAAAAACAAGGCCAAGAGTTGTCATCAGAATGCCGGTGCCGATTAACAAAAAGAAACAATGATCTAGCGCGTTTTCCGCTTCTTCGCGCTTTCCCTGACCAAGCCTCATGGAAATCATGTTCGCCGCCCCGATGCCGAAGAGCATCGCGAACGCCATCCCGATTGTCATCAGCGGCAGGACAAGTGAAAGCCCGCCTAGAGCAATTTCGTTTACACCCTGCCCCACAAAAATACGATCCACAAAATTGTAAAGCGCGTTAACCACCATTCCAGTTATCGCCGGAACAGAAAATTTTAAGAGCAGCTTCCCGATTGGATCCGTGCCAAGCCTGCCCGCTGCATCAGGCCTGCCACCCGCGCCGCGTGAAACCTCAGGCTTACCCGCCGTGTTACGCGAAACACCCGGCGCGTCAACCGCGTTACGCGAAACATCAAGCGCGTCCAACGCGTTACGCGAAACATCAGCCGTGACATCAGAAATCTCAACACCATCTTTTTCATTCATCAAAAATTTATCCCCTAACCCCTATCCCCTAATCCCTAACTATCCCCTATCTCCTAACTAACCCCTATCCCCTAATCCCTAACCCCTACTTAATCATAGCCGCCCAGATACGCAGGCCCTGCGAAGCCCAGTGAACAATCAAGAGGCGCAGGCGGTCGTCATTACAAAGATCGCTGTCAACAACGGCTTTTGCTAAAACCGCCCTGATATAACTTCCGGTTCTGGAATACTCGTCGGGAAACTCGGAAATCCAGCTTGACAAATGCGCTCCGTTTTTGTCAATTACAAATTTTTCGATAGCATCCTGATAATAATCCGTGAACATAGTGATAATTGAAATGTGTTCATTTGATTTCTTTTTCATCAGTGTCTTATTAACAAATTCCTGCGTTGCTTCCGCTTCATCAAGCGCAAGCGTAGACGCAAGAGAATTATCCGCGGAATAGCGCACCAGAATTTTATAAAACTTTTTCTGCGTATCAAGAATCGCGGCGATTGCGAGAATGACTTCATCCCTGAGGTACGGCGGCTGTTTGCCGCCGCGTAAAACATCCAGCAGCACGGGAATTGATTCGCCGCTGCGGTACAATCCAAGAGCTTCCGCGCCCATAATTTTAAGACGAGGGTTCGGCGAATCACGAACCAGATTTTCAATTTCGTGCCGGAACGATTCATCCCTCATCTTCGCGAGAGCTACAACGGCCTCTCCCGCGAGCATATAATCGTCGGAGGCGGCAAGCTTGTGAAGCAGCGGGATTGCCTGCGTATACTTGTGATTTCCCATTATACGCGCGGAGATGTACGCGGTCGTGAAATGATTATTGTGAGCATCGTCCATAAGCGCTTTATGCGCGGCGGGGCTTAGGGTGTGCATTTTTTCAAGCGCTCTTATTGCCTCAAACCGGGTCGCGAGTTTCGGCGAACGCGCTCGTTCAAGTAAGCCGTCAACAGCAAGATGAGAAGGCGTGTTATGCAATTCGCCAAGAAGGTGCTGCTCTTCCTGTGAATCCTCCGCCTTATCCAGTCTATCAAGAAGGCTAATCGCGCGGAGATCCCTGAATGAAAAAATTACTTCCAGTGCGTCTGTAAGCGGAAGAGAACCTAAAGGCTTCATTCTGCCGCGCATCGCCAGTGCAAGAGATGTCAATCCTATCATTATGATAAAGAGGATTTTAAATGAAACAAAAGGAGAAAGCCCGAACATCAACAGAATATCAATTAGAATTCCGGAAAGGAATGTACCGGTCGCGCCGGCGGTACCTAAAATAAAAAAGTATAAGATTCCCATGTCCATCATTTTATCGGACGGGATTAATCCAAAAAAATAAGTTTGAGCAATTCCCTCGGAACCGAGAAAACCAAAGTTCAGCATGAAAAACAGAAAGACCATAAAAAGAATGGAACCTGTCATATTTTCCGCGGCCGACTGCGGAAAAAAAACAGCGGCGATAAGGCAAATAAGGCCGAGCGTTACGCTGACAAGAAAAAGAGGCCTTGCGCCGAGACGATCAACCAGAAATTTTACGATGATGCCCGCCATCAAAAATCCAAGACCGCCGAAAACAGAGTAAAGCGAAATTAAACCGTCATTGTGCATGAACGCTTCGCGCGCGTAGACGACAACAAATGTTCGCGTAACGCCTGACACAAGAACGATAAGAAAGAAGATAAAAATAAAATGGCGGATATGATCCTGAGAAAAGGCTTCTTTAAAAATATCCGCGAGCTTCATCCCGTGCCCGTCTTTGGGGCGCGAAGGCTCGGGAACTTTTTTTATCATGCATCCGCTTATAACGCCCGTAATCACGCCCGCGCTGAGTAAAACGGAAAAAATGATTACAGGCGGTTCCATGCCGAGCGCCATCGCGATTAAAAAACTTCCCGACATCGCTATTGCGCTGTTTGTAATTTGAATCTGCGTCATGTAGCTGCCTCTGTCAGGCCCTGAAGCAAGCAGGCTTAAAACAGGATTGTTTCCTATCATCCCTATTCCGCGGAAAATATGAAACAAAAGCACTCCAATCATGACAAGAAGAAGAGCGATATTTTTATACCCGGCGTAATCAAAAAAAGGAGCGGCCGCGGCAAGCACCATGCAAAGAGACCTTGCGATCCATGTAAAGCTGAATATCCCGATTATAGAAAAACGCCGCGCAAGTAATTTGCCGAACGGCAGCAGAAATAACGCGATGTAAAAAGTCGCGCTCATAAACCCGATATATGTTGACGAGGCTCCAAGCCTGAGAGCGAAAAGCGTGATGATTATTCCTACAAGCAGATTCCACGAGACGGC
>WQRT01000197.1 GCA_009786625.1 Treponema sp.
TCCACAACTGAATCCGGCGTAGACGCGCCCGCGCTGATGCCTACAGTTTTATAATTAAAAAATTCCCGCGGTATTTCCGACGCGCTCTCGGCTGACACGCAGGGTTTTCCGCTCTCCCGCGCGATAGCGAAAAGCGCTCTTGTATTTGCCGAATCTTTTCCGCCCGCGACAATTACAGCGTCAACTTGCGGCAATAGTTCCCGCAGCGCATTCTGCCTTTCGCTCGTAGCCGCGCAAATTGTATTAATAATTTTCAAATTTGGAAAATACTCTTTTATTATATCACCAATACCGGCAAAAACATCTTCACTAATTGTTGTCTGCCCGATAAGAGCGGTTTTAGAATTATTATTGGAAAGCAAAAGCCGCCTTGCCGCATTTTCCGCGTCAGAAACGCAGCCGGCTACTGTCACATTACTGCCCGAAGCATAACCTAAAAGCCCCGCGATTTCCGCGTGATGAGCTTCTCCTGCAAGGAATAAAAAATAACCGGCGCGGGATAACTCTTGAACTTTTAACTGGCTCGCTTTTACTTTTGGGCAGGTAGCGTCAATGATAACGCAGCCTTTATCCCGCAGGCTTTTTTCAGTTAAAGGGCTAATCCCGTGTGCGCGTATAATCACTGTGCAGCCGCCGCAGTTTTCAGGCGGACTTTCAACAGAATGTACTCCCAGAGACGCAAGATCGTCTAACACTTTCGGATTGTGCACCAATGGTCCAAGTGAGTATACATTTTTTCCGCCGCAGGTTGACGCGAGATCCACAGCCCGCCTGACTCCCATACAAAATCCCATAACCTGCGCGCGGATAACCACGATCAAACCCTTTAATATTACGAGAATGAATAATTTTCCTTAACCACAAACCAAATTAAAAACTACACCGCCGCGGCAAGTTTTTTCTTTTCGCGTTTGATCTTTTGATTCTGCCAGAAGTTAACGAAACCGGAAACGATGAACAGTGTTGTGTATACGCCCGATATCATGCCTACTAAAAGAGCAAGAGCAAAATCTTTCATCGCTCCTGTCGTGAAGATGAACAGTGCCAACACGGCGATCATTGTGGTCGCGGTCGTGATTATTGTTCGTCCGAGAATACCTGTAAGAGATCTGTTCAATATATCAACAAACGAATCGTCCGGGAAAACGCGGAGATTTTCTCTTACACGGTCAAAGAAAATAATCGTGTTGTTCGTCGAATAACCCAAAATGGTTAGAATCGCGGCGATACTCAGCGTGGTAAACTCCATTCTTGTCCAGATCATAAAAGCTACCATGACAAGAACGTCGTACATAATCGCGATTACAGCTCCTACGGCGTATTGAAACTTGAAACGTATGGCAGAGTAAATCAATATCAGCAATAACGTAAGCGAGATAAGAACGCCGACTTGATCCGTTAAATCCTTGGAGAAGCGCGACCCGACATAATCGGAACGAAGCACCGCGATATTTCCGCTGCCGAAATAAGATTCAAGGGTATTAATAACTTCATTTGATGTTATACGGCCTTCGTCCTTGTCTTCCACGCGCACCATAAAATGACGATCTGAGGGAGCGCCGAGGTTTTGCACGGAAACACCGAAAACGGAACCAGCCATTGCGGCTCTTACTTCGGAAATATCTATCGGAATGCTCGCGGGATCAAGGTAATGAACGATATAAGGTGTGCTGTTTCCAAGATAGGGATTGCTCTGCGTACTGAAAATCAGCCAATGAGAACTGATTGATTCGTTAGCTGACACTTCAACAACAAGTTCCTCAAGCTGCGCCTCCATGGCTCGCCGCATTGCGCCTATTGTTGTGTATTCGCTGAACGCGAACGGGTATGTTCTTGGTTCAACGCCGGAGCCGGAAACGATGATGTACAAATTGCTGCGGTCAAACTGTAAAACGGCGCTTGTTAAACCGTTCCAGCGGAGGCTGAACGCTGACGGAGCAACTTTAATCTCTTGAATAAGACCGGCCTGGAAATCCACGCCGAGCGCGAATCCGTTATTAAAAATATATCCGCCGACACAGAATAAAACTAAAATTATCGAGATAATTGCAGTAGGGAAAAAATACCTTGAAAAGGGGATTATCTTTTTCATAAACCAAGCCCCCTCGCGCGTGAACCGGCCCGGGCTGTTTCCGGGCTTTTTTGAATATGGGTTGTCCAGCTAACGGAAAGGTCTTCGCTTTTCATTACATCGGTTCCAAAGTCAAAAATTAAACGCGATACGAAAAGGGCGGTAAACACGGAAGAGAAAACGCCGATTGAAAGGCTCACCGCGAACCCCCTGATTGGACCTGAACCGAGCTGCGAAAGAAACAGGGCGGCGATAAATGTAGTGATATTGGAGTCCATAATCGCCCAGAACGCTTTGCCGAACCCGGCTTCAACTACAGCCTTTCTTGATTTTCCAAGACGCATTTCTTCTTTCATGCGCTCAAAGATAATTACGTTAGCGTCCGTTGCCATACCGATTGTAAGGATGAATCCGGCAATGGCGGGTAACGTTAGCGTAAAGTTAAGAGCGGAAAGGACGCTGAACATAATGTAAAAGTTTAAAAGCTGCGCAACTACCGCGTTAATGCCCGCCGCCTGATAGAAAATAAGCATAAAAACCAAAACTGCTGCAACGCCGCCAAGCAGCGCGTATAAACCCTGGCGTATCGTGTCTTCTCCCATCGACGCGCCGATACTCTGCTGGCTCGCGACTTCAAGTTCCACGGGAAGAGCGGCCGTTCTTAATACAAGGGCGAGGTTCTCGGCTTCTTCGGAAGCGAACCCAGTTATCTGCCCTCTTTCGCGTATACCTGACGAGATTCTCGCGTTAGATCTGACTCTGTCGTCAAGTACAATCGCAAGATTTTTATTTATGTTGACAGATGTAAGATTGTAAAAAATCTCACCGCCTTCCTGACTCAGCCTGAAAACAACTTCCGGCTTGCCGTCCATATTGTTACGTTCAACTACGGCTTCTTCTATATAGTTGCCGTCAAGTCCGATTTCTTTTTTTAAAGCGATATAACGGAGAGAACCGTCCGGGTTACGCGCCTGTTCNTCAAGCCCGTAACGATCTTTTACATAGTAGCCGAGGATCATTACATCCGCCGGGACAATTGTCGGGTCGATCAATCTTCCCGATGCGTCAAATGTCGTTGTGGGATTTAATCTGTAGTAATTATAAAAAACATCTGTCGCTTCCGGATCTTCCAGATGGAATGTAAGGCTTCCCTTTCCCATGATGATGTCATTGATCCTTTCGGGATCGGCAGTGCCGGGAATTTCCACATAAATCTGATCCGTTCCCTGACGCCTGATAACAGGTTCCGTTAAACCAAAACGGTCAATGCGGTTATTGAGCACTTCTAAAGCCCTGTTCATTGCGTCGATGCGATCATCTTCGTTTAGGGTGCGTCCTCCAAGCCGGTGCGAAAGCGATTCAATGTTCGCCTGCAGCACAATGCTTAAGCCGCCTGAAAGATCAAGGCCGAGTTTTACCGCGTTCCTTTGAAGATCCTTAAGCGAGAAAATATCGTCGCGGTACTTGTTCTCTATTGTTTCCAGCGCTTCTCTGCGCGACGAAAAAGCTTCCAAAACCGTTCTTGCTGTCCATTGATCGGGAACCGCGTCGTTAAAAGCCCTGTACTGTTTTCTGGCTAAAGGAATTAAAAAAGTAAGATCACCGGGAACAGCATCGTCTAACCGCGCGGCTTCAATAAGCCGCTGCAAATCCCCGCTNGCTGTCTGCGACGAATAAGTTCTAATCTGCTGCCTTGANTCNAGCGCGATCGCCATNTGATCCCTCGGAATGAAAAAATACCAGCGTATTGTAGGCCAGAGAAATAAAAAACACACTCCCAATACAACAAATAAAATGATTAATCTGTAACGTTTACTCATACCGGCTTATACTCCGCTTTCGGAAGATTGGCCTTCAGATTTTTCTTTTTCTACAGTTTTTTCCTCAATCTTCTCTTTATCTTCTTTGGACGCAGCCTGGCTTATAACGCTGGAAATCGCGCTGCGCAGAAATTCCAGTTTTACGTTATCATCAACCTTCATTATAACGGTCGTTTCTTTTACAGATTGAATTGTCCCGTAAAGCCCGCCGATTGTTACTACCCTGTCGCCTTTTTTAAGAGCGGAGATCATTTTTTCGGTTTCTTTCCGCTTTTTACTTTGCGGTCTGATTATCAGAAAATAGAAAATCAGGATAACCGCGATAAAAGGTATAAAACTTGAAAGAAGGCTTCCCGCCCCCATTTCAGCGCCTTCCGGAGGTGCGGCCATCAGCAATGGAAGAATAAATGAATACATTGATAACATCCTTAAATAATATTTAAAGGTACTTTAACATAAAAGGGCTTTTTTATTCAAGAGAGTNAAAGCACTATAGCGCGGTTTACATCGATGGGGAAAACGCCGAAAAGACGCTGNAAAGCCGCCGNCGGAACAGCCACGCCTGAGGCTTTTTCATAGATTTGAGCGGCAATTTCAAGCTCTTTNGGCTCTTTTGACCAGATGGCGGATGAACACGCGGCTCTGTAAAGCCCTTTTTCCGCCAATTCCGCAGTAGATAACTTTGAGTAAAGCCTTTTTGCCTGTCCGTCAACAATCGCGGCGGGGCCGTCATAACCGATAGTAAATATAAAATCTTCCCGGGAAAGCATCATCACTCCTGTTTAAAATTGCCAGACAACTCCTATCCGCGGCTTTACTAAGCCAAAAGAATCATTACCCATATAATGAGTGAAGTCAATACCGGCATCAAGAAAAAATATGTCATAAAGAAGGAACATAAAGGAAGCGTTCAAATTAAAATGAACGATAAGCGGTTCGGTATTATAAAAATTTCCCATGCCGCTCAATGATGTAAAGCCTACGCCGAAACGGAATGAAAAAGCGTTACGTCTTAAATTAAAACGGGTNTGCATTACTATATTGATATCAAAATCAATAATAGCCGCNCCGTCTCCGGCGTTGCGGAATCCGTCAACCATATTATCCATGCCGAATCGAATCTCTGCGGCAGGATTTATAAAAAATGATCCCACCCCAAATTCAATTCCGCCGTTAAATGAACCGCGGGCGGAGGAAACAGCTTCAAAACTTAAGTTATATCCCGGTAAAAATAAATTTGTACCAAAGACTTCCTGCAGATTGCCATATAAAGGAATTGGAGGAGTGTAGGCTAATTTAATAAAAAGATCGAGCGGCTTTTTATATATGATGGAAAATCCGGGGATGGATGTAACAAGGCCGCCCGGATTCCTGACATAAACATCATATCTGCCTGTGTAAATCGCCTCGTCATCAAAAAGAAGAACAACCCTTTGAGGACTGCGGACATCCACATTAATGGGAATTAGATTCCGCCTTCCGCTGCGGAGATAAATTTCCGAATCTTCAAACA
>WQRT01000198.1 GCA_009786625.1 Treponema sp.
AAAAGCCGGGAACAAAATCGTTTTAACAGTTCCTCATTACCCAATTAAATTTTCTCCCTGGCAAGTTTTTCTTCGTTGTGATAATTGTAATTTCTGATCAATGAAGGAACATCCAGATCATCCTGATATTCGCGGGGAGGCAAGAATTCAGTTTTCAGTTTTGTTTTATCAACCATTTTTACATACTCGTTATAGTCAATAAAATCCGTATCAACTGTTTTCACAATGGGAGACTGGTTTACCGCAGGCGCTTTTACTTCCTGAAAACCGGTCGCGATTACCGTTACCTGAATATTGGCTCCAAGTTCAGTATCAATGCGGAGACCTTGAATTAAATTAACTTCCGGATCGCATTTTTCCTCGATGTATTTGACAATGTTTTTAATTTCTACCATTGTCATGTCATCCGGCCCTGCGATATTTACAAGAGCGCCTGTCGCGCCTTCGATGCTGGTATCTTCGAGCAGCGGATTATCGATCGCGTTTTTAACAGCGTCTAACGCGCGGTTTTCGCCCGATCCGATTCCGATGCCCATTAACGCTTCACCCTTGCCTTTCATTATCGATTCAACATCGGCAAAGTCCGCGTTTTGAAAACCTGTTTTGGTAATCAGTTCAGAAATACCCTGCACGCCGCGGCAGAGAACTTCGTCCGCCATCAGATACGCGTTATTCCATGAAGTCGTGTTATCAATAATTTTAAACAGATATTGATTGGGGATGATAATTAATGTATCAACTTCCTGCCGCAGCTTCTCGATTCCTTCCGCCGCAAGACGCATCTTGTAGCGTCCCTCGTGTTCAAAAGGCGTTGTAACAACAGCGACAGTAAGAGCGCCGAGTTGTCTTGCGATTTTCGCGATAACCGGTGCCGAGCCTGTTCCTGTTCCGCCGCCCATTCCTGCGGTAATGAAGACCATGTGAGCGCCTCTTAAAACTTCGGCGATCGCTTCCTTGTCTTCAAGCGCGGCCTGCTCTCCTTTTTCGGGTTTGCCTCCAGCGCCGCGGCCGCCTGTTACACCGGCGCCGATCTGCACTTTTATCTCGGCTTTGCTTTTATTATAAAGGTCCTGAATATCAGTATTAACAGCGATGAATTCAACACCGGTCAAATCAGCTTCGATCATTCGGTTTAACGCGTTGCCGCCGCCTCCGCCCGCGGAGATCACCTTTATTACCGCGGCGGCCGCTTCCTCCTGATCACGGCTGAAATGGCTGTCCCTGTTATCGGGAATTGTCTTGAAAGGCAAAGGCATTCTGCGCTTTGCTTCATCGCCTGAATTCGCTTCTTTTGAAACGCTCGTCTCCTTTGAAACGCAGTTTCCGTTAATAAAGGAAACCTCCTGCGGTTTAAATGGAATTACCTGTGGTTTCTCAACTACCGCTAATACATTCATCATGTCCCCCCCTCGTTTATTATAACTTTTTTTAATAACTGCATTACATGCAGATGTTTCATTCTTTAAAAAAATCCTTCTTTTAACCATGCTTTTAATTTGCCGATTAATGCAGGATTTTTTTTATCATTATGGATATCAGATCCGTGATCCGATACATCCTGCATTGACCTGCTTTCGCCTTCAAGCGCGAGCCCTATCACTGTCGCGTAAGACGGATTGCGGTACTCCTCGACAAGCCCCGCTATCCTGGCGGTTGGAATCGGGCTTCCAAGCCTTGCAGGCAATTTTAAAATGTGATTCGCGAGATCGACAATGCCGCAAAGAAGAGCAGTTCCTCCTGTCAGCACAACGCCTCCTCCGAGCGGGCGTACGAGATCAAGCGAATCAAGATGCTGCTTTACCATTTTGAAAATTTCTTCCATTCTTGGTTTTATTATCGTAAGCAGATGAGATCTCGGAATCGAAAGCGGCGCTCTTCCGCCCACTCCCGGAACGATCACTGTTTCATCCGAATCCATCATTCTTTCCCAGCAGCATCCGGCGTCAATTTTTATTTTTTCAGCATTATCAATTGATATATTTTTTATCATTGATATATCGCTTGTTACCTGCATACCTCCCGCGGGAATTGTATAAACGGAAAACGGCGTACCTTCCGCGTAAACAAGCACATCGGTTGTTCCGCCTCCAAGATCGATTAAGACAACACCAAGATCAATTTCATCCTGAGTAAGAACGGCTTTTCCCGCCGCGAGCGTTTGCAGCACAAGATCATTTACACGGAATCCCGCGCGGTTTACGCATTTTATTAAATTCTGCGCGCCTGTGACAGAACAGGTAATAATTAAAACATCACACTCAAGCCGCACTCCGAGCATATCAAGGGGATTGCGTATTCCTTTTTGATCGTCAACTTTATAATTTTGCGGGATTACTTCGAGTATCTGCCTGTCAGTCGGAATATTAATCGCTTTGGCGGCTTCGATTACCCGATCTACATCTCCCTGCGCTATTTCACTTTCTCTTGTATCGCGTTTCTTGCTGGACACCCCGACAACTCCGCGCGAATTAATTCCGTTTATGTGATTGCCTCCGATTCCCGTCCAGCAATTCACGGCTTCAAGACCGCTCATCATTTCAGCGTCTTCGATCGCGGCCGCTACCGCGTGAAGAGTAGCTTCGATATTTACTACTACTCCCTTTCTTAATCCGTTGGAGTGTTTCATGCCTGAACCGAGTATCTTAAGGATTCCGTCCGTATCGCGCTCGCATATTAACGCGCGTACGCAAGTAGAACCAATATCGAGCGCGGCGATAATCTCACTCATATTAACCTCAATCCTTTTAAATCGATTATAATCATAAAGATTGTTCTCCAATTCTGTATGATCCCATGCCGGATCTAAAATCAATCTCATCCGGTTTTTGAAGGCTTGAATTAAATACATTCAGCATAAGCAGCATATAACGCAGCGTATCTTCCGTTAAATTATTTTCAACTCTTACCCTGATGGTACTATGTACAGGGAAAAGCACTAAATCAAAACCATCCCAGCTCTTTCGTTCAATTCGTATTTCTGAAATTGCGGCCAATAATTCCGGCGAAGACACGGATATTGTTTTCAGATTTTCCGCAAGGGGAACAAGCGCAGATGGCAGGCGCATGTTTAATTGCGGATTGTCAATGCCCGAAAGAACAGGGACTCCAAGACCTTCCAAGGTGCTTCCTATTTTATAAAAAACTCCGTGTCTGTCGACAAACAACGGAACTTGTCTTGCGCCGATAGTTGTAAGAGTCACAGCCGCCGCTTCCCTNGGTGTCAGAAAAATTGACAGCTTGTCAGGGAAACGTTTTGTCACNACCGCGGACTCTACAAGAATATGTGAAGAAACCCTCTCGCGGATTTCTCTTGTGTTAGTTGAAAAGAAAGAGGAACTGTCATCAAGCTCAGCGAGCGAGANGATCTCGGCGCGGCNAAGTCCNTCAAATCCATGCACCTCAACGGTGGAGAACGGTATAAAAGGACTGACGCCGAAAAGCCAGACAATCTCCGCCGCGAAAATAATNGCGGCGATGATCAGGAGCCTTTTAAGTCCTTTTTCAATTTTCCCGGCGGACTTTACGTGCATCTCNCCGGAGGCGCTGTAATAATCAGTACTCATTTGCATCCTCCAAACCGCTTGTTTTCTCTGTTAGTACGCCGCTCTTACGCGCGACATTTGCAATCAGCCCCGCGCATATAAGCGAAGTTAACAGCGATGAACCGCCAGCTGAAAAAAACGGAAGCGGGATTCCTGTAGCGGGTAACGCCCCGGAAACAACCGCTGTATTTAAAAGAGCCTGAGAGACGATCATGGTCGTTAATCCCGCCGCGAGCAGTTTGCCGAAAACGCTTTGGCTTTTCCACGCCGCTGTGTAACCGAGAACTGCGAAGACAGCGAAAAGCGAGAAGAAAAGCAGTATTCCGATAAAACCTGTTTCTTCAACATACGAGCTGAAAATAAAATCGGAATGTATCTCCGGAATGCTCGCGACTTTTTTTGTTCCCTCTCCGATGCCTTTTCCCCAAAAACCGCTTGAAATGATCGCCTCGCGGCTTGCGTTCACTTGATATCCCGCGCCCAGAGGATCCCATTCAGGTCTTAGGAAACTTACAAGACGCAAAACGCGGTGCTTTTTTGTAAAAATTAAAAGCGCGGAGATTGGAATTATCATCATAGTTGCCGCCAGAAAATATCTGTAACGCATCCCGGCAAGAAAGAAAATTACCATCGCGTTAAAAATAATAAACACCGCTGTTGAAAAATTATTTTGAATATAAATAAGACCAAAGAAAATTCCTGTTATGATAACAGGCGGCAGAACGCCTGTGAAAAAATTATCGAGGTTGTCTTTTTTCTTATCAAGAAGATGCGCAAGATAAAGCGGCAGGACAAACTTGACCATTTCCGAAGGCTGATACGATATGCCGCCTATTTCTATCCAGCGGGATGCGCCGTAACGTTCAACGCCGATTCCGGGAATCAATGTAAGAGCGCAAAGCGCAATCGCGGCGGCTACAAGCGGTTTAATAAATTTGCGCAAAAGCGAAAGATCTATAAAAGCGAAAATGAAGAACAATACCATTCCGATACCGGCGAAAATAAGCTGCCTGATGATAAAATGATTACCGTCTCTGAAAAATCTTGCCGCGAATGAATAGGAAGCGGAATAAAGAGTGATAAGCCCTGTTCCCAATAAAAGAATGACGCAAAACATGAGAAGGTGAATATTTTTCTGTCCGTACTTTCGTTCTACATCAAATTGATACATTTCTTATCCTATTGTATTTTTAAAGTTGACAATGCGATTATTGCGCACAAGCCGCCAAGGATCCAGAATCTGATAACAGTTTTTATTTCAGACCATCCGATTAATTCATAATGATGATGAAGAGGCGCCATTTTAAACACCCTCTTTTTACGCAGCTTGAAAGATACTACCTGTATGATTACGGAAGCAATCTCAAGCACGAACACTCCTCCGATTACAAGAATTAAAATTTCTTTTTTTGTTATAAGGGAAATAACCGCTATTACNCCGCCAAGCGAAAGGCTTCCGACATCTCCCATAAATACTTCCGCAGGATGCGCGTTAAACCAAAGAAAGCCNACACACGCNCCCGCCGCGGCGAAACAGAAAACTGTCAANTCACCCGCTTCGGGAATATAAGGTATNCCGAGATATTCAGAGTAATCAATACGCCCCGTAATATAGGTAAGAAACGCAAGAGTTAAAAAGACAATAATAAGAAGCCCGGCTAAAAGCCCGTCAAGCCCGTCTGAAAAATTAACGGCGTTTGACTCTCCCACAACAAGAAGCACCGCGAAAGGAATCCACAGCCAGCCCATGTCAAACAC
>WQRT01000199.1 GCA_009786625.1 Treponema sp.
TTTGTGGTGAAGGTTGAGAGAAATATTTTATTAGGGTTTACGCCATGAAAAACAATGAGGTTTACTGTTCTCCACAACAAAACACGGGTTTTGCCGGAACCAGGTCCTGCTGTAAGTAAAAGAGGTCCGTTTGTGAAAAAAATGGCTTTACGTTGATTCTCATTAGGAGTGAAGCCTACTTCTTTCCACAGGCGCTCGATAGTTAATTGGGTTGCCATGTTTAATCATCATCTCCATAATCGTGAAAGTGTATTTGTCTGGCATCAATATTGACATATGTATCACCGTGGCGACGATCAGCAATTCTATCAAGCCTGTCCAGAACTTCATCTTCATAATCCATTCTGGCTAGATCTCGTTCATAGGGATCATTATAATAGCCGAAAATGGCTGAAAAGAGGCTTAAACCAGCTCCAACAATCAAGATTAATATAAATATTCCGCCAACAACAAGCAGAAATATGATTAAACTCATAATTTTCCTCCTTTGTTAATATCTGTTTTCATACTCCTTTTTAATAATTTCTAATTGTTGACATAATAGTATATTTTTAGTGAAAATTCAATATAATGTTTTAAGTATTAATTACAATAAAGATAAAAAATTAAATCTCATTCATAATAAATTCTGTGATAATTTTATTAAACCATACATACCAATAGTTTATCATATAAATTGCCGCTACTCAACTCTGCCTCAATTTCCTCGCCCTCTCCACACACCACCTAATATGCTCGCGCAGCGGCTGGCGGCTGTCAAACGATAACCCAAAATCCCTTTCCATCTTTTTAACATTGTACATATAAGGCTCTGATCCCCAGCCCAGATCGTTAAGCGCAATTTCTGATTTTGACTTTGGATAAAACTCAAGAGCGATTTTCGCGATTTCCTCCCATGTTGTGAATGTGTTTCCAAGTGCAAGGTAAACTTCTCCGTTCTTGTCACTTTCAATCAGTTTTAAATAAAGCTGCGCGATTTCTGCGGCGCTGATAAACTGCGTTCCATCGTGCTTTGTAAGCGTAACAGTTTTACTGTTAACAACTGCTTCGGCAATATTGCGAAAACGCGCGTCAGGTTCCGTTGAGCCATCAGGACACAGCGGGTTTGAATATGTATACCCAGGGCGTATAACGTTACGCTTCATTTTTACGCCTGCGTTATACCCAAATATCGAGGAAAGTCCCGCGTCATTGCCGTAGTATTTCGTAAAGCCAAGAACATAAGCTTCTCCCGCTGATTTTGTGCTGCCGTAAAGATCGAGCGGAAGATTCGCGGCGGTTTCATCCATGCCGTTACGCATGTGACCCATCGCGGCGGTACTGCTGGTGTAAATAAATTTTTCGACACCGGCTCTTTCTGATATCATTAACAGGTTTACAGTCGCTGCGGTGTCATTATAAAACATCGAGACGGGATCATTACCCCAGCCAAGCGCGATATGAATTACCGCATCACAGCCTTTTATATAATCTTCTAAAAGTTTGTAATCGGTTATTGCTCCTTTAACCAGTTTCACCTTCTCCGCGAATGACGCATGCTTCGCGAACGATGAATGTTTTTCAGGAGAGCGTGAAAGCACCACCGCTTCGTGTCCCGCTTCAACAACCGCGAGTGTGACATACTGCCCGATGTTTCCTGTTCCGCCTGTGATAAATACTTTCATTTTAATACTCCTTCCTTAATCAAATATTATGGATTCTAATTCAGCTAACAAATCCTCTGCCATAACCTCATAACATGAACTTTTTTCTGCCGCATCTTCGCCAGCTTTTCCGTGATAGTACGCACCGAGAACAGCGGCGTTAAAAACATTTCTGCGGGACTCGTCGTCAGCTAACACACACTTTGCGTTCATTTGAGCGATAAATCCTGCTATCACGCCTGTAAGTACATCGCCTGTTCCGGCTTTAGAAAGCGCGTTGTTTCCGGTTAAATTGATAAAATATTTTCCGTCAGGAGCGGCGATTATTGTATGCGCATCCTTTAAAAGCGTTATTATATTAAACTCTTTGGAGAAATTTACTGCCGTTTCAACAATATTATCAAGAATTTCTCGCGTACCGCGTCCTGTCAGCCTGCTCATTTCGCCGGGATGAGGCGTTATTACACATGGCGCTTTGAGCGTCTTAAGTACATCGATATTTTCACCTAACGCGAAAAGCGCGTCCGCGTCAAGAACGACAGGCGTGTTTATCATTCCAAGAAGCCCGCGGACAAACTCAGTAACATCGGAGCTTCGCCCGATGCCGGGACCTATAACAATCACATCAGCGCGGTTTATCTCTTCCTGCAAATTTTCAAAGCTTTTTTTACAGTACATACCGTTTAGCTCAGGTACGTTACGCGTAATTACTTCCCTCTGCCAGTGATGTATAACGTCAGCCGTGTGTGGCACAACGCAGGCGCATACCAAACCGGCGCCGACCATGTACGAAGCGGAACACGCAAAAGCGGCCGCGCCCGGCATCTCGTTTGAACCGGCGAAAACCAACACTTTGCCGAAACTGCCCTTGTTTGAACGCCGCGTACGGACAGGAATCATCTTCAAAGCTTCATCATCTGTAAGAATTTCCGCTTCAATCTTAATTTTATCAATCAAATTATATGGAATTCCGATATCTTCAATAGAAATTTTTCCGGCATACTCCGCACCGGGAAACACGTAAAGGCCGGTTTTAGGATGCGCGAAAGTCACTGTCTCGTTCGCTTTTACAGCGCATCCCATGATTCTCCCGGTATCTGAATGCACACCCGAAGGCATATCAACCGATAACACAAATTTCGCGTAACGATTGATTGTCTCTATCAGCATTTTAAAATTTCCATCAATATTCCGGGTTAGTCCAATGCCAAAAAGCGCGTCAACGATAAAATCACATTTTTCTATTTCATTTTTAATGTCGGGGAAATCTCCGGCGGAGTGAACTTGCAGTATCGTTATTCCCAAATTTTTAACAATCGCAAGGTTTAAAGAGGCATCGTTCTTCACGGCTGAACCACGATCCGTATCACCCATATAAATAACTTTTATATCAATTCCTTTTAAATACAGAATACGCGCAAGCGCCAGCCCGTCGCCTCCGTTGTTACCCGATCCGCAGGTAATTAAAACTTTGGCGTTTTTATTAGCTGAGCCTCCGGCGGATAGGTTTTCCATCAATCTGAAACAATGAGTAGCCAGACGAATGGCGGCATTTTCCATCAATATGATAGAAGGAATTCCAAGCTCTTCTATCGCCATCCGCTCAACTTCGCGCATTTGCGTGCTTGTAACCGTTTTCATAGTTATTTATAGAATATTATATTCCTTTCCAATTGTCAAAATTTGTGTTATAATTCAGCTAATATGAATCTTGTACATAGCAAACCGGCCGTCACGCAGTCTGTCCCCGCAAAGGAGCCGTCTTATTCGCTGCCGGCAGAACAGGATTTGATCAGAGCCGGCGCGTTACTTGCGCGGGAAAAAAACTTTAAAGACCTTGTGCACAGCTTTGTTGAACAGGCGCAGGATATCGCGCACGCCGACCTTTCCGCGTTTTATATTTTGACTGATCCGTCCGATAAAAAAAGTGATTTAAAACTTTACTTCAAACGCGGAAGGTACCAAATACCGGAAACAATTTCCGGCGGCATCGAGCTTGTCCGTTTTATACGCGAATGTAAGGAAGCGGTCATTTTTAATAACAAACACGCGCATCTGGAAAATTCTACGCGCGAAAAAGATACTACGCCGGAATTTTTAAAAGAAGTATTGATAAGCGATCAGATGAAAAGCGGGATGGCGCTTCCGATTGTAAGCCCTCCGCGCGAAATCGGCGTTCTTTTTGTCTGCTCACTCCGCCCGTGTTTTTTTAACAAGGCGCGTTTTAATTTTCTTGACTGTTATACGAAACTCGCAGCAGGAGCGATGCAGACATCAAAGTTATTCGACGAGACACGCGAATCATCAAAAATTATCGACTCTCTTGAGCGTTATCAGGAAAATGTTTTTAACTCGATGACAAACCTTGTTGTGACAACAGACGCGGTCGGCCACCTTTACTATTTTAACGAACCGGCGGCGCAGGCNATGGGCTTAAAACAGGAAGACCTCGGGCGCAGCCTTGATAACGCTTTTAAAAACTCTCTNTCATCNAAAACGTTAAACGCAATTAAGGGNAGCCTTGAGGACGGAAATGAGCTGCTCGGACTGGAAGGCATTTACAGCAGNGACGAAAAAGAAATGGATTTTTCGCTTAACGTATCACCNTTAAAAACACCGCGCGGAAAAAAAGAAGGGCTTACGCTGCTTTTTACAAACCAGACGCGCGAGAAAGAATTAAAAAATACNGTACAGGCAGTGACGGAAGAACGCCGCATCATCAAGGATATGTTCGCGCGTTATATGTCACAGGAAGTAATGGAAAAATTGATGGAAACGCCGGACAGCGTAAATCTTGGCGGCGATAAAAGAGATGCCACGGTATTTTTTGCCGACATACGCGGGTACACAAGTTTTTCGGAAAACCGCGAACCCGAGGAAATTATCGAGATTTTAAACGAGTATTTTACCGAGGCTGTCGAAAAAGTAGTGCAGCACAGAGGTTATATTGATAAATTCATCGGCGACTGCATAATGGCTGTCTGGGGTGTTCCGATGCTGCCGGAAAAAGAAGACGCGTTCCACGCTGTTTCATGCGCGCTCGCGATTCAAGATACAGTCCGATCATCAAAAAGAAAATTCTTCCGCAATGTCGCCTCCCGCCTCCGCATCGGTATCGGCGTTAACACAGGCCCGCTTGTCGCGGGAAATCTTGGAAGCATTCAACGCATGGATTATTCCGTTATCGGCGATACCGTCAATCTTGCCGCTAGGCTGGAAGGCGTCGCTCAGGCTGACGAAGTGATCATCTCGCAGTCAACTAAAAATCAACTTGGAGATAAACTTTTCCGTTTTGAGGAAAGACCGGCGGTAAAAGTAAAGGGCAAAGAAAAGCCGGTTCAGATTTACCATGTTCTGGGATTAAAATAAAATTATATAACATATAAAGGAGAGAAAAATGATAGAGCAATTAAACGCAATACTGGGTTTTAATATTCCGTTATGGGCATATATCGCGTGCCTTGCGGTATTGATCGCGCTTGTTATATTTTTAATCTGGTTCATTCAAACAAGAATGTTCAAAAGCCGCCTTCGGAAAATCATTGACGCGAAAGAAGAGATTCAATTACAGGAAGCGATCAAAGA
>WQRT01000200.1 GCA_009786625.1 Treponema sp.
CTTGAGATTGTCTGGCGTACAGGTAAACCTGTGCTTATCACTTTCATGTAAATTTCCGCGGCTTTTTCGATTGTGTGCATAAGGCCGAATGTTTCATCAAAGTCCGCGCCGGAGCAAAAGAGGCCGTGATGAGCCCAAACAGCGGCGCTGTACCTTTCCATGATCTTTGCTGTAGCGGCCGCGATTTCTGTTCCGCCGGGTACTTGCCACGGCACTACGCCGACGCCTTCGGGAAACACGACGGGACATTCAGTTTCGCTTTGCCATAAAGCCAGAGAAAAATCTTTTGCCGTAAGGGGCAGAATGTATGTCATGGCAACTATGTTCGCGGGATGCGCGTGGTAAATTACCCTGTTTCTGCCGTTAGTTGCTTTTTTTCGCACAGCATGGCTCATAAGGTGCGTTGGAAACTCGCTTGTCGGACGCGCGTTTTCATGACCACATACAACGCGCCATGAACCGCCTTTTTCGTTTATTTCTACAATGCCGATGTTAGCTGAAGTGTCAAGTTCAACATTACGGAAATATTTTCCGCTGCCTGTCGTTATAAAGTATTCGCCCGCGAGGTTTTCGCCGCTTACCCCTATCGCTGTCCATTCCCCCGGCTGTCCGAAAAAAACACGGCATTGATCTACATCGTTAGCTGTCATGCGGTATGTTAGATTTCCGCCGTTACGTTCATGCCAGCCTTGAAGCCACGCGTCTTTGCACATTCTGACAAAGCCTTGGATTACAGGAATGTCTGTAATTTTTTCAATTTTGCTCATTTTCTTGCCTTTAATACTTCGTTTTCGTACTTTTTTATTACATCATACCAGTTTCCGGGAATATTCCCGCGTCTAAGGTATTCGTCCCAAATTTCACCAAACGGCAATAACCGCAGTTCTTCCTGCCGGTACATCAATTGGGTAAAATCGCCGCTGTTTTGAAGCCCGCTTAAATCGGGAGTCAGCAGCGCGTACAAAAGCGCTTTTTGCGCCGAATGTGTTCCTGTTATCCACGCGGCTACGCGGTTAATCGACGCGTCAAAGAAATCAAGTCCGATTCTGGCTTTTGAAAGCGCACCGCTTCGCACAATTTCCGTGAACAGTTCGCGCAGTTCATCGTTAAAAAGCGGAACATGATCGCTGTCCCAGCGGACAGGGCGCGTTATGTGAAACGGAACACAGTCAAAAAAAAGCGCAAGGGCGGATATCTTGTCCGCGGCGTTTTCTGTCGGGTGAAAATGTCCGTTATCTAAAAGCGGGTATACATCACCGCGTGATGCGCAATAAGAAAGGTAGAATTCATTGGAACCGGCGGTATAACTTTCAAGCCCTATTCCGAAAACTTTGCTTTCCACGCAGTCGATAACATTGGGAAGGCGCGAGGCGAAAATTTCATCTAACGCTTCTTTTAATCTTTTACGCGGACCTGTACGGTCAGCCGGAATATCTTTTAAGCCGTCGGGAATCCAGATATTATTAAGGACTTTATCGCTAAGCGCATCTCCAATCCCGTTCGCGATAATCCTTGATTGTTTACAATGCCTGATCCAGAAATCCCGCGTTTCTTTATCGGGGCTTGATAATGTCAATCCGTCTTTTACTTTCGCGTGGCCGAAGCATGTCGGATTAAAATCAATGCCGATTCTTTTTTCTTTCGCGAATTCCACCCACGGAGAAAAATGTTCGTAGTTTAGCGCGTCACGATCTTTTTTCCCGTTTGAGAAAACCGCGTAACTGGCATGAAGGTTTATTCTTTTTTTTCCGGGAATAAAAGAACATGCCTTTGAAAAGTCGGCTTTCAGTTCATCAAAATTTCCCGCTCTGCCGGGATAATTTCCTGTCGCCTGTATGCCGCCGCCTGTGCCTCCGCTGTCAAAGCCTGTCACATCATCGCCCTGCCAGCATTGAATCGATATGGGCGTGGACGCGGCGGTTTCAAGCGCGTGTTCAACGTCAACGCCGTGTTCACTGTACAGTTTTTTAGCGTTTTCAAAACTCATGTTAATATTCCTTTACCGCAAAAGATTTAGATATACACTCTCGCGCTTCCTTTAGATCTTTAAATTCTCCGTATGCGATCATCTGCGCCGAAATGTTTCCAATAGCGGACGCTTCAACAGGATTTACGCGTACTTTTTTCCCGGAGGCTTCTTTGACAAGGCGGTTTAGATAATCAATTTTTGTTCCGCCGCCGACTATATGTATAACGTTAAATGTTTTTCCTGTCAGCGTCTCTATTTCCGAGGTGGATTTCGCGTAACAGTGCGCGAGGCTTTTGAAAATGACTTTAACGGTTTCCGCCGGTGTTTTTGGCGCTTTCTGTCCTGTTTCGGCGCAGGCGTTTTTAATTTCCGCCGTCATGCTATGGGGCGAGAAAAAACGGTTGCTGTTTACGTCAATAATTGATTCAATGTCGGCGTATTCACAGGATTCAAAAGATAAGTCTCCGCCTGATTCCCGTATGACTTCCTGAAATAGCCATAATCCCATTATATTTTTTCTAAAGCAGAATTTGTCAAAGCCGCCTTCGTTTGTAAAATTATTTTTACGCGCATCTTCGCCGCAGTTAGGCGAGTCACATTCAATACCGATTAAAGACCATGTGCCGCTGCTGATATAAACAGCGTCACTGCTTGGGACTGCCATCACCGCGCTCGGCGTATCATGTGTAACGGGAATTATCACATCACAGTTAAAACCTGCGGCCTCCCGAACCTCAGCGGTAAATCCGCCAAGTTTTACGGCTGGTTTTATTAATGGTTTAAAAATTCGCGCTGGGAAACCAAGTTTTTCTATTATTTCCAAATCCCAGCTGCGTTTTTGCGCGTTTACAAGCCCTGTTGATGTCGCGTTTGTATACTCATTTGACATAACGCCGCACAGTTTATAATGAAGATAATCCGGCAGCATTAAAAAATGAGCGGCGCGTTCCAGTAAAACGGGAGAATCGCGTTGAATGGCGCGTAACTGGAAAATTGTGTTAAAAAGCTGTTTTTGGATTCCTGTCCGGCGGTATAATTCCGCTTCGGGAATTATAGCGTATACATCTTCGTCGCAGCCTTCTGTTCTTTTATCGCGGTAGGAAACAGTATCGCCGAGTAACGCGCAATTTTCGTCGAGTAACACAAAATCGACCGCCCATGTATCGATGCCAACCGACGATAATGGAGCATCAAGTCCGCGGCATTTTACAAGTCCCGCTAAAATTTCGCTGAAGATTCTGTCAATGTCCCAGCACAGATGCCCGCCGCGTTCAACCAGTTGATTGGGAAAACGATGAAACTCGTTGATACAAAAAAGACCGTCAACAAGGCGGCCGAGTATGCACCGCCCCGATGACGCGCCGATATCAACAGCGAGATGGTATGACATTATTCCTCAATCAATCTTGTAAACCTTACAGAATAAATATTTCCCCGCGGAAGAAGGACAAGAGCGGAGTTCCTGTCGTCGCATATCACAACGTCTTCCCATTGCGCGTAATTGTTTCTTCTCGTTCTCATCGCGGCGGCGCTGCCTATGATAAAACCTTCGGGAAGCTGTAATCTGATCGTTCCCATGTCTACGCCTCCTTCGCCGCTTGCCAATGTCGGAGTAAACATGACAAAGCTGATGGTATTGCCGTCAGGTGATACGAACGCTGTTACTTTTGCCGTTATGTCGTTTCTGTCATATACGCGCCTGTTAAAATTGGATGTCGTGAGATTATCGCCGCCGGCTGTGGTTCCGCTCGATGTTATATTTACGCGGTACATCTCTTTCGCGAAATGCGCGTAATGCGAAACTCCGTACCCGCGCGGGAGAATCACTCCATCATCTGTTTCCCATTGATCATCGCCGATAAAACTGTAAAAACGTTTTGCCGCCCACCAGATATACGCGCTTTCATGATTCAGTCTGATGCTCAGATCGACATCATTCATAAACATCCATACATAGTTCCATGTCGAGTCAAGATGATAATAAGCCTCGTTCCCGCTGTTGATATTATTCTCTGTCATCCAGACTTCTTTTGGATCTGTCGGATGATCAATAGCTAGCGCGTAACGGTTCAATCTGTCGCCGTATGTATGTCTGCCGATAAGATCGATAACAGCTCTTGACTGCGGATCGTTAAGCGCGGCGTCATTGATGTTTGGATGATTCGCAGATTCGCCGTTCATTGTAAGAACATAAGGCATTTCCCTGCCGCCGCCGTAACCCGCTACTCCTTCGGTAAAACGTCCGACCTGTTTAAAAAAATCTCTCATAGCTTGAGGCGACCATAAACAGCCGTCATATGTAACCTGATAATTGGGTTCATTCTGTATCGAGATCGCGTAAATCGGCGCACCGTTACGCTGCATATTCGCCGCGAACGCTTTCAGATAATTCGCGTAATCCTGATAATGTTCAGGTCTAAGCCTGCCGTCGCCTCTTGTGTGGTTATTGCTTTTCCATGCGGCGGGAGGCGACCACGGACTTGCCAGAACATAACCGCCGTGCCTGTTTACGATCCGCACATTCTCGTAATAGTCCGGCCTTGTTCCGTTTATCATGCTTGTCAGTGTAGCGTCAATATTTGTATTACCGGGCATAATCATTATGCGCAGAATATTTAAGCCGAGTCCCGTATCAGGATTGTACATCAGCTCCGTATCACGCGCTGTGGTACGCGGAAAATTTCCCCAACCGACATCCATTCCGCCGAATCCGCGCACATATTGATATCTCGTGTCGACATCCACGGCGATGTTCGCGTTTGGCGTTCCTACCGTGCCGAGCGCATCCGGATCATCGGAAGACCGGCTTGTCACGCATGTTGATAGAATTAAAATTGTAATGACTGCAATAAAAAATTTTAATTTACTCATAACTAATAATACTTCGAAATACTCATCTGGTACAGATGTTTTTTTTAAGATATGCTTTAGATTGAGCAAAGCGCCGCGCTTTAAAAATTATTTCCGCGCGGTTTGACGCACTATATGGAGGCAATATGGGTAAATTAATCGTTCCGAAGGATTACAAGCCGCTTCTTTCGGTCTATGAGACACAGAAGGCAATCGGCGCGATTAAACGCATTTTTGAGGATAATCTTTCCGCCGCGCTTAATTTAAAGCGGGTTTCAGCGCCGCTTTTTGTCGAGCCGCAGAGCGGACTTAACGATGACCTTAACGGCGTTGAACGCGCTGTCGA
>WQRT01000201.1 GCA_009786625.1 Treponema sp.
GGAATGCCGAACATGGGACCGACCAATGTGTCGCCTGTTCAGTTCCCCAACCTGATGCAGCCGCGTCTTGGTCCTCACGAAGCGGGCAACATCGGTTTGATCATGGACGTTTCCATGGAGATGACCGTAGAACTCGGACGCACCAGAAAGCTTATCAAGGAAATCCTTGGAATGGGCGAAGGCACAATCATCGAGCTGGATAAACTTGCCGGCGAGCCTGTCGACATACTTGTTAACCATAAACTTATCGCCAAGGGCGAAGTTGTAGTTATCGATGAAAACTTCGGCGTACGCGTAACCGAGATTGTGTCTCCGATGGAACGCATCAATGACATGGGATATAATTAATAAATAATTAAGTTGTTTCAAAAGCCTGATCATCTGGTCAGGCTTTTTTTTTATTTAACCGCAAACGGAATAGCTTTTTCCCTTGTGTTTTCCTGCGTTCTAAGCCCGTGTATTATCCAGTTTAACAGCACTGTGATGCGGTAGTTCATGTTTGAAGGAAGATTCATTCTGCTGGCAATGAAACCCGGCAAATAAAGACCTGACATACTGTAGATTAGTATTCCCTCTTTAACGGGTTCTATGTAAATGATCGCGGTAAATTTTTCCGCTTTCATTACCCTGAATATTGAATAATTGACATCTCTGAAATTTGTCATACTGTATGTTATGCCGTATAAACCCGGTTTAATTTCTCCCTGTATATAGAGTTCCCCGATTGTCGCGTCCGTAAAACGAAGATACATTGTTTCTGAATAGGGCAGTGAATCCGCGGGTCCGGGATCGGGAATGGGTTTTCTGTTTTTAGCGCTTTCAAGACGGGTTGTCTCTTTAAAAACCTTGTACTGGTTATTTCTGATTGTAAGCGTTTGATCTTTAATGCCGCCGATCTCCCTCATTGCGTTATAGGCGTCCAGCATATCCAATTCTCTTTTTTTATAAGGAACCAGTATTAGAGCTTCAACAATGTGAGAAGGTTTTTTAGATAAAACAAAACTAATCAAGTCGATTCCTGAATCCTGGGTTGGAAGAAACAGCGGAGACTCATTTTTCTCAAAAGCATGCCTCAGCCCCGATTCGCTTCCCGCGTTGCGTCTTTGCGATCGCGATAAATGCGGAAAAATGTCGTTAAAAGACCTTGGTTCAATAACAGGCGGGGTAACCTCATAAATTAGCCCGCTTGCCTCAAAAAATAACAAGTCAAGGTCGTTATAATTATCGCCTGTCTGCTCCTGCGAAAAGGCGATATCCTCGCCGGGTTCCTCAGAAGTAATAAATTCGGGAATTATAGCGGAATTGCCTGATTCTTCGGCAGGCATATTCTCCTCTTTGGCAGGCGTTTTTTTCGCGAGAACGGCAGAATCATCGGGCGCCGGCCTTTTTGTGAGCATACCTTCAGTAAAAAACAGGTTTCTGCTGAAAAAATCCGGTTCTTCTGCCCAGAGAGCTGAGAAACTCAATGAAAACAGCAAAATAAGCGCTAAATTTGCAAATATTGCCTTCATACACTCCTTCCTGCTCTATGTAAATTATAGTCAACATCCGGTATTATTGTAATGCTTTAATATAATAAAAGTTACTTTTTTTTTGGGAATTCTATTGTCACAGGTACATTAAATAGTATACAATTACGCAAATCAGTTGGACTTGGGGGGGGAGAACTGAAAATCCTTAAATTTGCCCTGCTTTTAGCAGCGGTGCTTTTAATCCAAATTTCATCAATCTCTGCTCAGGAAGAACCTGCCGCGGAAGATCCTCACCGCCTTGCCGAACAGGCTATGGTGTTAGGTGACATACCGGATTCTCCGGCCGCAGGTTCGCGCGCCGGATCTTCCATATGGGCTGTTGTCAGAATGATACTTGTTCTGGCTCTTGCAGCCGCCGCGATTTACGGTATTGTTTTTATTTTCAAGAAATCCGTTAAACGGACAGCCGCAAGCGATCCGTTTTTAAAAGTTATAGCAAGCGCCCATGTAGGCCTAAACCGTTATGTGCACATTGTTTCAGTCGGCTCCAGAGCGTGGCTGTTGGGAGCCGGCGACGGCGGCGTAAATCTGATCAGCGAAATCGATGATAAAGAAATTATTGATTCGATGATGCTGGAGGATTCAAGAAAAAGCGCGGAAACTCCCGGCAAAATGCAGGATTTTTTATCCTTGATTCGCCGCATGGGCGTTCCTGTAAAACAAAATCAGTCAGGAACCGATGAAATCCGCAAACGCCGCGAAAGGCTCAAGGAAATGTGATGCGCGTGATTAAATTTGCGGTTTTAATAATTTTTTTATCTCTTTTCCCTGTTATGCTGAACGCGCAGGAACTGTTTCCGGATACGTCGGTGCAGGGCACAATGAATTTGATTACGCCTCCGGGGCCGCCCGCGATTCCTTTTATAGATTTATCTATACGCAATCCGCAGGGCGGGCAGGAAGTGGCGTTTTCGCTTCAATTGCTGCTTTTATTAACGGTTCTGTCTCTTGCGCCAAGCATTATAATTTTAATGACGAGTTTTTTACGGGTTTCTATTGTTCTGGATTTTATTAAACGCGCCCTTTCATTGCAGCAGGTTCCCCCCAATCAGGTAATTTTAGGGATTTCGCTTTTTCTTACAGTGTTTATCATGTGGCCTACGTTTAGTACAATTTATAATAATTCAATACGCCCAATGTCTTCAGGGGAGCTTTCTGTTGAGAACGCATACAGGGAAGCGGAAGCGCCGCTGAGATTGTTTATGTACAACCAGATGAGAGGCCGCTCGTCCGCCGAAAAGAATATCGCGCTTTTTATGGAGATGCAGAATCTCTCAAGACCGAATACGTTAGCCGACGTTCCCACGTTTGTTTTGATTCCCGCTTTTATTTTAAGCGAGCTTACAATCGCGTTCAAAATCGGAATATTGCTTTTTATTCCGTTTATTGTAATTGATATGGTCGTGGCAAGCGCCCTTATGTCTATGGGCATGATCATGCTGCCCCCGGTTATGATCTCCATGCCATTTAAATTAATCCTGTTCATCCTTGTGGATGGATGGGCGCTGTTAACGGAACAAGTTGTCCGTTCATTTGCGATATGAAGGATGAACAATGAGTGTCGGTGAAGCAGTAACAATTTTACGCGGAGGAATACTGCAGGTGCTGATGATCGCGGCTCCGCTTTTGTTATCAGCTCTTGCGGTTGGTTTACTCATAGCGATTCTTCAGGCGGCAACATCAATTCAGGAGCAGACGCTTACGTTTGTTCCTAAGATGTTTGTAATTCTCGGAATGTTAGCCCTGCTGGGCGGTTTTATTTTCGGCTCTCTGGGTGAATACACGGCAGAGCTGTTCAGGAAAATTCCTGACATGGCAAAATAGGAAAAGGTATGATAGAGAACGCTGTCTTACAGAACATTCTCACATTCGGCCCGGTCTTTCTTTTGATCGCCGCCAGAGCTTTTGCCATGATCATGACAGCGCCTCTCCTTTCATCCGAAGCCGTTCCCATGACCGCAAGACTCGCGCTTGCCGGTTTCGCCGCTTTCGCTGTGCTTCCCACAGCGGAAGTATACATGGCGGCTAACTCCCCCAACGGAATTGTAACGCTTCCCGGCGGCACGTTAAGCGATCTGCGTTATGAGACATTCAGTCTGCGTTTTCTCCTGCTCATCATCGGAGAGGGGATAATCGGAATAATCATCGGTTTTTTCATGACCGTCATTTTCGCCGCCTTCTCCACAGCGGGGCAATTTTTCTCGCTTCAGATGGGTTTCGGCGCGTCTGAAACATTCGACCCGGTAGCCCAGATTGAAAACCCCCTCATGGGTCAATACTTCAACCTGGTCTCCATGCTAATCTTTGTTACAATAGGCGGCTTTCACCAGTTATTCCTCGGCGGTTTCTGGCGTTCCGTTCAGTCAATCAACATCATCTTGCTTGTAGACGGCAGAGAATCTGTAGTAAACATGATGGCTTCAGGTCTTTCGCGCCTATTCCTCGACGCAATAGTGATCTCCCTGCCAATTCTCGGAACATTATTCCTTACGTCTCTTACAACAGGTTTAATATCAAAAGCATCACCTCAGATCAACATCCTCTCTGAAGGCTTCCCGATATCGATCATGACAGCTTTTCTGTTAATCTTCGCGTCCCTTCCCTTTATGATCGAAGCTTTCACACATGTAATTGATTCAGGCTTCAGAAGTTTCGAAACCCTCTACACCCAAATCGGCCGCCAGGTAACCGCAACAGGGGGCTATTGATGGATGTTAAACTCTTCAGGCATACATTTCTGGAAACGCAACAAAATTATAAATTTGCATATATACATTTACAGTGGTTCTCTGACAGCGACGATGAAGATGCGCCGGGGAAAACAGAGCAACCGACCGAGCAGAAGTTAAAGAGATTAAGAGAAGAGGGGCAGGTTGTAAAGAGTCAGGAACTTGTAGGCGCCATCGGGCTGTTTCTGCCTGCGCTGCTGTTAGCGGTAATGGCTCCGTCCATGCTGAAAACATGCGTCGAAATGGTTAAGTTCTTTTTTATGCGCGCGGTTGAACTGGATCCGACAAAAGACGCGATTATCGTTGGTAATTTCTTCAGATACCTCGCGCGGCTTGTAGGTCCTATTTTAATTTTGGCAATGGTCTCCGCGATTTTTTCCAATATGGTGCAGATTGGCGGATGGCTGTTTACCACAAAGCCGATTACGCCTAATTTTTCACGGGCACTGCCGAAATTCGGACAGTATTTTAAACGCATTTTTTCTGTGGAAGGGCTTTTTAATCTTGGCAAATCCTTGCTTAAAATCGCGATTATCGGCATTGTCGCCTATTTATTCATAAGTTCCGATATTGAAAGGCTTCTTAATCTGCAGAAAGCCGATGTTTACACAGGGTTAACCTTTATCGCGGGAATCGCAATTAGGTTAATTATCGTTGTCGCCGTTTTGCTGCTTGTGCTTTCAATTGCGGATTATTTCTTCCAGAGGTACCGTTTCCGCGAACGGCACAAAATGACGCGTTACGAGATAAAAGAAGAATTGAAAATGTACGAGCCGGATCCGCAGATTCAAAACAGGATTCGAAGCCGTTTCAGGGAGATGCTTCGCCAGAACTTTGTAAAAGAAGT
>WQRT01000202.1 GCA_009786625.1 Treponema sp.
GGTATGAAGATTTGTTTTAGAATTGACCGCCCGTGGATAGCCGACCCGTCGCTTAGCCCTGTACAATCGGCGGTTAAACACGCCACGGGTTATTCTTTTCCAAGCGGCCACACACAGAGCGCAACAGCTCTTTTCGGTACGCTCGGAATGCAGGTAAAAAATATTCCGTTTAAAACAATTTGTTTTATAATTGTTATTCTTGTCGCGTTCTCGAGAATGTATCTCGGCGTACATACGCCGCTTGATGTAATCACATCGCTTATCATTTCGTCACTGCTCATCGCGCTTACAATTATTTTTTATAATGATACGATATGTAAAACGCGGGAATTAATAATCGCNCTTGTGATGATTCTNTACGCCGCCGCTGTAATTGTAATTGCGGCTGTGCTTTATTCCAACGGAACAATTGAACGGCACTATCTGTCTGATTGCTTAAAAGCCGCCGGAGCCGGTATCGGATTCGCCGCCGGAATGTATGTTGAACGCCTCTACATAAATTTTTCTGTCAAAGCAAAAAATATCTTATGGCAGATAATCAAATTCACCGCCGGCTTGGCGGGAGTGCTTCTGATTAAAGAAGGCTTAAAATTGATAATCGGCACCGGTCTTGCCGTTGATACTGTAAGATATTTTCTTATGCTCCTCTGGGTGACAATGCTTTACCCGCTTGTAATAAGAAAATTTTTTACTGCTGAGTGATCTTTAAATATTCCCCGATTCTGTGCGCGGCTTCTTCGAGCCTTGCAGGCGGCTGTGTTAACGCGAAACGTAGCCAGCCTTCGCCGCCTTCGCCGAAACTCGAGCCGGGAACACAGATAACGCCTTTTTTATCGAGCAGATCCATACAGAACTGTTCGCTTGTCATATTTTTGACAGGCAGCGGAAACCATGTAAACATCGACGCGGGCGTTACGGGAACATTCCAGCCGTTATGCGCAAGAGCGGCGCAGAACGTGTCGCGTCTCTGCCTGTAAGCCGCGCGGTTTTGTTCAACAATGTCCTGCGGCCCTGTTAACGCCGCGATTGCCGCGGTATGATCCAGCGACGACAAACCGTAATCAATATTTGTGCGCAGCCTGCGGAACGCGCCGATGACCTGCCTGTTACCAAGCGCGAAAGAAATCCGCAGCCCGGTCAGGTTATAGCTTTTAGAAAGCGAATTAAATTCGATGCCGATATCTTTCGCGCCGAGAACCGCCAGAAAACTGCCGCCGGGTTCTCCGTCATGTACAAGCTCCGAATACGCGTTGTCGTGTATCACGATAATATCGTGCTTCTTCGCGAACGCGGTAAGTCTTTCATAAAAATCCCTGTTAGCGACGGCGCCGAGCGGATTTGACGGATAACAGGCGGTTATAACACGCGCCCTGTCCGCAATTTCCGCGGGGATTGAATCAAAGTCGATTAAAAATCCGTTTTGGGGAAGTAAAGGCGTTAGGTAAACTTCCGCGCCGGCCATGCGCGGACCGTAGAAAAAAATCGGATAACCGGGAGCGCCGGCAATCACGAGATCACCGGGATCGCAGAGCGCGTGAAAAATATGCGCGAAGCCTTCCTGCGATCCGTATATCGACAGCATCTCATCGGGCGCGATGTCAACATTGTATCGCTTTTTATACCAGCCTTGAACCGCGTTTATCAAAGCAGGCGGATCGATCAATGTGTATTTATAATTTTCGGGATTTTTGGAAGCCTCTTCAACCGCGNTCATTACGTGACGCGCNGGCGGCCTGTCNGGAGTTCCAACCGACAGATTGATAATGTCCGCGCCTTGCGCCGCAAGTTGAACCCTGCGCGATTCAAGCTCCTGAAGTATATTCACTTCACAGGCNGATGCGAGTTTNGATATATACATGGTTTAATTATATATCGATTAATATAATTTATCTACTTGTATATTGATTCGTTTTATTATCAAAATACNTAATAAAAACAAATTGCAATATAAATAAAAAAATTGTATAATCAATTAAAAATAAATAATGTAAAGTTCAGGAGAAAAAAATGTTAGATATTGAATCGATGGATGACGCGGAATCATTNTATGCCGCAGGAAACGCAGAAGGAATGTTGTATAATTTCGCAGGGGCTTTTGAATTTTTTNTAAAAGCCGCTAAAATGGGACACGCTCCGTCGCAGTGCCTCGTTGGGATTTTTTACGAGAAAGGTCATGGCGTACCGCAGAATTATGTCAAAGCGGTTGAATATTATATGAAATCATCGGCGCAGGGATATGCTCCAGCGGAAACCAACTTAGGCTGGTGTTTCGAGAGCGCATACGGAGTGGAACAGGATATGAAGAAGGCGATTGCGTATTATCAGAAAGCCGCAGAAAAAAATTATCCTCCGGCTCAAGGTAATTTAGGATTCTGTTACGCGAACGGCAACGGCGTTAAAAAAGATCTGTATGAAGCTTTCGACTGGTTCAAAAAAGCCGCGACCCGAGGAAACTCTTTCGCTCAATATAATCTGGGCGAATGTTATGAGCATGGTAAAGGCGTAGAAGCGGATTCCAAAAAAGCGTTTGAGTGGTACAAGAAATCCGCAGAACGCGGATATCCGCCCGCGCAGAATATGCTGGGTCATTGTTATGAGAACGGAACCTGTGTACCGAAGAATGATTTAAAAGCATACGAATGGTACAATTACGCAGCGGCTCACGGATATCTTGCAGCGAAAATGAATCTTGATAACCTGAAGAAAAAAAGCGCGCTTGAATAAACCGGATAGTATAAAATCTTTTACACAGGAGTCCGGCATTGGCTGAAACAGGACTGGCGACAGACCGCATCGGGAAAGATCCCATAGGTAAATTATTAATCTCCTTTTCCGTCCCGGCAATTATCGGGATGCTTGTAAACGCGTTATACAACATTGTTGACAGAATATATCTTGGGCAGGGAGTCGATCCGCTTGCGATCGCCGGTATCGGGCTTGTTATGCCCGTGATGATGATCGTCATGGCTGTTTCCATGCTTGTCGGAATCGGCGCGAACTCGCTTTTTTCCATACGAATGGGAGAAAGACGCCATGACGAAGTGGAAAAAATAATGGGAAACGCGTTCACACTGCTATTCCTTATTCCGGCTGTCTGTATAATAATCGCGATGATTTTTATGGAACCAATCCTCCGCGATATCATGAAAGCCGAGGGAAAAGTTTACGAGTACGCGAGCACATATTTGCGCATAACGCTTTACGGCGCGATATTCGGCGCGATGAGTCCTGGTCTTACACATTTTATACGTTCTGACGGACACCCCAAAACATCCATGCTGGTACAAATCGCGGGCGCTGTGTTAAACATCATTCTAGATCCCATTTTTATTTTCGTTCTTGATCTTGGAGTCGCGGGCGCCGCGTGGGTAACTGTTATATCTCAGTTTGTTTCATTTTTACTTGTTATGGGATATTTCAATTCAAAATGGACACGCCTCCGCTTCCGTGTAAAAAATATGAAGCTTGATTTAAAATTAGCCGGAGCTATCGTCGCCATCGGCTTCGCTCCGTTTATAATGCAGTTCGCTATGAGCCTTGTCGGTATGCTGCAAAACGCGACAATTATAAAGTACGGCGGAGACGAAGCCCTTACCGCAATGACGATATTTTTCACTGTAATGTCAATTGTTATCATGCCGTTAATGGGAATAGGACAAGGCGCTCAGCCGATTATTGGTTATAACTACGGCGCAAAGCAATACGACCGTGTTAAAAAATGTTTTAAACTCGCATTACTTGCATTAACAGGATTCCTCACAATCGGATTTCTCGTAACGCAGTTTGCCGCGGGATTTTGCTTCTCTCTTTTCAGCAAAGACACAGGAAGCCTGCGCGAACTTGGAATAGTAACAATGCGCATCTGCACAAGCATGTTTCCGTTTGTAGCGGTTCAACTGCTAGGCGGTCAGTTTTTTCAAGCAATCGGAAAACCGGTTCAGGCCGCTGTGCTTGGACTCTCGCGGCAGATAATCTTCTTAATTCCGGCAATTTTATTTTTTCCCGTTCTATTTGAAACGTTCGGCATACGCCCGGTATTCGGCGTTTACTGGGCATTTCCATTTTCTGATCTTTGCTCTTCAGTAATATCCGCTGTTTTTGTGATTAGGGAATTCCGAAAGCTGGATAAAATTAAAGCGGCTATAATCGGGATTTAATCGGTATTTTAACTTCCTTAATATATTGATATTGACAAAATATAAAAAAAGTAAAAATATGAAATCAGGTTGAAAATGATAAGAAAATGTAATGAAACAGATTTAAAAGATATTTATCATATAATAAATGATTCCGTCGCAGCGTATAAAGGAAAAATACCAAATGACAGGTATCATGAACCATATATGACAATGGAAGAGTTGAAAAGTGAAACAAATGACGGTGTAATATTTTGGGGCTATGAAGAAAATAACAGTATATCAGGGGTTATGGGAATACAAGAAAAAAACGATGTATCATTAATAAGGCATGATACATAAGAACAAACCAAAGAAATAGCGGAATAGGTACAAAACTTCTTTCATATTTAAAAAATTTATCAATTAAAACATTTTTAATAGGAACTTGGAGTACAGCAGATTGGGCGATAAATTTTTATATAAAAAACGGATTTAAACTTGTAACAATGGAAGAAAAAAATATGCTATTAAAAAGATATTGGAATATATCTGAAAGGCAGATAGAAACATCTGTAGTCTTGTGTGATAATAAATGGAATAATTTAGATAAGAAGTAAAGAATTGTCGCGTGTAACAAACGTTAAGCGAAATTATACTTATATTATAAATATAAAATACTTGAAATAAATATTTGAATATTAAATAAAATAGGAATAAAGTTAATATTACTTCGCTCAAGAATAGTTATGCAGCATTTGTTCTGGTATGATAAAAAGATCTAAATTATACCCTTTAGTATATATACAAATAATATCAATTGTGTTAAATTTATAAGTGACTCCTTAATTGGGCAAAAAGCCGAGTTTCGGTTTTAATGAATTTTATAGTTTCCACGTCACATGACAAGGTAACAATGTAAGGAAATTTATATGAGAAAGAAAAACATTGTTTTAATAATCATTTTACTGACGACCGGATTGTCGCTT
>WQRT01000203.1 GCA_009786625.1 Treponema sp.
TTTTTTTTGGAGGAAAGTATTATGGACTTTCAAATTTGGTTTCTGATGGGTGTTATTCTGGTTTTTTTTATGAATGCCGGATTCGCCATGGTGGAAGCGGGATTTACCCGCGCGAAGAACGCGGGCAATATCATCATGAAAAATCTGATGGATTTCGGACTTGGATCAATCAGTTTTCTGCTGCTCGGTTATTGCCTTCTCGCGGCGGAGGATTATGTATTCGGTTTAATCGGCGTTCCGAATCTCGGCGTCTTTACCGATTATCAGAATTTTGACTATTCCGATTTCATTTTTAATCTTGTCTTCTGCGCGACAGCGGCCACAATCGTATCAGGCGCGATGGCGGAACGCACAAGGTTCAGCGCGTATTGTATCTACAGTATTGTGATAAGCGCTGTNATCTATCCAATCGAAGCCGGATGGGTATGGAACGGAAACGGCTGGCTNGCGCAGCTTGGCTTTCTCGATTTCGCCGGTTCAGCGGCCATTCACATGGTTGGCGGCATTTCTGGTTTTATCGGCGCCGCGTTTCTTGGTCCNCGTATCGGAAAATANGACAGCAGCGGAAAAGTACGCGCCATCCCGGGCCACAGTTTAACACTGGGCGCGTTAGGCGTNTTTATTCTTTGGTTCGGCTGGTACGGATTTAACGGAGCGGCCGCAGGAAGCGTTGAAGAACTTGGATCAATCTTTGTAACGACAACGTTAGCTGCAACATCCGCAGCGGTAGCGACAATGTTCTTTACATGGATTAAAACCGGAAAGCCCGATGTTTCGATGTCGCTTAACGGCGCGTTGGCTGGATTGGTCGGTATTACCGCGGGCTGCGCTTATGTTGATGTCGCGGGCGCTCTTGTTATCGGTTTAGTTGCCGGTATACTTGTTGTTCTCGCTATTGAGTTTATCGATATAAAACTGCATGTTGATGATCCTGTCGGCGCTGTCGCTGTACACGGCGTATGCGGTATATGGGGAGCGGTCGCTGTCGGCTTATTTGCCATAGAAGGCGGCCTGTTCTACGGCGGCGGCGCGGCGTTACTCGGCGTACAGTCGCTCGGCGTTGCGGCTATCGCAGCATGGACATTCGCGACAGTCGGTTTAACATTTTTCATTATAAAGAAAATAAACGGGCTTCGNGTGGAAAAACATGATGAAATTTCCGGNCTTGATCTTACGGAACACGGCCTCGCNAGCAGTTACGCGGATTTNATGATTACGACAGTAAACACCACGTCTATCGACGGAACAGTTTCCGCGGACGCCGCGATCCCTGTTGTCAACAATTCAAAACCCGGCGCGAAGATGTCGAAGGTTGTCATCATTACAAAGCAGACAAGGTTTGAAGGATTAAAAGCCGCCTTTGACAAGATCGGCATCACCGGCATGACTGTAACACAAGTGCTTGGCTGCGGAATGCAAAGAGGCGGAAAAGAATATTACCGCGGCGTTCCGCTAACATCAACGTTGCTGCCGAAAGTGAAAATCGAAGTTGTTATCTGTAAAGTGCCTGTACAGCTCTGCATCGACACGATTAAGAAAGCGCTCTACACCGGCAACATCGGCGACGGAAAAATATTTATCTACGATGTAGAGAATGTAATTAAAGTCCGCACCGGCGAAGTAGGCTACGACGCTTTGCAGGACGAAGCATAAGGTATAGAAGAATTTATCACGGAGACGCGGAGACACGGAGTTTTAGTTTGATATTTGAAGCCGGTTCACGGGAAAATAATGACTGCGGTTTGATATTTCCCGGGACAAGTTAAAATACCGGACAACAACTCCGTGCCTTTGTGCCTCCGTGTGATAATAAACAGAGGTTTTTATGGCGATTGAAAAAAGAGTAAGCATGCCGAAGGAATGCAGCACGGGGCTTTCGGGGCTTGATCAGGTTATCGATATGCTGTGGCTCGGCGATAATGTTGTCTGGCAGGTGCAGTCGATCGAGGATTACCTCAAAGTAGTGCGGCCTTTTATTGATCAGTCAAAACGCGACGGACGCCGTCTTGTTTATTTTCGTTTTGGGAATCATCAGCCGATAATGAGCGATGATGAACCTTCTGTCGTTTATAAACTTGACGCTTCTATCGGATTTGAAGGTTTCGCGACGAAAGTGCACGATCTGATTGATAAGGAAGGGTTAAAAGCTTTTTACGTTTTTGACTGCCTTAGCGACCTGTTGGAATTCTGGTATTCGGATTTAATGATCGGAAACTTTTTTCGCGTAACGTGTCCTTTTCTTTATATTCTTGACACTGTCGCGTACTTCGCGCTGCTTCGCGGCGTTCATACTCATACAACTATCGCCAGAATCCGCGAAACGACTCAGCTTCTGCTTGATCTTTATAATATTGATGAGAAACTCTACATACACCCTTTAAAAGTGTGGGAACGTTATTCGCCGACTATGTTTTTCCCCCACCTAATCGATTCAGACAAAGTAGTTCCAATCACATCAAGTGCAGACGCGGCTTCGCTTTTTTCAGGAATGGGACAGGGTACAAAAGCGCGTGATTACTGGGAGATAACCCTTGAAAAAGCGCACGCTGTCTGCAATGATGCCGCGTTAAACGAAAGCGGAGAAGTTCAGTCCGAGATGAAAAAACTTCTTATCAGCCTGATGATTGGAAGGGAACCGCGCATTACAGAGCTTGCCGAGTCATATTTTTCGTTACGCGACATTCTTGACATCGCTTCGCGCGAGATTGGCTCAGGTTTTATCGGCGGAAAAAGCGTCGGTATGCTTCTTGGCAGGAAGGTGGTCGAAAAAGACTGGCTTGATACTTCGCCGCGGGAACCTGGTTCAGATAACAAAGAGCCGCGTCCCGCGGACGCATTAAGTGTAAACTGGGAGCCGCATGATTCGTGGTATCTTGGCTCCGATATTTTTTACACTTACATTGTACAGAATGACTGGTGGGAACTGAGGTGCAGGCAGAAAACAGCCGAAGGTTATTTTGAACTTGCGCCCGAATTAAAAGAAAAACTGTTAAAAGGAAAATTCCCAGAGGTTATCCGCGAGCAATTTTATCAGATGATGGAATATTTCGGCTGGTCTCCTATTATTGTAAGATCAAGCTCTCTTTTGGAAGATAACTTTGGAAACGCGTTCGCCGGAAAATACGAAAGCGTTTTTTGCGCGAATCAGGGAACGCCGGAAGAGCGTTTTGAGGCGTTTGAACAGGCAGTGCGGACGGTTTACGCGAGCGCGATGAGCGAAGACGCGCTTGTTTACAGAAAAGCCCGCGGACTTGAGAACAAAGATGAGCAGATGGCGATACTTGTTCAGCGCGTTTCCGGTGATCATTACGGAGAATTATTTTTCCCGCATATCGCCGGTGTCGGGCACTCGAACAATCTTTATGTGTGGAACAAAGACATGGATCCAAAAGCGGGAATGTTGCGGCTTGTTTTCGGACTTGGAACCCGCGCCGTCGACCGTGTCAGCGGTGATTACGCGCGCCTTGTTCCCCTTGATCAGCCGATGAAAGGACCGCCTGTCCACTACGGCGATGAGCGTAAATTTTCGCAGCACAAGGCGGATGTGCTTAATTTAAGGGAAAACCGAATGACGGAAGCCGATGTGGACGCTCTTTATAATCAGGATTTAAAAGCGTTAAAAGAAACATTTTTCAGCGTAGATTACGCAATGCTTACCCGTATGCAGGATCTCGGCATCCCTACCGGTTCCAAACCTGTGATGCTGGATTTTAAAAAGCTGTTAGGTGAAACTAAATTTCCGCGTTTCGCTAAAAAAGTGATGCAGACAATCGAAAAAGCGTATAATTATCCCATTGATATCGAGTTTACCGCGAACTTTAATCAGGAAGGAGTTTTTAAATTTAACCTGCTCCAGTGCCGCCCGCTTCAAACAAAGAGGACGGGAAATGCGCATAACGTTTCCGCCGGAAGTATGGATGTCGCCAATACAGTAAAACCATCGGCAGAAAAAATTTTATTTTCCTCCTGCGGCAATTTTATGGGTGGCAATGTCCGCCTGTCGATTGATTATGTAATTTTTGTTAAAGCGCAGGAGTACCTCGCTCTTACAGAGCGCGACAAGTATCAGGCGGCGCGTTTAATCGGCAAACTGAATCAAAAGTTGATAGGAAGCAATGTCATGCTGATAGGACCCGGCAGGTGGGGGACGACAACTCCTTTTCTCGGCGTGCCTGTTCACTTCAGCGAGCTTTGCAACATGGCGGTGATGTGCGAAGTGTCATACAAACAAGGCGGACTTATACCGGAACTCTCCTTTGGCAGCCACTTTTTTCAAGACATAGTGGAAGCGGATATTTTTTACGCCGCGATCTTTGACGGCGAGAAAGATGTCATCTTTAATCCGAATCTGATTCTTGATAAACAAAACCTTCTTGATATGACTTTAAACTTTGAGGAGCAGTCTTCGGATAAAAATTTTGAAAATGTAATTCACCTGTCGCAAATTAATGGATTGACATTGTACTCAGATATTACGAGTCAGGAGATTTTTTGCGCTGTGAAGGGGTGAGATGCGTGACTCATTTTATGCGAATTTCAAACACAACTTCTTTTTCTTTAAACTCCGGTGTAATTAGATCGGTTATTTCCGCTACACNGGCTTTTTGCATTGTAAAACCATGTTCTCTACAAAATGCTTGAAATGATCCATTACTTGATTGATTATCTTCTGCGATTGAAACATTTATCTTGGTAATACCAAGTTCGTCTGCTTTTGTGAATACCTGTTTCAGCAGCGCGGTTGATAAACCTTGACGACGAAACTCAGGTAAGATGCCGATTTGCCAGATGAACAGAGTGTTCTTTGAATAAACTGATGTAATAAATCCGGCGATTTTATCATCAACTTCGAGGATAAAACAGGTGTCGTTGTACATAAAAGTTAAAAGCCAATATGTATACGGCGTATGTAAATCAAGCGGCGGGCAAAGAGAAGCCAGTTTTCGCAGCACAGGAGCATCCTGTATACTAACATTCCTGATTTTCATATTATCTCCTATCGCAGTGTCTTACGGGTAAATGCTATAATAAGATAACCCAGAATGAACCATTGAACAATACCTTCAATGAGTCCTGTTATCCCAATTAATTC
>WQRT01000204.1 GCA_009786625.1 Treponema sp.
GCGTTCGCCAAACCATGCGGAGTGCTGTAAAGGCCGCCTAATGTATGCGCGACAGCGTGAATGTTGCCGACACCTGCCCGCGTAAAAGCGAAACCGGCTTTGTAAGACGCGAGCAGCATCGCCTGACGCGCCTCGATATCAGAGCCGTTAGTATAAACTTTTTCAAGATTAGCGAAAATTATTTTAACTGCGTCTAACGCGAACTGAATACTCTCCCTTGTATTATATGTCCAGCACAGGTACGCTTCAACGGCGTGAGTCAGCGCGTCCATTCCCGTAGCCGCGGTGATCGCTGGCGGAAGCCCGGCAGTTAAATCGGCGTCGAGTATCGCGTAACGCGGGATAAGGCTTAAATCCATAATGGCGTATTTATGGTGAGTATCAGTATCTGTAATAAGAGCGGCGATTGTAGTTTCGCTTCCTGTTCCGGCGGTTGTCGGAATCGCGATAAAAAGGGGAAGTTTTTTCAACACCCTTAAAAGGCCGCCAAGCTGGTTTACGGTTTTCTTTGGTTTAACAACACGCGCCGCGGCTCCCTTCGCCGCATCCATCGAAGATCCTCCGCCAAGCGCGATAAAACAATCGCATCCTTGCTCGATATAAAGTCTTTGAATTTTATTAACGGTATTCACGGAAGGATTCGGCTCGACATCGGTAAAAACCACATANGGAAACTGCGCTTTTCCAAGCACATCGATTATCCGCTGCGCGATTCCCGCTTTTACAAGNCCGTTATCTGTCACCAGCATTGGTTTTTTTACTTTCTGTTCATTAAGAATGTCAGGAAGTTTTTTTATACTGCCGGCTCCCTCGATAGGAACCGCTTTTCTCCAGGGGAGAACCCTGGCTCCAAGATCAAAAACAAACTGGAAAATCCTGCAAAATATTACAAACATGCTAATCCTCCATTATATTGTATTATCCGCCATTTTTTTAACGGATATAATATAATATGACGGAAATATAAAATTGACAACCGAGGAAGTTTACATTAATAAAAAAATGTATACCGGTTCAATCCTGCCCGTAATACGCGTCAGGCCCGTGTTTGCGATCCCAGTGTTTTTTGGTTATATGATCCGGAAGCGATTTCGCGAGCGGATCAAGAGTTACCGTGTAAAGCGCAATTTTACAAATTTCTTCCAGAATAATACTGTGATAAACCGCCGCCCCCGCGCTCTGCCCCCAGGTGAATGGTCCGTGCCCAGCGACAAGAACCATATTCACATGTATGGGATCGATTTTATCAAGCCTGAAAGTCTCTGAAATAAGATATCCCGTTTCAAGCTCATAGTCATTGTTGACAGCTCCCGCGCTCATGTAATCCGTGCATGGAATCTCCTGAGCGCAGTGATCAGCGTGAGTGGTCCCAAACACCGGCACAGGTTTTCCCGCCTGCGCCCACGCTGCGGCGTAAGGCGAATGAGTGTGAGCAATGCCTCTAATGCCGCTAAATTCCCTATACAGTACGAGATGAGTTTTTGTATCTGATGAAGGTTTCAGATCCCCTTCCAGAATTTTTCCTTCCAGATCGATAATAACCATTGATTCAGGCGAAAGCTGTTCATACTCCACCCCGGATGGTTTTATCGCGAATACTCCCATGTCGGGATCAAAAGCCGAAGCGTTTCCCCATGTGTAGATGGCAAGGTTTCGTTTTTGAATTTCCATATTCGCTTCATACGCTTCGTCGCGTAACGTTTTAAATAGCTGCATAAAAAGCCTCGCTCCATCTGAGTTCATCGCGTAACTTGTGCGGTTTTGTGTCTTTATCTATAAGCACAAATTCGATGCCGCACATTTCCGCCCAGTCGCGGAAATATTCTGTTGTAAGCGCACTTGAGTAAACTGAGTGATGAGTGCCGCCAGCGGTAATCCACGCCTCCGCCGCGCCGCTCAAACTCGGGTACGGTTTCCACAAAGCTCGCGCGACAGGAAGTTTCGGCATCGCGTTTTCAATTTTGATTGTTTCAATTTCATTAACAATCATTCTGAAACGGTTCCCAAGATCGACTAACGTGGCAAGCACCGCAGGTCCCGGCGCCGCATTAAACACCATCCTCGCGGGATCAGCCTTACCGCCGATACCAAGCGGATGAACTTCTATACACGGTTTTTTTTCAGCGATTGACGGACATATTTCAAGCATATGAGCGCCGAGAGCGGCTTCCTTTCCCGGCTCGAAATGATATGTGTAATCTTCCATAAAAGANGTTCCGCCGCTTAACCCTTGAGCCATTACTTTNGCGGCGCGTGTAAGCATTGACTGCTTCCAGTCGCCTTCCGCGCCGAAACCAAAACCNTGTTCCATAAGACGCTGGCACGCGAGTCCCGGCAATTGCGTAANCCCGTGCAGATCCTGAAAAGTGGTAGTAAANGCTCCGGCTTTTTCCGTTACGAGCATATCCTTTAGAGCGATCTCGATCTTCGCCTGTTCAAGCATCGCGGTTCTTTTCGCGCCCGGCTGCATCAAATCATTATCAATTTCGTATAACGNAGCGTAATCCTGCGCAAGTTTTTCCGCGGCTGANTCNGAGATTTTCGCNTAACGCGACGCAAGCTCGCCGATACCCCATGTATTCACCTGCCAGCCGAATTTTATCTGCGCTTCGACTTTATCGCCTTCAGTTACGGCAACTTCCCTCATGTTGTCGCCGAACCGCATAACGACGCTGTCCATTCCGTCTTTTTTCGCGGCGGCGGCGCGCATCCACACGCCGATTCTTCTGCGTACTTCCGCGTCCTGCCAAAAACCCGCGACCACTTTACGCGGCAGCCTCATTCGCGCGTGAATGTACCCATGCTCGCGGTCTCCGTGCGCCGACTGGTTTAGATTCATAAAATCCATGTCGATGGAAGCCCATGGAATGTCGCGGTTGAACTGGGTGTGAAGATGCAGAAGCGGCTTTTTATTAATTGAAAGACCTTGTATCCACATTTTTGAAGGAGAAAATGTATGCATCCATGTAATAATTCCCGCGCAGTCCGCTGAGGAATTCGCGTCTTCAAAAAGACCGCGTATCATCTGCGGCGTAACGGCGACAGGTTTTAAAATAATGGTTCCGGGAAGCATGCTGTCACCGTTAAAACCGTCCGCCATGGTACGCGCGTTAGCTGCTACCTGCTTAAGAGTTTCATCTCCGTACAGATCCTGGCTTCCGACGATAAACCAAAACTCGCACTTTTTTATGTCCATATTACCCTCTCCTTAAATTTTCCACCGCGGAACGTTCTACTTTTATCCCTGCGGTGTACAGTTCCATAAATTTTTTAAAACTTTCAACATCCTTTTCCAGCGGCGCGATTTTTACGCCGGCGTTAGACGCAAATACTTTTTCAGATAAAAATTTTACCAAAGGTTGATTCTCGTGCAGGTATGATGCCAGAAGCGCAATACCCCACGCGCCGCCTTCTCCCGCGGAATCTTCCATAACGGAAACAGGAGCGTTTAACACGGCAGCCATAAAACTCTGTCCGACGCCTTTTGTTTTAAAAAGTCCGCCATGCCCCAGAATTGAATCGATGCGCACTTTCTCTTTTTCCGTCAGTATGTCCATGCCGAATTTCAATGTCGCCATTGTGGAAAAAAGAAGGGACTTCATAAAGTTCGCGAGGTTAAAATTGCTGTCGGGAAAACGCGCAAACAGCGGACGGCCTTCGTCAACTCCTGTAATAGTTTCTCCCGAATAATAGTTGCAGGAAAAAAGTCCGCCGCAGTCAAGGTCTCCTTCAAGCGCCTTAAAATAAAGCGCGTCATATAAAGCCGGTTTGGAAATTTTCGCTCCCGCGAGTTCCAGAGTTTCACCAAACANTTTTACCCACGCGTCAAGATCCGTCGTACAGTTATTGCAGTGAACCATCGCGACGGATTTCCCCGCGGGAGTGGAGACAATGTCGATCTCCTGATATACATCAGCGAGATTTTTTTCCATTACGATCATCGCGAAAATCGAAGTGCCCGCGGAAACATTTCCGGTTCTTTCCGCGATGCTGTTAGTCGCTGTCATTCCCGTTCCGGCATCTCCTTCAGGCGGGCAGAGAGGAATACCTGCGTTTAACGTTCCAGAGGGATCAAGCAGTTTCGCGCCTTCAGGTGTAAGCATTCCGGCGTTCTCACCGGCGTGTAAAACGGAGGGAAGAATGTCAGCGATCTTCCGGCTGAAACTGCTTCCTGAAGTAAGTTCATCAAACTGTTTTAACATTTTCGCGTCATATGTTTTTTCATCAACGGGAAATACGCCGGAAGCGTCTCCGATGCCGAGGATTTTTTTCCCGGTAAGTTTCCAGTGCACGTAACCCGCAAGCGTCGTCATAAAATCAATTTTTTTAACATGAGGTTCCTTATTTAAAACCGCTTGATAAAGATGAGCGATACTCCAGCGTTGAGGTATATTGAATTTAAAATTTTCCGTTAAAAGAGAGGCCGCGTTTTCCGTCATTGTATTGCGCCATGTGCGGAACGGAACAAGCTGATTGCCGTCTTTGTCAAACACAAGATACCCGTGCATCATCGCAGAAATTCCAACCGCGCCGGCGGAAACAAGATCAACACCGTAACGGTTTTTTACATCGAGCGACAATTTNCGGAAGCAATCCTGCAGCCCCTTCCACACATCGTCAAGATGNTATGTCCAAACGCCGTCTTCCAGCCTGTTTTCCCAATCATGGCTGCCGGCCGCGATAGGCGCGTAATTATCACCNATTAACACAGCTTTGATTCTTGTGGAACCAAGCTCTATTCCAAGCGCTGTTTTATTTTCGATTATTGACTGTTTCGCATCCATGTCATACCGCCTTATGGTATTATACTGCATAGATCAAAATTTTGCGAATATTTTTATTTACAGAGATGAGCGGATCCAAACAAGCATTTCGCCGGGAGCGCGGTTGCCCCATAAACCGTAAGGCAGGGCTGTCAGCGTAACATCCTCGTACCGCGGGGTAAAATCCTCCGAGAACGACTGCGGTTCTTCCGGCATGATCAGCTTTTTTCCTTTAGCTTTAATCATCATAACACCGCCGAGAAGATCGCTTCTCCAGTTCTCCTCAAGC
>WQRT01000205.1 GCA_009786625.1 Treponema sp.
ACCCATCTGTCCTGCGCCACAAACCATTCCATTTCGTTGTTGCCGCACCAGAGTCCAAGACACGCGTGATGACGTATGCGTTTTATGTTATCTGCAAATTCAGCTCTGATGTTTTTATCAAACTCTTCCGTAAGATCGTACACAGCGCACGCGAACATGAAATCCTGCCAAACGACAAGGCCGAGTTCGTCGCAGGCGTCAAAGAAAAAATCGTCGGGATAATAACCGCCGCCCCATACGCGTATCGAGTTAAAATTGGCTGCGGCGCATTGTTCAAGAAGTTTTCTTGTGCGTTTGGGAGTAACCCTGCTTAGAATATTATCTTCGGGGATATAGTCCGCTCCCATCGCGAAGATCGCGGTGCCGTTTACATCCGCCGCGAAACTTTCTCCCCATTTGTCTTTCTGTCTTCTTATGGTCATCGTGCGAAGACCAATACGACGCTCCCAGGAATCAATCTCCTTCCCCTTCGGGCTTAAAAGAATTACTTTTACACTATACAATGGCTGCGAACCAAAACCGTTGGGCTGCCACAACTGCGGTTTATCAATTATTATTTTTTTAGATAAATTATCAAATTCGAATTCGTTATCTGCGGGATCTGTAATTATAATCTTCCATGAATATTTCGCGTCACGCTGTAAATTTACCGCGCTGTCGATATCCACGCGCACATCAAGTTCCACAGATTCCTTTTTATGTTTCTGCGTTATGTAAACATTATCGATACGCGCCATGCGGATTCCGGCAAGGTTGATATCACGCCATATTCCGGCATCGGGAAGGCGCGGCCCCCAGTCCCAGCCGAACATACAATGCGCTTTCCTGATTTGCGGAAAACCGTCAAGAGCGTGGGAAGAACCGTCAACCTTTTGCTTTTTATGCGCTTCACCCGCGAATTTAACAGGCGAATAAAAAATAATTTTAAGTTCATTCTTATCTTTTTTTATAATTCCCGTAACGTCAAATTCCCAGATGCGGTGCATATTATCGGTATGAGAGATCGATTTATTATTAAGAAAAATATCCGCGATCGTATCAATGCCTTCGCAGCGAAGAAGTATTTTATCCATGCCGAGCATCTTTGGCGGAACGGAAAATTCACAGCGGTATTCAAAATCATTTTCCATAACAGAGAAAGCCTTGTCTTCGTTGTCGCGCCAGAAAGGATCTTCAATCTGTTTATTTTTTAACAGGTCATTGTATACCGAACCGGGTACCACAGCAGGTAATAAAGAGCCGCTGTTTAATTTCCGCATTTTCCAGTTATCATGGAGTTTTTGTATTAACATAATACTTTTTAGTATACCTGACTTTCCCAGTCCGTCAACTTAAAAACTTCATTTGACCGATGGTAAAACCTGTGTGATAATTAATTATCAATCTATTATAAGGAGAAAACTATGCTGCCGATTATGTTACAGCTTTACAATGTCAGGGACGAACTAAAAAATGATTTTGACGGAACTCTCGCGGAAGTCGCGCGCGCAGGTTACAAATATGTAGAACTTGCGCTTGCCGACGCATTCGGAAAAACCGCCGCGCAGTTTAAGGACTCGCTTGACAAGGCGGGGTTAACAGCGGTTTCAGCGCATGTCCCCTACCGCAGCATGATTTCCGATCCTGATAAATCGATCGATTACCATATCGAAATCGGCTGCAAGTATATAGTCGTTCCCTTCCTTAATAATGAGGATCGAAGCTCAAGCCCCAATTACGAAGAAGTAAAAAAAGGCATCGCGCGGCTGGGCGAAATTGTAAACAAAAAGGGAGCCGTCCTTTTATACCATAATCACGAATTTGAATTTGAGAGATACAACGGAAAATACGCTCTTGACGACCTTTTTGACAGCATTCCGGCAAACATTCTGCAAACCGAAATTGATGTCTGCTGGGCGATGATAGGCGGGGTAGATCCGGCTCAGTATATATTAAAATATACAGGCCGCTCCCCTGTAGTGCATTTAAAAGATTTCGGCTCGTCAGACGGAAAAAAAATAAAGGCGGATTACGATCTAATCGGAGAGGCTAAAAAAGCCCGCTCGGAGAATGTCTTCCCGTTCAGAGCTGTGGGTTACGGAGTGCAGGATATTCTGGGAATCATCGCGGCAGCCGGAAAAGCAGGCGCGGAATGGCTTGTCGTAGAACAGGACCTCCCCACTCCGGGAAAAAGCCCCATAGAATGTGCAAAAGACAGCTTGAATTACCTAAAAAGTATATAAGCAAAGCTATCACCCGATAAATTTTTCATTTTTTTATTTGCTATATTTGAATTCAGGTGAGATAATGAACCAAACAGTTTATATGGTAAGCTGTTAAATTTCTGTTTCTTAATTAGGAGGAAATTATGAAAAGAGGAAGTATCTTGCTCCTTGCAATGCTTATCTTAGTCATTGCGGCAGGAACAGTCTTCGTGGGCTGCAGACAACAAACGCAGCAAGTGACAGGGCCGGCCGTGTACACATTCCCACGGAATGAAACCCTTTATTTGAGCGGCCTGCAATGGAGCGCTCCGTCAGGAAATCAGCCTTATGTGTCAAACGCGCATGCTCTGGCAGGTAACGGCGCACGCCAGCTGGTTTATGAAACACTCTTTATTCACAATATGCTGGATGGAAAACTTTATCCGCAGCTTGCCGCATCCTACTCATTTGGCGGCGCAGACGGCAGGGTTTTAACTGTTCAGTTAAATCCTAACGCGAAATTCTCCAACGGCGCGGCTGTAACGGCGGCGGATGTTGTCTATACATTCCAATTGGGGCAGAACTATGACGGTATAGCGATGAACACCTACTGGCCGTATCTTGACAGCGTTACCGCGCAAGGCAACAGCACTGTTGTTTTCACCGGAAAATCGGGCAACTTTAATCAGTTGAGTATGTTACGCGCAATCAGCGAAATTTCAATTACGCCGAAAGCATACTGGGAAGCGAAACTTGCAAGCGGCGAGCTTGGAAAAGGCCGCGCTGATCTGGTAGGATTCCCCGGATGGGACAGCTATGGATCAGGCCCGTATATGTTCTACTTCGGCGACGATACCAAACTTGTACTTATAAGAAATGACAATTATTGGGGAGCACACGCGTCCCACCGCGGAAAACTTCCCGCGCCTAGATTCGTTATCAACAATGTATACGCCGACAACGCGGCCGGAGATTCGGCTTTCCGCGCGGCTCAGGTTGATATTTCACAGCAGTTTATCGCGCAGATCGAAACATTCTTCCAGTACAATATTCAAACATATCTGCCCGCGGCTCCGTGGCACATCCCCGGCGTAATTCCGAGTATTGTGTTTAACACCCAGAAACCCGGTCTTAACGAGGCCGCAGTACGCAGGGCAATCGCGATGGTTATCAATTATGATCAGATTGGTATAAACGCGATGTCAGGGCAGACAGCTCCGAAAGAAGCGCACATGATGCTTCCTACAACCACGGAAAAAGCGCTTATTGACGAATCACAGTTAAGAGCGCAGCAGTGGACAGGCATTGATACAGCTGGCGCGAACAGAATTCTCGATCAAGCCGGATGGGTAAGAGGTTCTGACGGCGTCCGCGCGAAAGGCGGCGTAAGACTTGCATTCCAGATTCAGTGCCCATACGGCTGGTCAGACTGGAACGCGTCATGCGAAATCGTCGCCGATTCCGCAAGAGCTATCGGTATCAATATTACCACCTACTTCCCGGAAGCTCCGACATATTATGTAAACCGCGACACCGGTAACTTCGACATTCTCATGCTGAGCCCAGGCGGCGTAAACATTACGTCTCCGTGGTCAAGAGCCTATGAAATGATGGCGAGTAATTACCTTCCTCCGGTCGGAACACCTAACACAATCGGTAACTATGGACGCTTCCAGAACGCGGAAGCTGAAAGAATTATCGATCAGATTCCGAATACAACTGATCCGGTGCAGCTTAAAGATCTCTGGACAAAACTTAATATAATCTACCTCCAGGAAATGCCCGCGGCAGGCCTTATGTACAGGCCGGGTATGTTCCACGCGGTTAACACAACTCATTGGACAAATTACCCCAGAGCCGGCGATGGATCAAATATCCCGCCAACNTGCTTTATCGACGGTTACGGTATTTTAGGCCTCTATCAAATCAGGCCGGCAGCAAGATAAAACTTATCTGATGTCAAAGTCCACAGGAAAAATCCTGTGGACTTTTTTTTACTCGTTATACGTCATAGTGTTAGACGCCATTAATTAAGGAGGAACGTGAAATTGAAAGGTTTTCAATTAAAAGGACTCCCGAGGTACTTTGCGAAAAAATCTCTGTGGTATTTATTAACCTTTCTTATTGCAATCTTCCTTAATTTTCTTTTACCGCGTCTTATACCCGGCAACCCTGTTAACGCGATAGTCGCGAGAATGTCAGCGGGCGCTACGGATTACGCGACAGTGCAGATGATGTACGACACCTATACGCGCTTGTTCGGCCTTGATAAACCAATATGGCAGCAGTTTTTTGTTTACTTGGGCAATGTAATTAAAGGCGATCTTGGCATCTCATTTACATTCTATCCGCGCCCTGTCGCGGACATGATCGGCGCGTCTGTACACTGGACGCTCATGCTGCAATTTCCGGCAATCATTACAGGATGGTTTATAGGCAACGCGCTTGGCGCGTTTACAGGTTACAGAAAAGGAATCTTTGACAGAGTATTTTTTCCGTTCTTTTTATTCTTAAGCGCGATTCCCGCGTTCGGCTTCGCGTATACAAACGTATATTTTTTCGCGGTCAGGCTCGGGCTTTTTCCGGGGAGTCTTGGGTACGCTTTTGATATGCTTCCAAACTGGACAAACCCCGATTTTATTTTATCTGTTATAAGCCACTACCGCCTTCCGTTCCTGACGATGGTTCTTGTCGCGATAGGAGGCCAGTCCCTCGGCATGAGGCAAATGTCAATTTATGAACTAAACGCCGATTATGTAAAATACGCGCGTCTTATGGGCATTAAAGACAGAAAAGTTGTCTGGTATGTTTTCCGTAACGCGATGCTTCCGCA
>WQRT01000206.1 GCA_009786625.1 Treponema sp.
AAATACCAATTGACAGGCTTCAAATAGTCAAATATTATATAATAATGGCTGAAAACGAGTTTCTCAATGATGCTTTTTTTGAACTGTACCGGGCTCTTATTTACAAAGAAAGCGGTATAACATTCACTCCCACTAACCGCTCCATTTTAGAGAGCAGGTTGAGGGAACGGCTGCGCGAGAAAGGGGTTGCGTCTGTAGCTACATATCTTGATTCAATTAATCAGGACAAGGAAGAGCTAAAAGGTTTTTTGGATTCGATTACAACAAACCTTACGAGGTTCTTCAGAAACCAAGCTCAATTTGACGCTTTGGAAAAATATGTTATTCCTGAGTTGATGACAAAGATCAAAAAAGTCCCGGGTACAATTAAAATATGGAGCGCGGGATGTTCCACAGGCGAGGAACCTTATACAATTGCAATGTTGTTAACAGAAGTTCTTCCAAAGTCATGGAACTTTGAAATCCTTGCCAGCGATATTTCGCTCAAGTGCTTAATGACTGCCAAAGAAGGTTTTTACGCCGAAAGCAGAATTGTGGGCATCCCGGATAATTATCTTGCAAAATATTTTGACAAGGTAGACGGCGGTTATAAAATACATTCTGATATTCACGCAAAGATCAAATTTGACTATCACAATCTTAAAAACGATTCTGGCTTGCGGAACTTCGATGTCGTATTTTGCCGTAACGTAATTATTTATTTTGACGAAGCGGCTCAAACAAATGTTATGGCGCGTTTCTATGATTCAATGGCGCCAAAATCATTTCTGTTTATCGGTCATTCAGAATCATTATTCGGAATGGATACAAAATTTGAATTCTTAAAAACTGAATGGGCAACTTTGTATTGTAAGAATATCTAGGAGAAAATAAAGTGGCAGATGAAATACAGGTCTTGATTGTAGACGACTCAGCTTTAATGCGTAATCTCATCGGAAGAATTGTAGATGATACGCCGGGATTAGCCGTTGCTGACAAAGCAATGAACGGTTACTTTGCATTGCAGAAGCTTGACAGATGCGATGCTGACATCATCGTTCTGGATCTTGAGATGCCGGAAATGAACGGTATTGAATTCTTAAAAGAACGCAAAAAACGCAATATCGAAGTTCCTGTTGTAATACTTTCGTCTATTGCAGCGAAAGGCGCGGAAATAACGATGGAAGCGCTGTCGCTCGGCGCGAGTGACTTTATTCAAAAACCTTCCGGTTCTATCTCGGAAGACATTCATGTTGTTAAAGATATCATTGTAGAAAAACTTCTTGGTTACGGCGGCGCGTACCGCAGAAAACGGGGAAAGAAAGTTCTTGCTCCTTCCGAGTACGCTCCAAAAACTCCGTCCGCCAAAAATTCAGACATCGCTATTCACTTTAAACTTGCGGCGGCAGTTCCTGTCGCTCCTGCGGCTCCGCCCACTCCTGTGCGGAAACCTGCTACCACGGAAATTATCGCCATCGGCATCAGCACCGGAGGCCCTGACGCTCTGCGCGTTGTGTTCCAGAAAATTGATGCGGATTTAAAAGTACCGATCGTCGTTGTTCAGCATATGCCGGCGGGATTCACAAGTGAATTCGCGAAGAGCCTTGATCGCATCTGCCCGCTTGATGTAAAAGAAGCCGAAGACGGCGACGCTATTCTTCCCGGAAGAATCTTAATCGCGCAGGGCAATAAACATCTTGAAGTAGAAAAAAAAGTAGGCGGAGCTTTCGCGCGCCTTTCAGATTCTCCTCTGGTTTCAGGTCACAGACCTTCGGCGGACGTTCTTTTCGCTTCTGTAGCGATGGCTTACACAAACCACGCGCTTGGAGTAATCATGACAGGTATGGGCCGCGACGGCGCTCAGCACCTTGGAACGATCTTCAAAGAAGGCGGCCTGACCCTCGGTCAGGACGAAAAAAGCGCAGTTGTTTACGGAATGCCCCGCGTTGCGTACGAGCTGGGACACGTTCAAGAGCAGGTTTCTCTGGACAATATGGCGCGTAGAATTTGCGATGTTGCGAAAACGCCGCGATAACGCCGCTTTCAGCTCTTGCGATGATCGTATTTTTTCTGCCGGTAAATATTCATCTGTTTAAAAATCAAACCTTTCCCTGCGCAGGGCTTGGGCTGTATTACGAAAATAATAAACTAAATCCAAATATTTGACGCTGTAACGGGCGGAGAAAATGATATATTGATAGGCGTAATAAAAGAATGGTTTTAAAACAGGAAGATAAAAAATGAAAAAAATTTTTTTGTTTTATTCGGCGGTAATTTTCAGTTTGATTGCGGGCAGCTGCGTAGTATCACCCGCCGGAAATGAAGAGATGCCCGCAAAATATGACGCCCAGTTCCGCGGCGAATGGATACGCATGGACACAGGCGATCTGTGGTATATCAGCGGAACATCAATCCTTATAAACAATTCATATCAAGGACAGGATGTAAAGCTTACAAAAACATCTGAAAATGTTATTACCGCTTTAAGAGCAAACAATCAAACATATACCCTTTTCGCTTCGCGGGTTGCAAATGCGGGCTTTAACGCTCATGTCGTTCTTCTTGACGAAGACGAAACGCCTCAAGGCGCTGTTAGAAGCCTCGTCGGCAAAACAGGTCAAATACCGCTTGTAAAAATTATAAATCCTTCGCAGCCGGATATTATTTTAACGGCAGAACCCGATCCTGTCACAGGTAAAATAACAGTAGCCGGAGTAATACCTGGAGATAAAGTTGAAATAATCCCGGATGATTCCATGTGGGAGGACGTTACGATTCAGCTTACTCCGGGTTTTGGAGAAGATCAAAACCTTGGAATAGTCCCGCTTACCAAAGGCGCAAACCACAAAGCCTCGATTAAAATGAGGAATACCGAAGATAATATTTACGAATTATACGCGGATAATGTTGCACGTAACTACATTATCGAAATTGAAAATGTAGGGACAACCAACAGCACGGGAGCGTCTTACAGCGTGCTTTTTGATAACGATGATTTTAGTCTTGACTCAGGAAATTTAAATGGTCCTTTGGGCACTATTATGCCCGGCGCAAAAAAGGATATACAATTATCGCTGCGGTCGGCGCCTATCGACAATCAAAGTAAAATAAAAGAAATAAAAGTACAGATAACTTATATTGATACGATAGAATCCGCTGTCATAACATGGAATGATACAGTATCGGTAAAATATTATAAACAGGCTGTGCCTATTTTTATCAGATCGCAGAATCCCGTACAGGGAATAATGAAAACTCCAAAGGGTGAGACCTTATATTTTAAAACAGAAAAAGCAGGAAGCGATTATTCCTGTACAAAAAATGTCCCGTGGTCGGGCGATGATTACATTGTGGCTTTTTTAGGAGCGACAACGGAAGCCGGTTCTGAAACTGTTTACTCGCTTGGTATCGGCGAACAGCCGTCAACCGATTGGAACTGGCTTTTTGATAATGGCAAACAATACGAGTATTTAAATATATGCAATAAAGAAGAAACAGCTCCGGAATTGAATCTTACAGATAACAGAACATTTATGTATTACCTTTATAACACTGCCGTGCAGTATTTCAAGATTAAAATGGGAAATGAACCTCCCAGCCTTGGTAATGCCGCCACTCTTATAACTGTAACTAATACCGTTCATTGGAATGAAGCGTTAACTACTATCCTGAATAACGGCAGCGGCACAAATGATTATCCAAAAAATTATGAAATCAGAGTGAGCGGAAATATTTCTATTCCCGGAAACCCTTATTATACCTTTGGTGAAAATATACAGAATATAATAGTAACTCTTACAGGAAGCGGGACACTTTCGTTAAGCGGCGGCGGAAGCGGCAGTCTTTTAACAATTGGCTATGATCAGACACTGGCTATAGACGGCGTGAATCTGATCTTACAGGGCCGCGCCAATAATAACCGTCCGGTTATTTATGTAACCGATGGCGGCGTGCTGGAATTAATGAGCGGAACGATCCGCGGCAATACTGTTACTGCGGTTAACTTCGGCGGCGGCGTATCTGTCTACAAAGGAACATTTGTCATGACGGGTGGAACCATCAGCGGGAATAAAGTTACAGCAGCCGACTCCTGCGGCGGCGGCGTGTCTGTCGTTGACGGAACATTCTTCATGCTTGGAGGAACCATCAGCGGGAACACAAGCGGCGGTTTTGGCGGAGGAGTAGACGTCAGCAGCGGGGGAACTTTTGAAATGTCAGGCGGAAATATCCGCGGCAATACTGCAGGATACGGAGGCGGCGTATCTGTTTATGTCGGAAATTTCACAAAAAGCGGCGGCGTTATCTTTGGAAATAACGAAGGCGATAACAGCAACACCGCCGTTATCGGACATGCGGCATATTGGGATAATAATATTTATTATTATAACCGCGGTACTACATTGGGAGAGAATGACAATATCAGCACAGGTGATACTTCGGTTGGATGGGAATAGCAAAAAATCTTTAAGGCAAGGGATGATGCTATGAATAACGAAAAGTTTACAATAAAGACTCAGGAAGCTTTAAATGAAGCGATGATGATCGCGCAAAAGAATGATCATTCGCAGATTGAAAGCGAACATTTGCTGCTTGCTTTACTGCGGCAGGAAAACGGAATTATACCGCCTGTGATCAAACAGATCGGCGTTGATATTAACAGGCTTTCTGATGATGTTGAAGCGCTTGTTAAAGGGACGCCGAAAATTTTCGGAGAGGCGGCGCAGGTTTTTGTTTCTTCCGCGTTATCAAAAGTTTTAGCGAAAGCGGAAGTTGAAGCATCGGCGCTGAAAGACGAGTTTGTTTCAACTGAACATATTTTAATCGCAATGGCGGCAGGCGAAGGCAGAGCGGCGGATATATTAAAAAAAGCGGGCGTTAACAAGAACGCGATTCTTGGCGCGTTAAAACAGGTGCGCGGCAAAACCCGCGTAACAGATCAAAACCCGGAAGAAAAATATCAGGCGCTGGATCGTTACTGCCGCGATTTAACCGCTCTTGCGCGTCAGGAAAAACTCGACCCTGTAATCGG
>WQRT01000207.1 GCA_009786625.1 Treponema sp.
GCTTTTNCGCAGACCGAAGGAGGCCTTACCCCGGCTTCCCTTTCTTCGTGGTTTCTGCGCGATGTGCTGCGCGGCAGAATTGGTTTTAACGGAGTAGTGGTAACAGACGAGCTTATGATGGTAGGAGCCACATCGTACCTTGGAACACTTTCGCGTACGGCGAAGCAGGCAGTAATTGCGGGTAACGATATTATAATGTTTTCTAATACTCCGTTTTTGAATGACGCTGTGTGGACTTATCTTATTAATTCTATGAGAGACGAAGAAGATTTCCGCGCGGCTGTAAGAGCTTCCGCCCGCAGGGTTTTAGAACTTAAATTGACTTATTTGCGCGGAGAAAATTCTGTTCCCTATATACCTGATCTCGCTAGAGTCGAAACTGAAATTCCCAATCCGCAGGCTTCGGCTTTCTTTTTAAATCTTGCGTCGCGCAGCGCGACTATTGTTTATCCGTCAGATCCTGATACAGTTTTCCCGCTGACAAGGGAAAGCGCCGGTCGCATCCTTCTTGCAGGAAGATACAGCGATTTTTTTACATACGGCAGAGCCGCTTTTCCAAACTCGACTCCGTATTATTTTTCAGCCGACACAGAACCGGAAGAAATTGTACCAATTGCGCGTAACGCCGATACGGTTGTATTCTGCCTTTCGGATTACAGTGATCTGCGCGTACTGCGCAGCCTGCGTTATATGAATAGGGCGGTATATGTTATATCGGTATTAAACCCCGTTCATCTGGAAAGAGCGGCGTGGGTTACAGGTGCAGTCGCCGTTTACAGTTACGCGCCGGAATCATTCGCCGCGGCTTTCTCCGTGTTAACAGGCAGGATGCCCGCGCTCGGAACGCTTCCCTATGAATAATTATTCCTCATGGCGGAGGATTAGAAAAGAAGATATGCCTCACGCGCAGGAGCTGTTACGCGGGGCGGAAAGGGATTACGTCGGCGCGTGCGGAAGGTTTTTATCGAGAGAGCCTTCAAGGGATAGTATCTGGACACTGGGCGGCAATGGCGATATATCAGCCATTGTAATTAATTCCAAAAGCGCAGTCATCCCTGTGTTATGTGCAAATAAAGACATCCCGAGGCCTGAGTTTTTAAGCGGTTTTTTAAGGCTAAAAAAAATTCATTCGGTGCAGGGTATAAAAAATGAAGTTATTTTTATGGAAGATGAAATGCGCAGGATTGGAAGGAACGCATCCGATATTATCGATTATGATCTAATGGAGACTGACAGTCTGCCTTTGCAAAACCGCCTTTCATCAGGTCCTCAGGGGCTTTTATTATACACACCGCGGCTTGTTGACATTGACATGATAGCTCCTCTTCAGGCGGCTTACGAAAAGGAAGAAGTCATCCCAAGCGGCTCATTTTTCAGTCCCGCCGCGAGCAGGGTCAACATAACGAATATCATCGCGGGTGGAAAAATCCTCGCCGCCGAGTTAAAAGGAAAAATTATAGGAAAAATCAATGTAAGCGCCGTTTCTTTTACGAGGTATCAGATAGGAGGCGTTTATGTTCACCCCGATTACCGAGGACGCGGGGTTGCCGCCCGTATGGCGGCGGAATTTACCGCTTCTTTGATAAAAGAAGGCATGGGAATAACCCTGTACGTTAAAAAAAACAACATAGCCGCCCGCAGACTCTACTCAAGCCTCGGCTTCACCGTAAGAAACGACTATAGGATAACATACTACTAACCCTTATCCACTATCCTCAAATCCCTATTCCCTAATTAACAGTGATTTACATAACATGNTCAAATTNGGTATAATGAGGTATTGTGCGGTATTTATACGAAACACATCTGCATACAGCCGGAGTAAGCAAGTGCGCGATTTCAGCGGGNGCTGATTATGTCGCGCCGTACGCTGACAAGGGTTACACAGGCATCATGGTAACGGATCATTTTTTCAACGCGAATACCGCCATTTCCCGAAAGCTGCCCTGGGAAAAATGGGTAAACAATTTCTATTCAGGATTTGAAAAAACAAGGGATGCCGGCGCCAAATACGGGCTTGATGTTTTCTTCGGATGGGAAGAGACATTTGAAAGCTGCGATGATTATCTGATTTACGGCCTTGATAAACAGTGGCTTCTTGAACACCCCGAAGTAAGAAANTGGACAAGAAGAGAGCAGTACCTCGCTGTAAANGCTTCAGGCGGCTGCGTGGTTCAGGCGCATCCTTTCAGGCAGCGTTATTATATATCGCGGATCGTGCTTTCCGCCGGCTGTTCAGACGCGGTTGAAGTGATGAACGGCGGACACGAAGACGGAACATTCGATTACCTCGCCTACTGTTACGCGAAAAAAACCGGCAAGCCGATGACATCCGGCACCGATATTCACGACGCGTCGATAATCGAGTACGGCGACGCTTTCGGCGTTTATCTTGATAAAAAGCTTGAAAGCATAAACGATTATGTTAATATAATTTTAAATAAAGAGTACATCGGATTAAAAACCGATGAATCACGGATTGAATCACAGTCGGAATTATACTCCAGAATGATAAAGGAGGATTCTTCGGGCGATCATTGCGGCTCAAGCTGGGTTCACTCGCCTGTTGAAATACGGGATGAAAATGACAAGATAACGGGAAGGCACTGGAAGGAGTATATTTTTTAACATAAAAAGTTTTAAGCCGGGAGTTTGTATGAATGAAAATAAAGTGAGTGAATTGGGTTTGAATGTAACCCAGAGGATAAAGGAATTAAGGGAAATCCTGGAGATAAGCGCCCTTGATCTGGCGAAAGACGCGGAAATCCACTATGAAACTTACCTTAAATACGAAAAAGGCGAACTTGATATTCCGATAAGCGTGTTATACGCAATCGCGAACCGTCTTGGAACCGATGTTACCGTTCTTCTTACCGGCGAAGAAGCGAGGATGGACAGCGCCGCAGTCTGCCGCAGCGGAAAAGGCGTTCAAATTGAACGTTACCCGGGTTATGAGTTTGCAAGTCTTGCGTATAACTTCAGGCGCAGAACAATGGAACCATTGCTCGTAACGCTTGATTCATCGAAACCTCCCGCGGCTTTTGTATCACATTCCGGGCAGGAGTTTAATTANGTTGTTGAAGGGCAGATGAAAATAACTGTAGGCAAAGCCGAGCACGTTCTTTCCGCGGGGGATTCAATTTACTTTGACGCCCGNCTGCCTCATGGACAGAGCGCCTTAAACGGAACGGCGCAATTTATTACGATTATACAGGAATAGTCAGATGAACGATATATTATCACGCTTTCTTCCGAGAATTGAATTTAACAGTTATGAAGATTTTTATGAAAATTATACCTGCAATGTGCCGGATGATTTTAATTTCGCGTATGATGTGGTTGATGAATGGGCAAGACTTCAGCCTGAAAAACTCGCCATATTATGGACAGATGATACGCGGATTGTAAAAACTTGCACATTCGCGGAAATTAAACGCCTTTCAGACAAGGCCGCCAACGCTCTTCTTGCGTTAGGTGTAAAAAAAGGCGATGTAGTAAAACTGATTTTAAAACAAAGAGCCGAAGTATGGATATTAATGTGCGCTCTTTGTAAGATAGGGGCAATTTGTATTCCCGGCACATATCAACTAACAGCGAAGGATCTGGAATATCGCTGTAATATTGCCGGTGTAAAAATATTAATCACAGTAGATGACGAAAGCGTTCTTGGCAGTATCGCGCTTGCCCGCCATAACTGCCCTAAGCTTGAGAAGGTCGCGGTAGTTGGTACAGATATTCCCGATGATTTTATTGATATGCGCGCGGAAATTGACAAAGCGGACGAAAATTTCTGCCGGATGCAAACACAGACAAAAGATCCGATGCTTGTCTATTTTTCTTCCGGCACAACCGGAATGCCAAAGATGGTGCTTCACAATCATTCGCTGCCGTTAGGCCACATTGTCACCGCGAAATACTGGCAATGCGTCCGGGACAACCATGTTCACCTGACACAAACTGATTCAGGCTGGGCAAAGTTCGCGTGGGGTAAGATCTACGGGCAATGGATATGCGGAGCCGCAATCGGCGTATATGATACGGAAAAATTCACCCCGGCTGGAATGTTAGACGCAATTCAAAGGCTGCGCCCTTACTCTTTCTGCGCTCCCGCCACTGTCTTCCGTTATCTGATTAAAGAGGATCTTCCGCATTATGATTTTAGTTTTATACATCACACTTCAGTCGCCGGAGAGCCATTAAGCCCGGAAGTATATAATAAATTTTTGGAAATGACCGGCCTTCAGATACGCGAAGGATTCGGACAGAGCGAAACATCCGTAATGGCGGCAGTTTTTAAATGGCTGTCTGTCAAACCCGGTTCAATGGGGAAACCATCTCCGTTATTCGATTTAAAACTGTTAGACGAAAACGGCATTGAGTGCGATGAAGGTATTGTCGGTAATATGAGCATAAAACGCGCCGGAAAAAATATGTACGAAAATGAAGACTGTGCGCCTGAAGAAAACCCTCCCGTTATAGGCGGCAGCGATTTCCCCGGCATTTTCCGCGGCTACTGGAAAGACGGCGATGTTACGCGAAAATGCTGGAACAACGGGATATACCAAACAGGCGACATGGCATGGAAGGATGACGACGGATACCTTTGGTTTGTAGGACGTAACGACGATGTAATTAAATGCTCAGGCTACCGCATTGGTCCGTTTGAAGTAGAGAGCGCTCTTATGGAACATCCTTCGGTTCTTGAATGTGCCGTAACAGCCGCACCCGATCAAACGCGCGGTCAGGTCGTAAAAGCGACAATCGTTCTCTCCCGCGGCTATGATCCGTCAGACGATCTTGTCCGCGAACTTCAGAACCATGTAAAGCGCGTAACGGCTCCGTACAAGTACCCGCGCATCATCGAGTTTGTAAACGAGCTTCCAAAAACAATAAGCGGAAAAATTCAACGCATGGAGATCAGGAAGAAAGATTTTAAGGGATGAAGGTTATAGAGCGTA
>WQRT01000208.1 GCA_009786625.1 Treponema sp.
GAATAACCCGCTTCTCCCTGTCCGCGCAGCTTGATGCTCGTTATTCCCGAATCATCTCTGACTCTTGCTTTTAACGTAACAAATTCTTTTATTGTTGTGCCCGGAAGAAGTACTTCTTCTTTTCCATCGTTATGGATCACTATAACATCTTCAATGACAGGCACCGACAGATCAAAAACAAGCGTTAATCGCGTCTCGCTGAAATTCTTTGCTATGTTTTGGCTGTACATAGAAGCGTCCCATGCGCGGATTTCCAGCAGTACCTCTCTGGTTTTTCCTTTCGGCGGATTCAAATCACCGTTTTCATTGATGTTAAAGAACCAGTTTGCTACAGCGCTTTTGTTTCCGGTAATATTCGCCGGTACAAATCTTCCGCCTGTCTTCGGCGTGTCAGGAAGATTGGCTGTGCCGCAATTTGCGTCGCTCTGAGCAGTAATTTTTATTTCAACCTTGTTAATCCATTCGTTGTCTGCCGCTAAGCCGCTGACTCTTACCATACCGCCGACAATCTGCCTTTCGTTGTGGCTGCTAATGCTCACAACAGGATTGTCCGCGTCCGGGTCAACTATTATTTCCGCATAATATATATTAGTGTTACCCGCAACATCAACAACTTTGAATTTTACAGGCAGAAGCCAAAGGTTTTGGTTTGTATTATAACTTTCAACGTAGTAGGCCGCGTCTTTTCCTTTGCATACATCAGCGATGTCATCAAAACGCCAGCTCCAGTTGGAAAGGCTTCCTCCCCATCTTGCGTTCAATCCCTTGTGATGATCCGCCGGTGTGTCATGAAGCCCTGAATCGCTCCAGCTGCTTTGAGCATTGCCGCCGGAAAGAGCGTTAACCTCGGTCTTGCCAAGCGCGTAATAAAGCCGAGAGACGCGTTGATTGTCAATCGCGGCGCCGCGGATTGTAACAGTGCTTGACAGCCGCGGCGACTTGAAGGCGGCTGTTCCAAGTTTTGTCAGCTCCACCGGCTCTATAAACTCAAGCGACGGAGCGATATCGTCAATAATGAACTGCCTCGTGGAAGAAGCTTTGTTTCCCATATTGTCTACAGCTTCGATATGCAGAATTTTTTCTCCAGCCATTTTCTGCCCATGTGGTGCGCTTAACATTTCACGCATTATTTCCGGAGTTATTGTTATCACCCAACTGTTCCCCGCGTCTGACCGTTTTACAAAACTATTACCGGCATAGGTAAAAACTGCGTCTTCATTGTTACTCGCCATTACACGTATTGTGTCTATACGGTCATTTGGTGTGGTAATATTAACGGTTGCCGTAAAATCTTCTTCACCGTTATAATATTGCGGAAATGAATGCCATCTAATAGACGGGTTTTTCGCCGCAACCAGATTTATTTCCATATATTGATTTAATGACTGAGATGTTTCAGGAAGATTAAAGCTGTTATTCGATCTGTTCGGATAAACGTTAACCACGCCGAAATTATCCGTTACGCGAATTTTAACACGGTATGCGCCGACAGGAAGATCCCTTGTTTTTACGGGATCCAAAAGCTCGTCTCTCTCCGGCAGCCGCCATTCCGTCCCGTCTTCAACTAATTCAATCAGAGGCCATCGAAACTGCACAGCGTTAAGGCCGCCGGTATTCAAGGGTTTGTAATTTTCATCGACCATTGTCCTCCACTGTCCCCACTTCCGATCAGACTCTAGGACAATACCATCGCGGTCTACGTTATTGTAATCCTTCGGCCATATTAAAATCTGCGGAAATCCTTCTTCGATCCCAAACGCATCAGACGCTATGCCCATTATGTCATTACCTTGATAGAGCGGAGCGTCATTCAGTATGTTGTTGAGATTAGGCAGATCAAAACTATTTCCTTTTATTTTTGGCAAAGTTAATTCAATCTGAGGAGGATTATTTTTTACAATGTAGATTAAATCTGTAGTTGTTGTTATTTTTCCGCCAACATCGACAGCCGTCGCCTGAGCGCGGATGGAACCGTCAGCCATATCGGTTGTGTCAATATTAACCGCCCAATAACCGTCGTTATGATTCGCCGGAACAATTATCTGTTTTTCGGTTTTATTTCTGTCGTTGTACCAAATGGTCATGAAAACAGAACTGATTCCAAACTCCTGACGTATATCAAGCTGGACAATATTTCTATCGCCGTGAAGATATGAACCCGGCTGGCTTCCGCCGGGACCGCCGCTAATTACCGGAACCTGTGTGTTTATTTTCGATCCTAAACCGACATCGCAAGCTGTCGGCAGAAAAGCCGCAGCCGCTAGTCTTGCTATAATTAATAAAAATGATAAAAAATATCGATGGTTTGCCCTCATAAAGTCCTCCTTATTTAAAAAATAAGAAGATTGAGGAAACCGGCATTTTAGTTTTTTATGATGTGTGGTATTTTATTTAATGACAGACGCTTATCTTTATGGCGAAGGAGCAGACTAATTGCCAATATAAACAACGTAAGCGGCTGGTACCTTGTCAATTTTCTCTATTTCCTGTATAAAAAATTTGGCAGATGCTGCTGTCATTTGCGCCGCCGTATTAAGGAGGAACTATGCTCACTGCAATAACAGGTATCAACTGGGGTGATGAGGGTAAGGGCCGCATGGTCGACTTGCTTTCGGAAGGTTACGATATTATTTGCCGTTATCAGGGCGGCAACAACGCGGGGCATACAGTTGTAAACGAAAAAGGTAAATTCGTTTTAAACCTTCTGCCATCAGGGATTCTGCGCGACGGCGTTACCAACGTTATGGGTAACGGAATGGTGATCGACCTTGAACACCTTTGCAGCGAAATCGAAAAACTACACGAAAAAGGCGTTAACGTTACTCCTGAAAATTTAAAAATAAGCGACAAGGCTTTTATCTGTATGCCGTACCACAAGCAGCAGGACATTCTGGAAGAAGAACGTCTTGGCGATAAAAAATACGGCTCGACAAGACGCGGCATCTCTCCCGTTTACGGCGATAAATATATGAAAAAAGGATTGAGGATGCTCGACCTTTTGTCGCCCGTTTCGCTTGAGCAGAAACTTGCCGATGTTCTTTCATGGAAAAATCAGGTATTAAAAAGCTACGGAGCGGATGACGCTGACAGATCAAAAATTATATCATGGCTTCGTGAATTCGGTAACAAGGTTTTACCATATATTACAGATACAACCGAATTTTTAAATACATCCGTAAACGCGGGGAAAAATATTTTATTCGAAGCGCAGCTCGGCGCGTTACGCGACATCGACTTCGGCATATATCCGTACACCACATCATCGCAGACGCTGGCGGCTTACGCGACCATCGGCGCGGGCATTCCCGGCAAGAAACTTGATACTGTAATCGGAGTAATGAAAGCATATTCAAGCTGTGTCGGAGAAGGGCCGTTCGCTGTCGAAATGTTCGGCGATGAAGGTTCGGTTCTCCGCGAAGCCGGTGATGAGTACGGAGCCGCGACAGGCCGCCCGCGAAGGGTCGGAGCGTTTGATATTCCCGCGAGCAAGTACGGCGTAATGATGCAGGGCGCGGATGAGATCGCGCTCACTAAACTTGATGTGCTGTCATANCTTGAAAAAATCCCNGTCTGNACCGCCTACGAAATTGACGGCGTTAAATGCGATCAATTCCCGTCCGGCGACAAACTCGCGAAAGCCAAGCCCGTAATCGAATATCTTGACGGCTTTAAAACCGATATTTCCAAATGCCGCAAGGTGGAAGACCTGCCGGAAGCGGCGGTCAAATACATACGCTATATCGAAAAAGCGGTTGGCTGCCCCATTCTTTATGTATCGGTCGGCGCCGGACGCGATGAATATCTGAAGATGTATAGCTGACATTTTTAATCATTTTTCTTATACTGTAACTAAGCGCCCGCCCGCCTAACATAAGGAAAATATGCCGGAAAATAAGGCTTGTATCGCTCTTGAAAATATCAATCACAGTTTTGGGGATAAGCAAGTCCTTTACGATGTAAATCTGAATGTTCCGCATGGACTGATCTACGGGCTTTTAGGTCCCTCCGGCTGCGGTAAAACAACAACTGTTAAAATTATGGCGGGAATACTTGAAGCTTCATCCGGTGCTGTCAATGTGTTAGGTGAAACCATGCCGAAACTTTCCCTCATGAACCGGCTTGGTTACATGGCGCAGTCCGATGCCCTCTACGTCAACTTAACCGCGGAAGAAAATCTCGCCTTTTTCGGTTCGCTCTACGGAATGAAAAAAGAAAAGATTAAAGAAAGAAGCGGCGAAGTTATGGCTCTTGTTAATCTGTCCGATCACAAGTTAAAACTCGCGGCGTCATACTCAGGCGGGATGAAACGGCGTTTATCTCTCGCGATGGCNCTGCTNCANGAACCTGAGGTTTTNATTCTTGACGAACCGACCGTGGGTATCGATCCTGTGCTGCGTAAAAGCATCTGGGACACACTTAAAGCCATGACAGCTAACGGCATTACGATCATTGTCACCACTCATGTTATGGACGAAGCCGAAAAATGCGATGAGCTTGCCATGATGCGCGACGGAAAATTGATCGCTGTCGGCACGCCATTACAGCTTCAGAACGACATCGGCGCTTCCAGCATCGAAGAGGCTTTTATCCATTACGGAAGGAGCGACAAGCATGAAGACTAGAGCGATAGCGCTTAGGATTTTACAGCAGATGCGCCACGACAAGCGCACTCTTGCGTTGATGTTTGTCGCGCCTATCATCGTTCTAACATTGATATACTTTGTTCTTGACGAAACGCACATGGAAGGGCATGTGGCTATAATCAGTGCACCTGATAATTACATCAACGCGCTTGCCGATTATAATATAATCACTTCTCATTATGATGAGAGGGATGCCAGAACCGCGATCGAGACGGGAGAAATTGACGCGAGCATACGCGTAATTAACGGAAAATCTTTTATAGAGATTGACGGCAGTAACCCCGATAAAGCCAGAATGAT
>WQRT01000209.1 GCA_009786625.1 Treponema sp.
GATATTAGGCAGTGTTCCGGTGACCTTTTCAAAATCCAGCGCCGCTTTTTTAGCGATTCGTTTAACGCCCTCAAACGCTTCGCTCTCAACCGTAAAAATAATTTTTTTATTCATAATGATGTTATTATATATACCATGTTTACAAACCGAATGTCTATTGGTTATACTGATATCCTGAGGAGTATTTTATGNGTATAAAAAACAAAGCGAAAAAGAACGGATTCCTTGTAAGAAATTTACGCAATTTTTTTGAACACCGCGCATTATGGATGTACTTGATCTGCGACGAAGCGAAGAAAAAGGGAATGAAGCCGGAAACATTTGTGCCTGACGCCATCCGAAGATGCGGCGTTTATCACGGTATGCGTGCCATTACAGGAATGGAAACAACCGCGCAGCAGTCAGTGTCATATAACGCTGAAGCAGTTAATGCCGAAGCGGATAAAAATAAAAGCTGCCGCCATCTTCAGAAAAAACTTTTTCCTCCAGCCGGTAAGGCGATCTTTGAAATGAAATTTCTAAAACTGGATGATGATTCGTTTGATGTGGATTTTCATTACTGCCCACTCGTGAACGCATGGCAAAAACAAGGCTGCTCAGATGAAGAGATTGATAAACTTTGCGACTGGGCAATGGAAGGAGATCGCGGCATAGCGGAAGCATTCGGCTGTGAACTCCGGCTTGATAAAACAATCGCGAAAGGCGACGGAGTATGCGAGATCAGAATTGAACGGAAATAGTTTTTAGAAAATGCGCATGCGGCTCCCATGCGCGATCTCCGTACCCTCCCGCTTGAATCCACGCCGAAGGAATTTTCCTTTCTTGAAGATAGCGGTAAATTAAAACATCCCGCTCAACGCATTGTTCCAGCGTCAGTTTGAGAAGGCTTGCCGATGCCAGCTCGTCATGTTCGTAGGGATCGGCGCCATCCACAACCAGCGCAAAATCGGGATTTCTGCCGCTTAATGATTCCAGCTTTTTAACGCCGTCCATGAGGCGCCTGGTGTACTCACCTTCCCCGCCTGAATCGATTCCAATGTCGGCATCGGAAGGAAGCAGTGGCGCACGGCCTGTTTCAGCTAACGCAAGGCTTTCATCGTCAAGAGGCCAGCCTTTCGCCATATGAATCGACAATGTCAGTATACATGGTTTGTTATCTGCAATTTTTCCTTGCGCGGAATTTTCCAAAGGCGTTTGAAGCTCTCCGCGTTTACGCGCGAAATGAACAATTTCCGCGGTTCCGTCTCCCTTGTGGGCATCCATGTCGATGATCCAAATCAGGCTGGCACGCTTTTCCGCCAGAAGCCTGAACGCCGCGATTGCGATGTCGTTGATCGGGCAGAATCCTGAAGGCGCGTCATAACGGGCATGATGCATACCTCCGCCGAGATAATAGCAAAAACCGCCGCCGCTTAACGCAAGCAGACCCGCCAGATACGTTCCTCCCGCCTGAGACACCAGTGTCCAGAACATATCAGATAACGGCTTTAACGCGTGTTCCGACTCATAACGCCGCGGTTTTCCGTCAGCGTCAATCAATTCATAAGTGTCAATCAAAGCCTTCTCAATCCCGTCTCCGTATAGCTTCGCCGTGTAATTTTTACTATGCACGCGTTCAAGATCTTCCCTGTTTATAATCTTCCCTTCTATCAGTTTTAAATCGTTTCCTTCGCGGTTAAGCCGTGTCAAAGCTCCGTTAAAATCCAGCGCGGATATCCCGTTTCCCAGAAAATCCAGTACGCGCTTTCCCCGGCCGGGCGGAATTGGAAGCATTATGCCGTAATCGCGGTAATTTACTATAACGCGTGGATCGTAAAGAATAACCATGTAACCTGTTTACCTCTTTCAAAATATTATACCTTGAATTTAATAATAATATTAATATCAATTCGCGATAAAAATATATATTTAATATATCGATATGTGATATAATAAATGGAACATTAATATGAAAAGTAAATTCAAAATATTATATACACANATAATTTTCACGCTGCTTGCGTTTACCTTGATGGTCTTCCTGAGCTACAGGTTCAATTCAAGAACCGTAAGGGAGAATCTTTTAAGGAACGCGGAAAGCGTATTGTCTTTCACTCAACAGCAGATAGAATTGGAGCTTATCGCATCCAAAATGATGCTTGGTAATTTTTCGCAGACTGTTCAACAGATGATAACAGACGGNAATATAAGACATCTTCAGCACTATATAAATGTCATCAGCGATTATGCTTCTTCAGAAGAATCAGGGTTATCGAATGTTAACGGCTTATACGGTTATTTTGAAACGATTGAAGGCGGGCCGGTTCATTTATTCAGCGAAAATATCAATTGGGTTCAGCCGGAAAATTTTTCAGTTTTCGATCAGTCATGGTACAGGGACGCGATTACTTACTGCGGCAATATCGTTGAAACAATGCCGTACATTGATTACATGACTGGTGAATATATAATTTCATATTCTATATGTATTCATGATAAGGATGATATACGCATCGGCGTTGTCAGTATCGATGTTCCGATGGATAAGATCGGCGAGATTGTCGTTAACGCGGCTGTCAGCGACGGCGGGTACGGCGCGATTGCCGCTCAGGATTTAACCATGTTCGCTCACGCGAACCCCTCCTATGTGGGAAGGCGCATGGATGATCCCGGACTTCGAATCTCCATGTTTAAAGATTTTTTTTATAATGGCATGGAAGTATATGAACGCCCCATGAAAAACTGGAAAGGGGAAGATGTCATTGTTTTTACGCGTCTTCTTGATAACGGCTGGCATTTAATGCTGTTATCTCCAAAAAAAATGTTTTACGCCGGTACAAATCAAATGTTGATAGTGCTTTTAGTTTTAGGCGCGATTTTATCCACGGCGCTTATTTTAGTTCTGATTCGAATTGACAAAGCAAGAGAAAAAGCCGGCGAGGAGAGCAGGCAAAAAAGCGCATTCCTCGCGAACATGAGCCACGAGATCCGTACGCCGATGAACGCAATTATCGGTATGACTTTTATCGGAAAATCAGCGGGTGATATACCGCGCAAAGATTACTGCCTTGAGAAGATCGAAAGCGCGTCACAGCATTTGTTAGGTGTCATTAATGATGTTCTTGATATGTCAAAGATTGAAGCCAATATGTTTAAACTGTCGCATGAAGAATATAATTTTGAAAAAACTCTTATGCGTGTTGTCAATATAATCAGTTTCCGCACCGATGAAAAAAAACAAGAGATGTCAGTATATATTGATGAATCCATACCGCGCGTATTGATAGGCGACGATCAAAGACTGGCGCAGGTTATCACAAATTTGCTGAGCAACGCGATCAAGTTTACTCCCGAAGGCGGTTCAATAACTCTCGACGCGCGTTTAATCGGCGAAGAAAACGGTTTGTATACTATAAAAATAACCGTTAAAGATTCGGGAATCGGAATAAATCCCGAACAGCACAAATTGATATTTCACGCGTTCCAGCAGGCTGATTCAAAAACATCGCGCAAGTTCGGCGGCACCGGGCTTGGGCTTTCAATATCAAAAAATATCGTTGAATTAATGGGAAGCAGTCTTGAAATTGAGTCCGAACCCGGAAAAGGCTCTTCGTTCTTTTTTAATATAACGGAAAAACGCGGCACATCGAATAACGAAACTGATACGATTGTAGAAAAAAAGATCAACTATGATGGAATTTTTAAAGGTTATAAAATTCTACTTGCCGAAGATGTGGAAATTAACCGGGAAATAATTGAAACGCTGGTTGCGCCGACGCTTTTGGAAGTTGATTTTGCGCATAACGGACTGGAAGCGGTTGATATGTTCAAAAAGTACCCGGATTATGATCTGATACTAATGGACGTGCAAATGCCGGAGATGGATGGTTATGACGCAACGCGGAAGATAAGAGTATTAGAAAATCAACTAACAAATACAAACGCGGCAGGTTCTGTCAAAGATGAAACACAAACGCATATACGTAAACAAATACCGATAATCGCGATGACAGCTAATGTTTTCCGCGAAGACATTGAAAAATGCATTGAATCGGGAATGAACGGGCATATAGGCAAACCGATTGATGTAATCGAATTCCTTACAGTATTACAAAAATATCTTGTAAAATAAATTATTTTAAATAAGAATTTTACTCAGGCTCTTTTTTAATTTCATCGCCGGGAGAAAAATCATCCTTATTAAGAACAACGGGAGAAGCCTGAGAACCGTCCGCGCGGTAGGCGTATGTTCCCGGAAGAACGATCATCTCATTCTCGTTTCTAATACACTCGATTATTGACAAACGGCATTCATTTGCTAAACCGCCCAAACCATTTATTAACTCCTGCGGATTAAATGTCAGCGCGGTTTTTTTTACAGGAAAATGTAAACCGCCGGGAGAAGTTACAATAAGGAAATTTCCTTTTTTGATTTTTTCCGTCAAAAATTTCCGCGATAGATTTATAAATTGATGATAAGAATCTTTATCAAGATCATCCGCTTCCATGTCAATTTCAAAATCGCACCACATTCTTTCCGCTGAAGCTCTTGCGTATAACGACAATGTCGCGTCAAATATGCGCCTCATTTTATGAAACGCGGACTCAATCGCGGCGTCGCTTTTTTTTAAGGCGGCGGCGATCATCTCCTCGTTGTATTCGTTGATTAACCTCTGCTGCTCAAAGATCACTTTTCTGACCGATGTCGCGTTTAAATTCCAGTAAAGCCGCAGGCATTTCTGGGGATAAGGCACTCTTGACTTTGTCAGCATCGCGTGTTTATGACATTCAACAGACCTTAAACTCTCCATAAAAAAAGAAAAACCGTTTTTCCGAATCACGGATTTTTTCATCATCTCCGAGCGCCCAAGCATATAATATTTTCTCTCTTCTTCATTAAGGATTTTATTTCGTGC
>WQRT01000210.1 GCA_009786625.1 Treponema sp.
CCTCATTATTACAGGAAATAAGCAAAGACGAAAGAGAAAAAGCGATAAATAGAAGCCGGCGAATGTACGAAACTGACAGAGATTCAGACTTGGGAACAGCAGAAGCGCGTGGAAAAATAATGGGCAGAGCTGAAGGCAGGGCCGAGATATTAGGACTCCTTGAGAAAGGGTACTCCCTGGAAGAAATTAAAAAAATGATATAGCAATGTTACGTTCACCGCAATCTGAGCGGCATATGTAAAAAAATTCGCCTATTCGCAAGCGCCAGCGCATCTTCGCGCCATTAATACATGTACGTCCTGTGTGACATGAAATCATCACACAGGATGATCACAAGGAGTGTATTATGAGTGTGTTTGCGTACATGCCCTATGGGGCGGGCGGAATCATTATCCGGGTTGAAGCGGATATTCGAAGGGGAATCCCCGGTATTGATATTTCCGGACTTGCCGAAGGCGCGGTCAGGGAAGCAAGGGAACGCGTCAGAGCGGCGTTCAGGAATTCGGGGTTTATTTTTCCGCAGGACAGGATTCTAATTAATCTCGCTCCGGCAGGTCTAAAAAAAGACGGAGCCGCGCTTGATCTGCCAATCGCTCTTTCCGTTATGGCGGCCGCGTGTATCGCACCCATTTCCGGGAACCTGCTTGTGATGGGAGAACTTGAGCTTTCCGGCAAAATACGCCCGGTGCGGGGAGTGCTCGCGGCAATCGCGGCGGGGCTTGATGAAGGCATTGACGAGTTCATCGTTCCGGCGGAAAACTCAGGCGAAGCGGCCATTCTCGCTTCCGCGGAAAACTCCGGGGAAAACGTTACGCGAAACTACGCGCGCTTTACGGCGGCGGAAAATTTGCAAGGAGCTGTTCACGCTCTTTTTATCAGGGAGGAGACAGGCTTTCTTCCNGCTTCATTACATCAGCCGTCAAACGGCAATGCGTTAGGTGACGATGATGCCTCAGGCAATCAAGCTGATCCTCTGCTGCGGCATCCCGGCGATTTTGCCGATGTCCGCGGACAGGAGATTTACAAACGCGCGCTTGAGATCGCCGCAGCCGGTGGACATAATGTGCTTGCCTTCGGTCCGCCGGGCGCGGGAAAAACGATGCTCGCAAGAAGGCTTCCATCAATTATGGCGCCTCTTACTTCCGAAGAAGCTGTCGAAGTTACGCGCCTTTACAGTCTTGCAGGCCCTTATCAGGATGATAAAACAAACCGGTACATCGACCGCTTGATCACAAAAGCACCGTTTCGTTCCCCGCATCATTCGGCGAGCGCTCAGGGGATTCTCGGCGGCGGGCGAATTCCGCGCCCGGGAGAAATCAGCCTTGCCCACTTCGGCGTGCTTTTTCTTGACGAAGCGCCGGAGTTCAGGATAAACGTCCTTCAGGCGTTACGCGAACCTCTCGAAGACAGAGTGATAAGCATAGTAAGAGCCGAAGGTTTAATTCACCTGCCCGCCGAATTCCAGTTAGTAATGACAGCTAACGCGTGTCCCTGCGGCCGCCTTGGAATAAGCGAAATGGGAGGATGCGATCAAATCGATATTAATCAAAGCGGATCAGGCGCGGCATGTTCCTGCTTTTGTTCGCCGGAAGAAATAAACCGGTACTGGCGGAAATTCGGCGGCGCGTTACTTGATCGTGTAGAGATAAGAACGGCTGTCCATCCGCCGAAAATTGATCAAATGAGCGGGCAGTACACAGAAGAAAAAAGCGAAACAATCGCGCGCCGCGTAACGGAGGCGGTTGAAATTCAAAAACGCCGCTTTAAGGGAACAAACATACGGCGTAACGCGCTTCTCCCGGCAAGCGGCGCCGCTGGTATGTGCCGGATGCACGAAAAAGCGGAAAACGCGTTTCATACCGCCGTTTCAAAACTTGGGCTTTCCGGCAGAGCGTACCATGGAATTTTGCGGGTAGCCAGAACCATCGCCGATCTTGACGGTAAAGATATTATCGATACTGTACATATTCTTGAAGCTGTTCAGCACAGGCGTTTGGGAGATGATCCATGGGATATTATCGGTTAAGTTCAGGTATCGCTTCCAGAACATCCTCGCTGATCTTCCTGTTCTTGCCGGAGTAACCAAGCGCGCGGTCGGGGCTGAACTTGCCGTGAAAATCGCTGCCCTCTGTGATGTATAAACCGAGAGATTTACCCAGCGCCTCAAAGCGGCGCGAAGAGCTATTTTTCGCGATGGGATGCCATGCCTCAATCCCCATAAGCCCCATCTCTTTCAATTTTTTTATGAGGACAGGAAGCCGTCCCCATGACATATAAAGTGAAGCCGGATGTGCGAGAACCGGAATTCCGCCGGAATTCCGTATAATAACGGCGGCTTCATCAAAATAAAGCCCTTCTTTCGGCACATACAACGGCTTTCCAACGCTCAAATAACGGGCAAAAGCGGCTTTTACATCTTTTACAATCCTGTGTCTCGTTAAAAACGCTGCAAAATGAGGCCGCCCGAGAGAATGACCGCCGGAAAGCGCGGTAAGTTCCTTTTTAACATCCTCCCTGCCGCCATTTTCCCATTCTTTTACGGATAAACCCGGGGAAATCAAGCTTAACTCAAACATTCTGTCAAGCATTTCATTATTTCTGATCTCCCTGCGGCGGAAAAGCTTATCAACCGCTGATAAAAAATCAACACTGGGCGAATGAATCCCAAGCCCNAGCAGATGAAACTCTCCGCCNAGACCAAGCCCCGGAATACCGTACACGCTTTTTCTTGTCCAGTTAATATTTACTTCAATTCCCGGAATAAAGCGGAANCTTTCATTATTTTCCAGTGATTTNACAGCGTTTTTCGCGCTTTCAAGGCCGTTTATNGTATCGTGATCGGTAAGGGCGATNGCGGTAAGGCCGCGGTTTGCCGCCTCTNTTATAAGCATTTCCGGAGCCAGCTCTCCGTCCGAGATGTTGGAGTGTGTATGCANATCGATCATCCGGGAATATTGTAGCAAATAATTGCCGATTTATACATATTGTTCCGATAATAATACGAGAAGCTCTCATTAACATTGATTTTTTGAGTGTTTATTAATAGAATATTAATATACAGAGTTTTTGGAATAAGGACGGTCTTTAAGTGTCTGAATACGCCTTGGAAAACGGGGTCATTGTCTCTCCGGGTAAGAAAGCGCACAACGGTGTTTTAGGAATAAAAGGAGGGAAAATAATATCTCTTTCAAGTACCGGCGGTAAAAACGCCGGGAGTAAAGATACCGGGTGCAAAATAAACATCAATTTGAATGAGAAATCTTATGTATACCCTTCCCTGATTAACACCCATGATCATTTGCAGGGGAATTACCGTCCACCTGTAGGCCCCAAAAAAGGCAGTTTCTACCTGACATGGCTTCCCTGGGATAAGGATTTAAAAGCGTCAAAGACATTTGAGGAACGTTCCAACTTAAGCAGAGAGGATCTTTACGCTCTTTCCGGCTACAAATGCCTTTTTTCCGGCGTAACAACAGTAAACGATCATTTTCCGCATCAACTTAACAGTCAAATTTTACCGACCCTGCCGATCAGGGCTATCGAGGAATACTGCCTTTCCCACGAAGCGACTTCATACGATCTAAAATGGGGCGATGGAACGGAAATTGAACACAAACGCGCCATAGAAAATAACTGGCCTTATATAACGCATCTGTCCGAAGGTTTTGATTACGAAGCTATGCGGAGCTTAAATGCGCTTGAAGAACAAAAGATACTTAACAGCCACTGTCTTTTCATTCACTGTATTGCTTTCAGCGATGAAGATATTCAAAAGGCAGCCAAAGCCGGAGCCAGCGTCTCGTGGTGCGGTTTTTCTAATATGTTTATGTTTAACGTTACGTGCAAGATCCGGAAAATGATCAAGGCGGGAATAAATGTAACGATAGGAACAGACTCCTCGGCGACAGGCTCGGCTAATCTTCTCGCGGAAATGAAATATGACAGGGAACTGTACCGCAGGTTATACGGGGAAGATCTTCCGGCAAAAAAAATCTTCGAGATGGTCACGATAAATTCGGCGAAAGCGTTCAGGATGCAGGACAGGATCGGCGCTCTTGAAGAAGGTCTGTTAGGTGACATTCTTGTTTTAAAAGCAAAGAATGATGATCCGTACGATAACCTTGTAGACGCAGATATGAACGATATAGAACTTTTAACTCTTGCCGGTAAACCAATCTACGGAGAACTGCGGTTCCTCGATATTTTTAACGGTAAACTTCCGGAAGGTTATACGCAGATAAAAGCGGGCGGCAGGAAAATGTTTGTCAAAGGCGATCCGGCTGATCTTTACAATGAGGTCAGAAGGAAAGTAGGTCTTAAAAAGAAACTTGATTATCTTCCGTTTGAACCGGAACAATTATGGACTGATCAACCTGCTGATAACTCCGCACAGGAAGGAAAATAATGCCAAAACCAGCTCAATACCGTACAGGTTCCATTATATATTTCCAAGGTGATCCCGCGGAAAAAATATTTATTCTGCAAACCGGAAAGGTAAACTTAGGTTATCAGGACATCGAATCGGGAGCCGAAGTCAGAGACGCAGTGCAGCCCGGAGAATTTTTCGGAGTTAAATCGGCGCTTGGACGTTACACAAGAGAAGAAAACGCAGTCGCCCTTACAGATGCCACTGTTATGGTTTTTACCGTACCTGAGTTTGAAGCTGTAGCGATGGCAAACTCGCGCATAATCATGAAGATGTTAAAAGTATTTTCCAACCAGATGAGGCGCGTTCATAAACAGGTTTCCAAAGTAATGGCAAAAGATGAACAGGAACCTGC
>WQRT01000211.1 GCA_009786625.1 Treponema sp.
GAATAAAGCCGGGGAAACGTTTTATCAATACATATAACGCGAGAAGCCCTGCGATTAATTCGGCGGTGACAGTGGCGAGAGCGGCGCCTTTAATTCCCCACTCAAAAACCACAACAAACACTATAACAAAAATTATTTTAAAAACTGTTCCGATAATAAAACATATTAATGGGGAAACGCTGTCTCCTCCCGCTCTGATAAAACCTGCTAATAAAACGGAAAAATAAAGCGGGATAACTCCGCTTATGGTTATCATTGTATAGCTGACAGTGCCATTCAAAATTTCTTCCGGTGTGCGCATAAGTGTCAGAAAAAATTTTATTAAAGGCATAAAAAGAATCATAAAAATTATACAGATAATAAAACTTAAAATAACACCTGCTGCCACGCTTCGTCTGATGCCTTCTTCATTTCCCGCTCCGGCGCGTTGAGCTGTGATTATTGTAAAGCCGCCTGTTACGCCGAAACAAAAACTAAAAACAAAAGTAATCAGACTGTAACCCGCTCCGACTGCCGCAAGCCCGTTTATGCCAAGCCAGCGGCCTACAATAAAAGCGTCCGCCATTGTATAAAAAATATGTATAATTTCTATTCCCAGAATGGGAAGCGCGAACAGAATTATTCTTTTGGCGGGGTTTCCGTGAGTCAATAGCAGCGGATCGTTATCTGATTTTTTTTTCATTATGAAGCGGCGTTGAAATCCCAGGGTTCGTAGATTTTAGGAACATCCCCAAGCAGTCTTTTGGTGTAATCTGATTTCGGGCTTAGTATCGCTTCATCGGCTGTACCGCGCTCTACTATAATTCCTTTTTCCATTATGTAAACCGTGTCGGAAATATAATAGGCAAGCCCCATGTCATGCGTGATAAACACAATCGTCATATTTATTTCGTTACGCAATTTTAAAAGCATATCAAGTATTGTCGCGCGTGAGCAGGCGTCAATCATTGATGTTGGTTCGTCTGCGATCAAAAGCCGCGGATGAAGCATAAAAATGCGGGCGATCATCAGGCGCTGCATTTGTCCGCCTGAAAGTTCAAAAGGATATTTGTTGGAAAGCTCTTCAAATTTTAAATTGACAAACTTGCAGGCGTCTCTCATCTTTTCAAATTTTTCATCTTTGCTTAAATTGTTAAGCCCTTTAAGCCTTATGCAGTCAAGAAGGACTGAATCAATCTTGTTAAAAATATTATAGGTTGAGTATGGGTCTTGAAAGATCGCCTGTATATTCTGCCAGTACGATCTGCGTTTAGCGTGGCTTGATATGTCGCGGATTTTTCCTTCGTAAAAAATTTCTCCTTTAGTGGGATTAAGAAGCCCTAAAATTATTTTNGCNAGNGTTGTTTTNCCGCTGCCGCTCTCTCCTACAATGGAAATTATTTCCCCCCTGCGGAATTCAAAATCGACATCATTAACAGCGGTTGTTTTATTATTCGCGCGTCCGAACTCTCTTGTAATATTTTTGCCGCTCAGGAAAACATCGCCCGTTGTTTTTCTTTCGTTCATACTGCCTCCGACGGTTTCTTCAAGCCCGCGCTTTCATCCGCTTTGTAAAGCTGCCGCAGCTTTTCCTCCGGTACAGCGCACTTGAATGTTCTACCTGGACCGGCGGATTTATTTTCAGGCGTTAAATCATTACATTCATCTTTATACCGGCAGCGTTCGAGGAAACGGCATCCTTTATGTTTCAATTTTAAATTGGGAGGAGCGCCGGGAATCGCCTGCAGCACATGACCTCTTGTGCCTTCTTCAGGAACGATAATCGAGTTCATAAGGCCTTTGGAGTAGGGCATTATGGGATCAAAAACCATTTCCTTCGCGGTTCCGCGCTCGACAATTTCCCCGGCGTACATCACCATGATGTCGTCCGTTACATTGTACAAAAGCGGCAGCTCGTGCGTGATAAAAACCATCGCGCGGATAAAACCTTTTTCCATAAGGCTGCGCAAAAGTTTTATTACAATTTTCTGCGATGAGACATCAAGTGCGGAAGAAGGTTCATCCGCGATTAACACTTTTGGTTTTAATATGGTCGAGATCGCGATAACAGTGCGCTGCTTCATTCCGCCGGAAAGTTCAACCGCGTACTGGTTTAAAACTTTTTCAGGAAGGTTGAGGACTGAAAAACGCTCACGCGCCAAATCGTAAATATCTTTTTTAGAAAGATCGATCTTGTGCGCGCGAAGTACATCCTCAATAAAACAGATGATTTTCCGCGTGGGATTAAGCGCGTTCATCGCCGCCTGCGGAATATACGCGATATCTGTGCCTAGCACTGTCTGCCTGATCACATCCGCTTCAAGCGATGTTATATCTTTTCCGTCTACAATAATGCTTCCCGATTCATAAAATAACGGCGGAAAATAATATCCCATAACGCTCATCGCAAGCGTACTTTTTCCGCAGCCTGATTCTCCGGCTATTCCAAGCGATTTTCCGTCTTCAAGATTAAAAGATACATTATCAACAGAGCAGACTTTTTCGTTCATGCGGGTTTTGTAAAACGTGGTTAAATTTTTTACTTCCAGTATCGCCTGAGGCATCGTCAGCTCCTTATCTGCGGGTTAAAAATTTGATCAAGACCTGAGTTCATCAAGTTAAGAGAGAATGTGATAAGAGCTATCATCACAACCATCGGGAAGAACGCCCACCACGCGCCCGTAAAAAGAGCGTTAAAGATTCCCGCCCAGTGCATCATTAAGCCGAGCGTCGCGACATTCCGCGGGCCGAGACCCAGCATGGAAATTGTGGCTTCCGAAAGAATACCCGCGGCGACCTGAAGAATAAATGCCATTACAACATAAGACGCGATATATGGAAGAATGTCTCTTATGATAATGCGCGGCATGCTGTGTCCCGATAATTTTGAAAGATTAACATGATCGCGGTTTCTCAGCGACGTAGTCTGCGCCCGCACTGATCTCGCTGTCCACGGCCAGCTTGTAAGTCCTATTACTATGCCTATCGTTATGATACTGGTGTTGCTCAGGCTTATCGAAATTAAAATTAAAATCACAAAAGAAGGAATTACAATAAATACATTTGTCAGGCTGGATAAAAAATTATCATAAACTCCGCCAAGATAACCGGCTAATAGTCCTACCGCAAGACCGATTAATGTGGCGATACTCCCCGCGATTAACCCTATCTGAAGGGAAGATTTGGTTCCAGCTACAAGCTGCGCCAGCATATCGCGTCCGAAGTTATCAGTGCCAAGCAGATGAAGCTGTATCGGCCCTTTCTCCCTTACGATCGCTGTAAGACCGAACGATGCCATAAGCTCTGCTATCGCTATATCGGCTTCTGACATGACAATTTCTTCTTCAATTATTTCTACATGCCGCTGGAGATATTCTTTTAAGTTAGGCGGCTGAAACTTGTTGCCGATCATTTCCAGAGGATCGCGTCTGTCAAACATCGGGTATATTATAATAAATAATAATATAATTGAGATTACCGTAAAACCGAATGTAAACTTTCCTGATTTAAAAATCGTTCTTAATGTATGATTCATTTTTACGCTGACCTCAATGTGATGCGTTTTATTAAACGTAGTTTCATGCTTCTTCCTCCTGCTGCGTCATGCGGACCCGCGGGTCTATAATGCCGCAGATAATATCAACGACAAAATTTGCAGCTAACACCATTATTGATATCATCAACGTACAACCTGATATAACGGGGAAATCCTGCGCTCTTATCGCGCTGAAAAGCATTGTGCCGATGCCGGGATAGGAAAATACAATTTCGGCGATTAAGTTTCCTCCTATCATTGTGCCGAGCGAAAGCGCAAGGCCTGTAATCTGCGGAAGCATCGCGTTACGGAAAACATACCAGACAACTTTTCTGTCTTTAATGCCCATAAGACGCGCGTATTTTACATAATCGGCGTTTAGTTCATAAATTGACATTTGCCTCATGCCGAGGGACTGGCCTCCTATCGCGACAAGAACCATCGTCAGGAACGGAAGGCGGTAGTGGCTTATAACAGATAAAATAAAATCGGGGTTTGTCCAGTTTGGAAGCATATCAAAAGCGTACCCAAGACTCCCCGGAAAAAGCCCGAGCCTGACCGCGAAAAAATATACGTTTGTATACGCGAAGCCGAACGCGGGAATCGCGCTTAAGAATAAAAAGAACGGAAAAAATACTCTGTCAAAGATTCCTTTTCTGTAACCTGTAAACGCGCCAAGCGCGTTGCCTATAAACCATCCTGTAATGATTGCCGGAAATTGCAGCATGAGCGTCCAGTGTACAGACGCGCCGATCATGTCCGCGACAGGGCGCGGATAGAATGTAAATGAGATGCCAAGATCGCCTTTAATTACATTGCCCAAGTAAACAAAAAACTGCTGCCATATTGGTTTATCAAGGCCGAACAAGCGCGTATAGGTGTCGTACATCATCTGCACTGTCGCGTAATCCGTAGCGCCCGCTGACATTCTCGCGACTATCGCGTTAACAGGGTTGCCGGGTATAAGACGCGGTAAAAGAAAATTAAGGAAGATTGCAATAAGAAAGGTTAATAAATACCACAGAGATTTTTTCGCAAAGTACCTCGGGAGTCCTTTTAATTGAAAACCTTTCAATTTCACGTTCCTCCTTAATTAATGGCGTCTAACACTATGACGTATAACGAGTAAAAAAAAGTCCACAGGATTTTTCCTGTGGACTTTGACATCAGATAAGTTTTATCTTGCTGCCGGCCTGATTTGATAGAGGCCTAAAATACCGTAACCGTCGATAAAGCA
>WQRT01000212.1 GCA_009786625.1 Treponema sp.
TGACATACATGGCAGTATACATTGAACCTAAAGTACTTAAAGGCTTCAGGGATTTTCTTCCCGACGCGGAAATAATAAGGCGCAGCCTGACAGAGCGGATAGAAGACACATTCCGTTCATTCGGATTTATTCCGATTGACACTCCGGCGCTTGAATACTCAGAAATTCTTCTCGGCAAAGGCGGAGGAGAGACGGAAAAACAGATTTACCGTTTTACAGATAACGGCGGGCGCGATATCGCCATGCGTTTTGATCTTACAGTTCCCTTCGCGCGTTTTACCGCGCTTCACCGCGGTGAACTGACATTCCCTTTTAAGCGGTATCACATAGGCAAGGTGTGGAGAGGCGAAAACACCCAGAGGGGGCGTTACAGGGAATTTACCCAGTGCGATTTTGATATTATCGGAAGCGGCGGCGCGGCCGCTGATTTTGAAATAATACTATTGATAAAAACCATTTTTAAAAATCTAGGGCTTGATGTTGGAATTAACGTAAATCACAGGGGTCTTTTCAACCGCTTTCTTTCACACATCGGACAGAGTGAAAAATCAGTCGATGTTCTCCGCGCCGTTGATAAACTCGCGAAAATAGGTGAAGAAGAAACATTGAAGAACCTTACAGAACTTACAGGAGAAGCCGACGCGGCAAAAATATTAAATTTTATAAACGCGAAAGGCAGCTTCGCGGAAATTTTAAACCGCATAACGGAACTTTCAGGCGGCGCATCGCCTGAATCACAGAGGCTTGAAACGCTCCGTAAGTATATGATTGACGCGGCAGGTGAAGAGGATGATCCTTTCATACTTAATCCATCGATCACAAGAGGCCTTGATTATTACACAGGCGTAGTATTTGAAACATTTTTAAAAGAAATGCCGGATATCGGTTCTGTCTGCTCAGGCGGACGTTACGATAATCTCGCCGGACTTTATTCCAAAGATAAAGACCCGATAAGCGGAGTCGGCACTTCAATCGGCCTTGACCGCCTGCTTGCCGCTCTTGAAAGCCTCGGTAAACTGCCGGCCGCGAAAACTTGCGCCGCCGCCATTGCCTGCGTTGACGCGGATAAATCCGGGCAATATCAGGCGCTTGCTCAAAAACTGCGGCAAGCCGGCATCTCATGCGAGGTCTTCACTGAAAGCGATAAACAGCTTGCAAAACAGTTCATTCTTGCGGAAAAAAAGGGAATGCGTTACGTGCTAATCCCCGGAGAAAATCCGCTTGACGATAAATTGACATTGCGGGATCTCGCTTCCAGGCAAAACACGGAATTATCGTTTAATGAAGTAATAGAAAAAATAAAGTAATTTTGGTATTGATCATTCATTTTCTATACTGATATAATGTCTGTATGGCGAAAATCAGCATGAAAACCCCCCTCGTCGAGATTGACGGGGATGAGATGACGCGTGTCCTTTGGGAAGTTATAAAAGAAAAACTGTTACTTCCCTTTATAGACCTAAAAAGCGAGTATTATGATCTTGGTTTAAAAAACCGGGATGATACAAACGATGAAGTGACTGTAAAATCGGCACAGGCGATTAAAAGGCTTGGCGTCGGGGTTAAATGCGCGACTATTACTTCAAATGTAGCGAGACAGAAAGAGTACGATTTAAAGCAGCTTCTTCCAAGTCCCAACGCCACGATCCGGGCGATTCTTGACGGAACAGTTTTCAGAAAACCGATACAGATAAGCCGCGTAAAACCGTCTGTCAACACGTGGAAAGCGCCGATTGTTATCGGACGTCATGCTTACGGCGATGTTTACAAAGCCGCCGAAATGGAAATTGAAGGGCCCGGAAAGGTCGAGCTTGTTTACACAAAGAGCGACGGAACAGAACGCCGAATGACAGTCGCCGATTTTGAAGGCAGCGGCATCGTTCAGGGAATGCACAACCTTGATGAATCAATAAGAAGTTTTGCCCGCGCGTGTTTTCTCTACGCCATCACCGAGAAACTGCCTTTATGGTTCGCAACAAAAGATACAATTTCCAAAATCTACGACGGGCGTTTTAAAACTATTTTTAATGAAATTTACGAAACCGAGTTCAGGGAAAAATGCGCAGGCGCGGGTGTTCAATATTTTTACACATTGATCGACGACGCTGTAGCGCGTGTTGTTAAAGGCGAAGGCGGATTCTTATGGGCATGCAAGAACTATGACGGCGACGTTCAGAGCGACATGATCGCAAGCGCCGCAGGAAGCCTTGCGATGATGACAAGCGTTCTTGTCTCGCCTTCCGGCGTTTTTGAGTACGAAGCGGCGCACGGCACAGTGCAGCAGCACTACTACCGCTGGCAGAAAGGCGAGAAAACAAGCACCAACCCCGCCGCACTCATCTTCGCGTGGAGCGGCGCTCTTGCAAAACGCGCCGAGATTGACGGGCTGGACGCGCTCGCAAATTTCGCTAAACGTTTAGAAAAAGCCGTGTTAGACGCAATTGAGGACGGTATAATGACAGGCGACCTCGCGAAACTTTCAGATCCCGCGCCAAGCATGGTATTAAACTCGTGGGATTTCATTGACGCGGTTGCCGCGAGAGTTAGAGGTTAGGGACTGCGAAAAAGAAAATCACGTTTTCCTGAGAAGTTCCATCGGTTTTAATTTACCGGCTCTCCGCGCAGGGAGCCATGACGCGAGTACAGAACACAGAACCGCGAAGATCCAAATCATCATCACCATATGCCAGTCGATCACAATCGGAATTGTTTCAAGATAAAAACCAGGGTCGAGAATTTTAACTTCATCTCCGTTAAACAAAAGCGTAAAAAAACTTAACGCTTTTTCCAGCGAACGTACAAGAAAATTTATATTGCTTCCGATTAACAAACCAAGCGCTATTCCGATTACGCTTCCTGTCATGCCGGTTAAAAAACTTCCGATTAAGAAAACTCCCGTTACGCCTCCGACTCTGGCGCCTGTTACTTTTAAAACGGCGATGTCCCTCTGCCTTTCAAGAACGAGCATGCTTGTCGCCGATGAAACGTTGACAGCGGCAACTATCACGATAAGCGCCATAATAAAAAGCAGCATTTGTCTGGTTGTTTCGTAGGATGAATACTGCGAGCGCAGAAGCTCCTTCCATGTGTATATGCTGTAACTGGGTCCCAGTATGTTAAAAAGCTGATTCGAAAAATCATCTGCTTTTTTATANGGGTCGTCAATTTTGATTATCATACTTGCGGGCGTGTAATCAGAAAAAACNATCCTTGAACCGCCTTCGCTGCTTATTATGCACCATAACGCGTCAATTTCATTGTAGCCGCANGATAAAATGCCGCTNACTGTAAACGANGTCATTCTGGGAGCAAGCCTGCCGTTTTCACTTTCCCTTAACGTCATAAGACGCACCATGTCACCAGGGCCGGCGCCGATATTCGCGGCCAGTGTTTCACCTAACACAATGCCGCGATCGCCTTGCGGCTTATGCTCCCCTTCTATTATTTTTAAAAATTTAAAACTTCCCGGATCATCCCAGAATGAAGAATCTATCGAACGCACTGTCACTCCGGTTCTTCCGCTTCTTCCGGCGATTACTCCCATTGCGCGTTTTTCAAGCCATATTCCCCTGAAGCCGTCTATATCTTTCATCTGTTCATTAAGTCTTTCTCTGTTTAAATTATTAATACTGTCAAAAAGCTGCAAATGCCCTGTTCCCACTTCGAGATATCGGTCTGTGATTCCGCGTATCATTCCGTCGGCTACAATAAGCGTTACGATTATCGGGACAAGACTGACAGCGATCCCCGCGGCGGCTCCTCGCAGATACCTGCCTCCTTCGTGTGCTCTTGCCCACAGATACCTAAGCGCTATAAAAAAGGCGGCTCTTATTTTCAATTATTTTCTCCGCTGAACCTGCCGTTTTCCAGCACCAGCCTTACAGATGCTCCCGCCGCCACTTTTTGATCGTGCGTAACAACGATTAACGTTTTTCCTTTTTTTAAAGCGTTCTCATATAAAAGCGACGCTACTATATCGCTGTTCTGCGGATCAAGATTTCCGGTCGGCTCGTCAGCCAGAATTAAAGCGGGATCATTTACCATTGATCTCGCGACTGCCACCCTCTGCCTCTCCCCTCCTGAAAGCATCGAAGGATAATGACCCGCGCGATCCTCAAGATTGATGTCAGCTAACAGCGACCTTGCCCTGTCAACCGCGTTTTTCTTTTTCATTCCGCCGATGTACGCCGGAAGCATAATATTTTCTAGCGCGGTAAAATCTTTTAAAAGATAGTGAAACTGAAAAATAAAACCGACATTCTTTGACCTGTATGCCGATAACTCCTTCTCGGAAAAAGATGTAATTTCATCGTTGTTAATAAAAACAGATCCTTCGTCAGTTTTATCAAGGCCTCCAATAATGTTAAGAAGAGTGCTTTTTCCGCTTCCGCTCTGCCCGCTTATCGCCGCTGACTTTCCTTCCTCAATTTCAAAATCAATGCCTTTTAATATATAAAGCGTTTCCGCGCCTGAGATGTAATTCTTTACAATATTATTTACTTTCAACATTATTTTCTTTTGAGATTCATCATTCATAGCGTAAAACCTCCGCGGGTTGTATTTTTGAAATTTTCCGCGATGCCGCCCATGAAGCCGCCAGCGCCGACAATAAACCGAACATAAAAATAAACGCTACCTCTCCCGGCAGAACCCGCGAAGGTATTTCTTTTATATAAAAAACCTGCGGCGAAAAAACGGAAAAATTTGCCATCCATCCGGCGCCTAAAATGCCGG
>WQRT01000213.1 GCA_009786625.1 Treponema sp.
TTTGAAACAGGCTTTAACGATCCGCATTATTTCAGCCATATTTTTAAAAAAAACACTGGTTTTACCCCAAAAGAATACCGAAATTTGCGGTAAATGTAATAATATCATTTTATAGATCGTAAGAAAATCAACTTAAATGCGTAAAAAATTTAATGTACGAAAAAGGTATAGTTCTATAGTATTATACGCAAAATATCTTTTTGGAGGAAAATATGAAAAAAATTATTGCGGTTCTTCTGGTAGTTGTCATTGTGTCAATGGCTTTTACAGGCTGCCAAAGGTCAAGCAGATCAAGCGATGTTATTACAATTGGTTTCGCTCAGTGTAAAGCGGATGAATCCGACTGGCGTATGGCGAACACAAGGTCAATGTTGAATACATTCAACATTCCCGGTTACCGCCTGATTATGTCAGACTCAAACAATGACGCCGCAAAACAGGTCGCGGACGTTCAAAACTTTATCGACATGGAAGTTGATTACATTGTAATCGCCGCTGTCAACATGGACGGATGGGACACAGTGTTAAGAAACGCGCAGAGAGCCAGCATCCCCGTAATTCTNGTTGACAGAAATATCAACGCGGCGCAGGATCTCTGGACTTGCTATGTCGGTCCTGACTTTAAAGTTGAAGGCGAAAAAGCNACAGCATGGATGACAAGACATTTTGGTTCAAGACCTGTCAATGTTGTAAATCTTCAGGGACAGCTTGGATCGGGCGCNCAGGTCGGACGCACCGCGGCTTTGATGGATGCTGTTAACGCAAACAGCGGCTGGACACTNCTCGCGCANCAGACAGGNAACTGGAGCACAGATGTCGCGAAACAGATCATGACTTCGTGGATACAGCAGTTCGGAAACAGGATCAACTGCGTATACGCCGAGAACGACAATATGGCTGACGGCGCGATTCAAGCGCTTCAGGAGGCCGGTATCAGAGTCGGCAGAGCGGACGGAGTGGCGATCATTTCCTTCGACGCAAACAGGCCGTATCTCCAGATGACGCTTGAAGGTCTTATCAACTGTAACGTTGAGTGCAATCCTTTGCATGGTCCGAGAGTAAAACAGATCATCGACAATCTCCAGAAAGGTATTAAGCCGCAGAAGATTGAATATATTGATGAAGAAGCTTTCTTCTGGGACACCATCACTCAGGATATTATCAACGCCCGCCAGTATTAGATGTGTTTATCCGGCGTCTGAGCGATTGGGCGCCGGAAGGATTAATATGAACGATGAAGAGCGAAACGATCGCGTTCTGACAATGTCGGGCATCGGGATTTCATTTCCCGGTGTCCACGCTCTTAATAATGTTGATTTCACTCTCAGGCGCGGCGAGATTCACGCTCTTATGGGAGAGAACGGCGCGGGAAAATCAACCCTGATCAAAGTCCTTACCGGCGTTTACCGCATGGACGAGGGAAATGTAAAAATCGAGGATAAACCTGCCGTGATACTTTCGCCGCAGGACGCGCGAAGGTACGGAGTAAGCACTGTTTATCAGGAAGTAAATCTNTGCCANAACCTTACNGTCGCGGAAAATCTNTTTCTTGGACACGAACCGCGCAAGCTGGGTCTTATTAATTGGAAGAAAATTTACAAGGACGCTGTTTTACTTTTGCAGCGTCTTAATATTTCCGCGGATCCAGCGGCGCAGCTTGACACCTGTTCNATCGCCATTCANCAGTTAATCGCGATTGCCCGCGCCGTAATGGTTGAATGTAAAATTCTNATNCTTGACGAACCGACATCATCGCTTGATGAAAATGAAGTNAAAAAACTTTTTACGCTTATGAGGCAGTTAAAAGAGCANGGTGTTGGAATTATTTTTATCACTCACTTTCTTGAACAAGTTTATGAGATATGTGATCGCATAACAGTTTTGCGTAACGGCGAACTTGTAGGCGAGTATAAAACGGAAAATTTGCCACGGCTTCAGCTTGTTACTAAAATGATCGGCAAGGAGATTGACGATCTCGCGAATTTAAAACCCGATGAAGACGAATTGAAAACGCAGGAAGGTGAAATCCCGGTTGTTGAGGCATCCGGTTTATCGAGCGGAACACAGAGGATCAATCCCTTCGATCTGAAGATATACAAGAGCGAGGTAATCGGTTTTAGCGGCCTTTTGGGATCCGGCAGAAGCGAACTTGTAAGGACATTGTACGGCGCGGATAAGGCGATTCACGGAAATTTATTTTTAAAGGGCGAAAACTCAAAAGTAAACAAGCCGTTAGACGCCATGAAAAAAAGAATGGCGTATCTGCCTGAAGACAGAAAAGCCGACGGTATTTTCGCTGACCTTACCGTACGCGAGAATATCATCATCGCGCTTCAGACAAAACACGGATTATTCAGAAAACTCAGCCGCAAAGAAATGGAAAAATACGCGGATCAATATATAGAACTTCTTAACATAAAAACGCCTTCAAGCGAAACACCGATTAGAAGCCTTTCGGGCGGAAATCAACAGAAAGTAATTCTGGCGCGCTGGCTTTTAACAAATCCCGAGTTCATGATACTGGATGAACCTACGCGCGGAATTGACGTGGGAACAAAAACGGAAATTCAAAAACTTATTTTAAAACTTGCCGCCGAAGGAAAAAGCGTGGCTTTTATTTCTTCGGAGCTTGATGAGATGCTGCGGACGTGTTCAAGAATTGTTGTAATGCGCGACCGAAATAAAATCGGCGAGCTTGCGGGAAAGGACATCAATCAGGAAAAAATTATGCACACGATTGCCGGAGGCGAAAATGCCGCTTCTTAGTTTAANCGACACATCNTNAAAAACGTTAATCAAAAGAATTCTTGAAAACAGACTGACATTTTCCATATCATTATTATTTATTATTTTACTTCAAAATATTTTTACAACGCCCACTTTTTTCCAGATGTCGATCACAAACGGACTGCTTTCAGGCTACATTCCAATCATCCTTGACGAAGCGAGCAGGCTTGTAATTGTAACGCTTGGCATGACATTGGTTACGGCGGTGTCAGGCGGTCAGGACATCAGCGTCGGTTCAATCATGGCGATTTCTGCCGCGTTCTGCGGTCTTATGCTTAACGGTCCTGAATACAGAACAGAAGTTTTTCATAATCCGTATGTACTCGCGGTTTTCGCAGGACTGCTCGGCGGCGCTCTGTGCGGAGCGTTTAATGGCTTTCTTGTAGCGGTTTTAAAAATTCAACCGATGATAGCGTCGCTTATACTTTTTACTGCGGGGCGCTCGATCGCGAAATTAATTACATACAGCCAGACAATTTACATTATGAACCCTGTGTATAAATATCTCGGAGTTCAAATCCCCGGCATACCAATTAGAACCACGATTCTTGTTTCTGTCGCGATGATTATAATTGTAGCGGCTGTTGTGAAACTGACAAGCCTCGGTCTTAATATAGAAAGTATCGGTATCAATAGTTCCGCGGCGCGTCTTGTCGGAATTAATTCCACTCTCATTAAATTTTTAACATTTATTTTTTGCGGAGTTCTATGCGCGGTAGCGGGGCTTATGGCATCAAGCGCGGTCGGAAGCGTTAACTCCGATGAAATTGGAAGGGCAATTGAACTGGACGCGATACTCGCGGTCGCGCTTGGAGGCACGCTTCTGGGCGGAGGAAAATTCAGCATCGCAGGTTCCGTTATCGGAGCGTACACAATTCAAACCATCACAACAACAATGTACGCGATGCAGGTTCGCGCGGATCAGCTTAATGTTTTTAAAGCTGTAGTAATCGTTATTATTATTGTTGTAAGCTCCGATGTTTTTAAAGACAGAATGAGATCTCTTGCAGCGCGCAGAATGATCAAAGGCACGGCAAAGAATGAAAAGGCGAAGGAGTGATCGATGAGTGATGTAAAAGAAATTACTCCGTCTCTTTTGTCTAAAAATAAAGGTTTTAATAACACCGGGATTTTATTAATAATTACAATAGCGCTTTTTCTTTTACTTTATGTTACATCTGTAATTTTATTCAAAGACAGCAATTTTGGCAGATACACAATGTTTTTTAATATGTTTTTTAACGAAAAACCGTATCTACTCGCGATTTCTTTAGCTTTAACTGTTGTGATGATTTCAGGCAGCATTGATATTTCGGTCGGCGGAGTTGTGGGGCTTGTCGCGATGGTTATCGCCGTTATGCTGACAGAACACGGTGTAAACGCGGTATGGTCGATTCCAGTGTCGCTTGGTATCGGTTTGGCGTTTGGAGTAACGCAGGGCTTCCTTGTCGGCTACATGAAAATCCAGCCGTTTATCGTAACGCTTGTCGGAATGTTTTTCGCGCGCGGCATGATCAGCGTTATACGCCCTGTTTCAGTGCCGATCACAAATCCTTTGTTTCTCGCGTGGTCGGACGCAAAACTGTATATTCCATTTTTGTATAACGTTAGACGCAATGGAACTCATGATGTGGCGTACCTCGTTCCGGCTGGAATTACAGTTTTAATTGTTTTAGTAATTATTGTTATACTGTTAAAATACACAAGATTCGGACGTTCTCTTTACGCGGTCGGCGGCAATGAACAAAGCGCTCTTTTAATGGGGATTGATCCAAACAGAACAAGGTTTCTCGCGCACACTCTGGCAGGACTTTTATCGGGAATCGGCGGACTTGTCTTTACTTTGGGAATGCCGTCGGGAAGCCCCGATTACGGACGCACTTACGAGATTCACGCGATTTC
>WQRT01000214.1 GCA_009786625.1 Treponema sp.
AAAACAATATTATCATTTATTTCTTTTTGCGATAACTCGCTTTCTTTAAAATAATTTGAAGGAATTCCGTGATCCTGAATCTCAAGATAAAAGTTAGGATTCCCATCTTCATCAACGCCGAAAAGTTCCTTGTAAAAGACCGCTTTTTTTTTCGCTTCGCTTACATTTCCTGTCTGTATAAGACGCGGTATTTCCCCTGAGGCGCAGGCGGAAAGAGCGATAAGCCCTCCGTGATATTTTGCCAGAAGCTCATCATCAATTCGAGGNCTGTGATAAAANCCGTCAATGTACGCGTATGAACAGAGTTTTACTAAATTGAAATAACCTTCGCGGTTATANGCAAGAAGAACTAAATGGTAATATTTACTATCGTATTCAGATCCCTTTTTTTCAAGACGCGATCCCGGTGCGACATATACCTCGCATCCGATAATAGGTTTAACAGGATTCTTGCGTTTCTCATGCTGTTCTTCTCCGTCTTTTATAACAACGGTTTCTTTGCAAGCCGCCAGAAATTCCATCACCCCGAACATATTCCCGTGATCCGTCAACGCCAGATGGCTCATGCCAAGCTCTTCCGCCTTGTCGGCAAGAGACATTACGGAAACAGCCGCGTCTTTAAGCGAATAATCGGAATGAACATGGAGATGAATAAAATTGCTTGCCATGTTCAGGTATTCTATCTTAAAAGCATATTAGTGACTAGTGACTCGTCACTCCGGCATTAAAACAACCTCCACAGGGTTTGAAACGATCATCTGACGGCAAAGAGCGCGGACATCTTCAATCGTTACAGATCTTATCACATCAGGTCTTAAGTTAAGCCTGTTAAGGGGCGTTGAATATAAAACAGATGAGTTTGCGTAACTCTGCGCGATATGAAGGTTCTGCTGTATCTGCCTGTCGTGCTGCATTAAAAGAGCTTCTTTTGACATATTAAAAATATTTTGATCAAGATTTACGCTTATAAGCGAATTAATAATCGCGCGCACGGCATTAACCAATTCCTGGACACGCGCGGGATCGCATATAAAATAAACGTACATTTTATATTCGCCTGACGGAATTACCGTTACCGAAACATTCGAAGAAACTGAATAAACTCCTCCGAGTCTTTCGCGTATTTCATTTGTAAGAACGATGTCAAGATATTCAGATAACACAGCGGCGGTTTGATTTTTCTGTTCATCAAACCCGGAAGAAGAACGCGCGAACCATCCGAGATAAACAATGCTTCTTTGATCCACTCCCTTATTTATAGTTCTTCTCCCTGGAGAAGGCGGCGAAATGCCGGGATTAAACCATGAGTTAAACGGCGTTGAAGCCGGAATTGAGCCGATATAGACAGCGGACAATTCGCGCATTGTGTTTAAGTTAAGGTTCCCCGTAAATACAAAAGTATAATCCCCCGGATTAAGGCACCTTTGCAAAAACGCTGACGCGCGTTCAGATGAAACACTGTCTAAATCATTTAATTCAAGCGGATTGAATAAAGGATGATTATTATTGATGATCCTTTTCAGTTCATTTGAAAAAACAACCTGCGGATCTTCATTTTGATGAGCGAGATATGTTCTGTATTGATCTAGCATGGCTTCTACCGCTCTTTCGTCCAGCCGGGGATTTGTAAAGAAAATATGAAGCATTTCGAATAACACCCTTATATCCTGCGTAGTTGAAGTACCTTGAAATCCCCGGTAATAATCCGAAAGCCAGAAAGAACTTGAGACTTGTCTTCCGGCGAGCATATTGATAAGCTCGTTTCTTGAATAAGGACCAAGCCCTGAATAATTGATCATCTGGGAAAGAAGTTCTACGGAAGCGGCCGATTCTTCCTGTGCGCTTGTGCTTCCTCCGTTTGCCATTGCGTATAACACGATCTCGTTGTTTCTGTTCGCTGTCTCTTTAAAAATTATTCTGGCTCCGTTCGCGAGCGTCATTATATGAGCGCCTGTATTGTTGTCCAACTGCTCTGAAACTACTTGCCCCGCCGCGGGAACCCTGTCCATAAAATCAGAGGAAATGGAAACATTTTCTCTCGCTCTTAATTGAGTATTTTCTGTTTCCCTGAAAATTTCCCGTATTCGATCTGCCGACGGCAAACTGCCCGCTTCCGACTGGGGAGCGTGAATAAATACTGTTATATCGTTAGCTGAAAAATAATTCTGTACTGAATGTTTTATTTCATTTAAACCTATACCCGGAAGAAGAGATGAGACCGCTCTCGCTTCCCATTCAATATCCGCCATATCCTCGCCGTAAAGGAAATGATCTGTGAATCCCCTCATAAACATCCGCGACTCTCTTCTGTCGCTTTCCGAGACTTGTCTTTCCATGTAGGAAACAAAGTCTAATTTCGCGCGGTCAAGCTCGCCCTGCGTAAAACCAAAACGGCGGATGGATTCTTTTTCCAAAAGAAGCTGACGCAAAGCCTGTTCCGTATTGCCGGTTTTAGGTTCCGTACCCAGATTATAATAACTTGAGTTCACAGACCAGCGCCATCTGCCTCCCCACGACTCATTCGAGGAAGAAGACGGATCTGAAGAGGCTTCGTCAAAGCGCAGCGTGAGCATTGTATCAATTAAATAATCAATTACCGATTGGCGGTAATAAGCTATGGTTCCCCTTTCGGCGCTCTGTCTTTGTTTGTAGTAGATCATGATGTTTTGAGATGTCTGTTCGGGATCGGTGATAATTTCCGCGCGGAATCTNCCGTTAACGGGAGGCGGCAGTTCGTNAAGAGGTCTTTCCACGCTCTGCGCCGCTTTGGGCATATTAAAGTGACGCGAGAGATCCGCCTCAAGCGCTCTTCCGTCAAAATCGCCTACAAACACGAGCGCCATATTATCGCTTCTGTACCAACGATCGTAAAACCCGCGAAGCCCGTCCGATGTCGCGTTTTCTATTATATTCGCCAGTCCTATAGGTTCCCTGTTCGCGTATGCTGAACCTTCAAATAAAATTGGCAGCATAATTTTTCTTGCCCTGTCCATCGCTCCCAATCTGGCGCGCAGCTCCTCAAGAACAACATGGCTCTCGCTTGTGACATCTTCAGGCAGAAAACTGACAGCGTGAGTCCAGTCATCGAGAATGGCAAGAGATCGATCCGGTATCTTTTTTATTCCGTTTGTAACTTCCACGGGAACATCAAAATGATAAACAGTTTCGTTATACGACGTGTACGCGTTCGCATCCGCGCCGAAGCGGCTTCCAAGCGTTCTTAAATATTCAATAAGTTCATGGTGCGGAAAACGCGCGGTATCGTTAAACGCAAGATGCTCGACAAAATGCGCGAACCCTCTCTGGTCGTCTCTTTCAAGAACGGAACCCGCGTTTACAACCAGCGAAAGATACGCCCTGTTTTCAGGAAGCGTGTTTTCGAGTATATAGTAACGAAGCCCGTTTGGAAGCGTCCCTGTAAGAGCGCGGCTTGTAAGAGGAACAGCGTCCGTTCCCCTGCCAAGCCCCGCGAAATTAGCCGAGGAAGTTGAAGCGCAAGTTAAAACAAACGCTGTTAAAAAAAGAATAGCCAGTGTTTTGATAATTGTTTTCATGTGTTAATTATAACATAAAATTTATAATTTATAACTATACGCGGCGTATTTTATAAATAAAATACAAAAATAAATATTTTTATTACAATTAGTACGCGTTATGAAGATTTCAGTTTTAAAAAAGCAACGCCGCGGAAAGCATCGCCTGTCACCGTGATCACAGCCTTAAATATCAAAAGAATTATTATATATATTTTTAAGCCGCGTATTGTACAAATGCGATAAATCCGAAAACATGAGGCATTTAGGGGCTGTGAATTTATCGTCTGTTAACGCGAAATCAAGAACGGCGACGCCCGTATACGGTATTAAAAATGAAGCGCAAAATATGTTAAATGGTATCATTAAAGCGTACGAAAGCAGCACATTTGATATTCCGCCGTGACAAAAAAAAGCGACGCGGTTATATTTGTTATTTTTAATTTTATATCCGCAACCGTCTTTTTCATATCCCAGCTCCGACAGTAAACTGTCATAACTGGAAGCTGTTGAATCGCAAAAACTTTCGGTTTTCGCAGTCGCGTATTTTTGCGCTCCTTCCGTCGTTCTGAATTTAGTATTTTGAATGGAGAACCACCACTCTTTTTTCCCGTCTATTTCCGCCGACATCGCATCAAAAGCCAGACTCTCACTGAGCCACGGCAGCACTTCAAAGTCAATATTTTGCTTAACGCAAGTCGGCATCGCTGTTTGCTTAGCCCGTCCAAGCGGAGAAGAAAAAATCCTGTCAAATTTAACAGAAGAAAGACGCTCTGACAACAACTGCGCCTGAATAATCCCCGTTTCAGTTAACGTATCGGTAACATAATCCGGCTCACCGTGTCTAATAATGTATAAAAGCATTTTTTGTATCCTTGTTATTTATCCTATCGCCATATCACGCCAAAAAAAAGCCACTTACCTGAGCCCCAATCCAAAACCCGGTTAGTTTCGGAAAAACCTTCTGATATATCATATCCCTCATTGCATTTTCTTTTAAAACATGCTATTCTGCTATAATGATAGTTGAGAAATTTCTAAAATTTAAAGCTTGTGCAATACCCCCCCCCCCCC
>WQRT01000215.1 GCA_009786625.1 Treponema sp.
CATCAGCGTGCGCCACAAAGGCGGCGGACACAAGCGCAAATACCGCGAGATTGATTTTAAACGCGATAAGATCGGCGTTCCCGGTAAAGTTTCGAGTTTAGAATACGATCCGAACCGCAGCTCGAACATCGCTCTTATTTTTTATAAAGACGGTGAAAAGAGATACATCATCGCTCCGAGAGAATTAAAAGTCGGCGCGAAAGTTATATCAGGTCCCGACGCTCCGATTGAGCCTGGTAACGCGCTTCCGTTAGAGAACATTCCGTTAGGTTTTTCCGTTTACAATATTGAACTAACACTTGGCAAGGGCGGACAGCTTGTTCGTTCCGCAGGAACCACGGCTCTTATCGCGGCGAAGGAAGGAGACTATGTTACAGTTAAACTTCCGTCCGGTGAAATGAGAATGGTGTTTAAAAAGTGTTATGCGACAATCGGCAGCGTAGGCAACGAAGACCACATGAATACAACGCTTGGAAAAGCAGGCCGCAAAAGATGGCTGGGCGTNCGCCCGNNNGTCCGCGGTATGTCCATGAATCCTGTTGACCATCCGCACGGCGGCGGCGAAGGAAGAAGCAAGGGTATCCACCCTGTTACTCCGTGGGGCCAGCCGACTAAGGGATATAAAACCCGCAAAAAACATAAACCTTCATCAAGGTTTATCGTAAGCCGCGGCAAAAAGAAGTAGGAAGGGAGTATGTCAAGATCCGTAAAGAAGGGCCCTTTTATTGAAAAGAGCCTGTATAAAAAGGTGCTGGAATTGAGCAAGTCCGGGGAAAGGAAAATGATAAAAACCTATTCCCGCTGTTCAACGATTATTCCCGAAATGGTTGGCGGAACAATTTCCGTTTACAACGGTAAAACATGGGTTCCCGTGTACATCACGGAAAACCTTGTAGGCCATAAGCTCGGCGAGTTCGCTCCTACGCGAATTTTCCGCGGACATTCTGGCTCCGACAAAAAGGCAGCGGCAAAATAGGCGGGATTATGAAAGAGAAATCAGGTTATAAAGCAATCAGTAAATTCCTAATAGGCTCGCCTTACAAGATCAGGCCGGTAGCGGATTTGGTTCGCCGAAGGACTTATCCCGAAGCGATCTCCATTCTGGAAAATATGCCGCACAAGGGCGCGAAACTTATCCGCAAGACTGTTAAATCCGCGGCGAGCAACGCGCTTTCAGATAACAAGAAACTTGACGAAGACATGCTTTATATTAAGGAGATTTATATTGACGATGGACCGCGTCTTAAAAGAATTTGGTTCCGCGGCAGAGGGCGCGCGGATATGCAGGTGAAAAGAATGTGCCACATTACTGTAGTGGTTGATGAAACTGCGGTTGAAACCGCGGCTTCCAAAGGTGATAAACCCGCTGCCAAAGCAGCTTCCAAAAAGGCGGCTAAATAATGGGACAGAAAGTTAATCCTACAGGGCTTAGAATCGGTATTAATAAAACATGGGGTTCACGCTGGTACGTCGATCCTAAAGAATATGTCGACGCGCTTCACGAGGATTTATATCTTCGAAAGCTCATTATGGATATGCCTGAAACAAAAGGCGCCGATATTGCCGAGCTGGAAATTATCCGCCATCCGCAACGCATTACAATCACGATTCATACGGCGCGTCCCGGTGTAATCATCGGCGTTAAAGGCGCCAACATCGAAAAGATCGGCAACGACTTACAGAAAAAAGTAAATAAAAAAGTACAGATCAAAATTAAAGAAGTGCGCAATGCCGACAACAACGCGCAGATTATCTCGCAGAATATCGCGCGCCAGCTTCTGGCAAGATCGTCTTTCAGGCGCACAATGAAGCAAGCGATCACAAACGCGATTAAAAAAGGAAACGCGCAAGGCGTGAAGGTACGTCTTTCAGGACGGCTCGGCGGCGCTGAAATGTCGCGCACAGAAGAAGCGAAAGAAGGACGCATTCCTCTTCATACTCTTCGCGCGGATATTGATTACGGTTTTTCTGAAGCGCATACGCCGTTTGGATCAATCGGTGTGAAGGTTTGGGTTTACAACGGCATGAAGTACGGTAAAGAACAGAAAGAAGACGCAGGCGCGCTTGTCCGCAAGAGAAGGGACAGGGCTCCTGCCAGGAGTTAATAGTTATGCAGAGTCCAAAACGTGTAAAGCGCCGGAAGGTGCAAAGGGGTAATATGCCCGGCAATGCCACAAGGTGCAACAATGTTGTGTTCGGCGATTTCGCCCTTGTTGCTTTGGACAGGATGTGGATCACAAACAGGCAGATAGAAGCGGCTCGTATCGCTATAAACCGCCATGTAAAACGCGGCGGCAAAATGTGGATACGCATTTTCTGCGATAAGCCGTTTTCAAAGAAACCTGCGGAAACCCGCATGGGTAAAGGAAAAGGCGCTCCCGAATATTGGGTAGCGGTCGTTAAACCGGGAACGGTTATGTTCGAGCTCGGCGGCGGTATTACGCGCACTATGGCGGAAGAAGCGATGGCGTTGGCAGGATCAAAACTGCCGATTAAAACAAAATTTGTCGCGCGCTCTGAAATGGAACTTGGGGCTTAGGGGGTATCGTGAAACATTCATTCAAGAACTTATCGTATCCCGAGTTGAAAGCCAAACGCGACGAACTCAAAAAGAAGTACATGGAATTCCGTTTTAAAATAGTTATCGGCCATGTAGATAATCCTCTGCAAAAACGTACGTTAAGAAGGCAGATCGCCAGACTCAACACCTTGATTCACGCGCACGAAATAGCAGAAACGAAAGCAGCGGGGGTTAAATAATGGCTACGCAAACTGCGGCTGCTAAAAGCGGCAAGAAAGAATTTATCGGAATGGTAAAGAGCGACAAGATGGAGAAGACGATTGTAGTTTCGATCGAAACTTTAACCCTCCATCCTCTTTACAAGAAATACATCAAGCGTTCCAAAAAAGTTAAAGCGCATGATGAGAAGAATGACGCGAAGATTGGAGACAGAGTCCGCGTGATTGAATGCAGGCCAATCAGCAGGGAAAAATGCTGGAAGCTTGTGGAAGTTATAGAAAGAGCCAAGTAAGGAAGGGGAAAGAGATGATTCAAGTTGAAAGCTTCCTGAATGTGGCGGATAATTCAGGCGCCAAACTGGTTCAGTGCATCAAAGTTCTGGGCGGCAGTAAAAGACGGTACGCGGGTATCGGCGATATTGTTGTTGTGGCGGTGAAAGAAGCGCTACCCACCTCGACAATCAAGAAGGGCACTGTTGAAAAAGCGGTTATCGTCCGCGTGCATAAGGAATACCGCCGCGACGACGGAACATATATCAGGTTTGATGATAACGCCTGTGTCATTATAGACGCTGCGTTAAATCCAAAGGGTAAACGTATCTTCGGGCCTGTAGCGCGCGAATTAAGGGAAAGAAGCGAGTTTATGAAAATCGTCTCTCTTGCCCCAGAGGTTTTGTAGGAGTTACATATGGCTGAAGCAGTGCATAAATTTAAGCTTAAGAAAGAGGATACAGTCGAAGTTATCGCCGGAAAGGACAAGGGTAAACGCGGCAGGATTTTAAAAATTGCGCGTGACGCGGATCGTGTTCTTGTAGAAGGCGTAAATATGGTTAAGAAGGCGAAGAAGAAAAGAAAACAGAACGATCGCGGCGGCATTGTCGAGATTGAAGCTGCGATTCATTCTTCCAATCTTATGATCGTTTGCAAAAAATGCGGACCTACCCGTATCGGCTACAAAGCCGACGGCGATAAAAAAGCGCGGTTCTGCAAAAAATGCGGGGAGGTCTTATAATGGATAAAAATTACGTACCCCGGCTTAAGAAAATTTATAAGGAGCAGATAGCTCCGGAAATGTTTAAGGAATTTAATTACAAATCCAATATGCAGATTCCCAAGCTGGAAAAAATTATTGTCAGTATGGGTGTCGGCGAAGCGATACAGAATAAAAAGCTTTTGGATGCGGCTGTAGATACATTGACTCAGATAACGGGGCAAAAAGCGGTCAAAACAAAAGCAAAGAAGAGTATCGCTAACTTTAAAATCAGGGAAGGCCAGGAAATTGGAGCTAAGGTAACTCTTCGCGGAGCGATGATGTACGAATTTTTTGACAGGCTTGTTAATGTCGCTCTTCCCCGTGTTAAAGACTTCCACGGCATAAATCAAAACGCGTTTGACGGCCGCGGAAATTATTCGATGGGTATTCAGGAGCAGATTATTTTTCCGGAGATTGACTTTGACAAGATTGAAAAAGTCGCCGGACTTAATGTTGTAATTGTAACATCGGCAAAAACTGATGCAGAAGCTAAGGCATTTCTTTCCAAGTTTGGAATGCCTTTCAGGAAATAGGAGGTAAGATGGCACGCAAAGCAATGATTATTAAAGCGCAGCGCACACCCAAGTATAAGACACGGAAGGTGAACCGCTGCAGGATTTGCGGAAGACCGAGAGGTTTTTTGCGGAAATATGAAATGTGCCGCCTTTGCTTTCGAAAACTCGCGAGCGAAGGGCTTATTCCCGGCGTTACAAAATCAAGTTGGTAGGAGACTAGGAT
>WQRT01000216.1 GCA_009786625.1 Treponema sp.
AGTTGCGGCGTTACACGCACATGACCGGGTTCGCCTGACGCATAACGTTCATTGCCCGCTTTTAGATGGTTAAGGGATTCTTCAGGACTCAATATCATAAANATATTATAAATTATATTATAATTTTATGCAATATATTATTAATTTTTTCTNTGATTGACAATTAATCCATAGCGGTGTATTTTTTAAACACAGAATGACATACCGGGAAAAAACAGCGTTTGCCGCCATTGATATCGGCACAACGACCATTCAGGCGCAGTTAATCGATCCTGATACAGGCAAGCCGTTGGATTCGCTGTCCGGTTTAAGCAAACAGCGCAGTTTTGGCGCGGATGTAATGTCGCGGATCAGCGCGGCTCAGAACGGAAAACTTGACGGGCTTTTTCTCACCATTAATAATCAGGTAGAAGTCATTCTTAAAACATTTATCTTAAAAAATAATCTTGCCGGAATTGAAAAGTGCGTCATCAGCGGAAATACAACCATGCTTCATCTTTTTTGTCATACAGATCCGTCAACTATGGGGTCTGCGCCGTACAAGTGCGTTTTTTTGAATGAACGCAATTTCGCNGGCAGCGATCTTTCGCTTCCGGCGGATCACATAACGCTGCTGCCCGGNATTTCCGCGTTTGTCGGCGCGGATGTTGTTTCCGGTTTGGCTCTAATTGACATAANGCGTAAAGANCAGGACGCTTTTTTTGTAGANATCGGGACAAACGGCGAAATGGCGGTGTGGAAGAACGGTGAAAAACGCCTGTTATGCTGTTCTACAGCCGCCGGCCCATGTTTTGAAGAAGCGGAAATTTCATGCGGTTTAACCGCGGCGGATTTCATTGACGCTATCGCGGAAATGAAGAGAAAATCCGTCATAGACGAAACAGGCGCGTTAGCTGACGAATACGCGCAAAATGGTTACCCCGTAACAGAGCGGAATATCATCACTCAAAAAGATGTGCGGCAATTCCAGCTCGCGAAATCCGCGCTCTACTCCGGCATTAGAACGTTATGCAAAACAGCGAAGGTAAAACCGGCGGATATAAAAACGGCGTACATCGCGGGCGGTCTCGGCGACTTTTTAAATCTGGAGAATGCCGCCTATGTAGGTCTTCTTCCGCGTGAAATTGCAGCTAACGCCATAGTATGCGGCAACACCAGTTTAAAAGGCGCTGTTCAAAGTCTGATCGATCCCGGTTTCCTGCCGCGCTGCCGTGAGATTATTGCCAGCTCTGAAACTGTAGAGCTATCCAACGACAAATTTTTCGCGGCCGCTTTTGCGCATAATATGTATATTTAGGTGAATACAAACTAACCGTAAAAAGCTCTGCACACATCCGCGGCGGTGGCTGCGTCCGGGGTGTACGCGTCTGCGCCGATTTCGTCCGCGAAACCCTGGCTTACAGGTGCGCCGCCTACCATTACCTTGACCTTATCGCGTACACCGGCTTCTTTCAGCGCGTCGATCACATCTTTCTGGACGGACATTGTCGTTGTAAGAAGCGCGGAGAGGCATAGGACCTTCGCGTCGGTATCTTTTATTTTATCTACTATCTTTTGGGTGTCGCAGTCTACGCCGAGGTCTTCGACCTCGATTCCTTTTCCTTCTATCATCATTTTAACAAGGTTTTTTCCGATGTCATGCTGATCGCCTTTAACCGTGCAGATAATCGCCTTGCCGACAGGCTGAATACCGGCTTTGGCGAGCGCGGGTTTAAGCGCTTCCGTCGCTTTGTTCATCGCGCGCGCCGCGATTAAAACTTCGGGAACGAAAACTTCATTGCGCTTAAACTTTCCGCCGATGATGTTCATTCCGTGCATCAGGGCTTTTTCCAGAATATCCGCCGGAGCCGCTCCCGCGTCAAGCGCTTTTTGAACAGGGNCTGTTATATCTTTGGCTTTTCCTTTTTGAAGAAGTTCCGATATCTCATTAAAAATCTCATTGTACTCCGACATTTNTTTCTCCTTATATTATAGTATAACACGCCGTTAGTGCATGTGACAATAATTTATAAAAATATTTTTGGTTATTCGTTAATTAAAATCATTGAGAAAAATGTAACTGTGTCAGGACCGTTGTTGTAAGTAATTCCTGCGGCCGCGCTTAATTCGGTTACGTTGATTCCGGCGGCTTCTATTGAGCCGATTTTTTTTTCCGGGAAAGGGCAGGGTTTTGGAAAAACGCAGGTTTCGCATACGGGGCAGTTTCCCGCGCCGAATACATGGATGTTTTGCCGCATCGGGTTCTCCATCAATTTTTTTAATTCCATCGTAAGCAGTGAATGAAGCATCCTTCCTTTTTCCATCCCTTCCAAATCGAATGAATCTTCAAGATCGTGTTTCGTGGTGAATATTAAAATTTCTTTGCATGATGTGATTTTTTTTTGCTGTTCTTCGGGGCTTTCGCAGGCCGGCGGGCATGTCCACGATTTGTTGTAATTGCCGCAGACATTCGCTTTGCAGTAATCAAGCATTTGCGGTGAAAAGTTAACCGCGTTTTTATTAAGAATAGCCCATTCTTGAACCTTAACGCCCGCCGATTCCGCAGCTTCATTTAAAACATTAATTATCACATTTCAATTATAGACGGTATCAAAAAATTAATATACAATATTTCAATGAGTAATGAAAGTGAAAAATTAATTGAGAAATACACTCAGCTTATAAATGGGCAGGGTGTAATTGAAAATGAGCTTTACGGAAAGTACGAAGTTAAACGCGGTTTAAGGGACATAAGCGGAAAAGGCGTACTCGTCGGGCTTACTGANATTTCTGAAATTGTTTCTTATGTGATCGAAGACGGCGACCTNGTTCCATGCGAAGGAAAACTNTATTACCGCGGCATCAATATCGAAAATATTGTTAAAGGTTTTTTAGAAGAGGATCGTTTTGGATTTGAGGAATCATGTTTTCTTCTATTGTTCGGGCATCTGCCTGATAAAAACGAGTATAAACAATTTTTAGAATTTGTCGGCGAGAATACATCTCTTCCTGAGAATTTTGTCCGTGATACGATCATGAACGCGGCAAGCAAGGACATGATGAACTCTCTCGCGAAGAGCGTGTTAACTCTTTACGCTTATGATAATAATCCTGATGACATCTCGATCCAGAATGTGCTGAAGCAGTCGATCCGGTTGATCGCGCAGTTTCCGCTGTTAGCTGTTTACGGTTATCAATCTTACGCCCACTATCATGACAACAAAAGCCTTGTGATTCATCCGCCGCAAAAAGATCGATCTATCGCGGAAAATATTCTTTTTATGCTCCGCCCGGATTCAAACTATACCGATCTTGAAGCGCGTATACTTGATCTCGCGCTTGTGCTTCACGCGGAACATGGCGGCGGCAATAACTCGACTTTTACAAACCATGTTGTAACTTCTTCGCACACTGATACATATTCCGCGGTTGTCGCGTCTCTTGGATCGCTTAAGGGGCCGAGGCACGGCGGCGCAAACATAAAAGTTGTGCAGATGTTCCGCGACATGAGGGAAAAAATTTCAGACTGGAGAGATGAAGAAGAGATCAATTTATATCTTGAAAAACTTCTTAGCAAAGAAGGATTCGATCGATCCGGTTTGATCTACGGAATGGGGCATGCGGTTTATTCGCTTTCCGACCCGAGGGCGTTAATTCTGCGGCAGTTTGTTGAACAGCTCGCGATGGAAAAAGGCCGCGCCGATGAATATATGCTTTACTCAAAGGTGGAAAAACTCGCGCCAATTGTTATCGGAAAAAAACGCCAGATATACAAGGGTGTCAGCGCGAATGTCGATTTTTATTCGGGCTTTGTCTACAGTATGCTGGATCTGCCGGAAGAAATTTTTACTCCGTTATTCGCCATCGCGCGTATCGCCGGCTGGAGTGCGCACCGGCTTGAAGAACTTGTTAACAACGGCAAAATTATCAGACCGGCATACAAGTCCGTGACAAAACTTCAGTCGTATGTGCCGATGAATGAACGCGGGTAGCTAAATTTGCGTGTAACGCCGTTAGAATAATTGCGGCGTTATAATATAATTTTGATACAGGAGTAATTATGATTCAGGTTGCGATTATCGGTACCGGAGGTATTTCAAGGCAGCATATCAATGCGTATCTGGCGTTTCCGCAAAGGTGCAAGATTACTCATCTTGCTGATATTTTCCCGGAAAAAACACAAGCGTTGAACAATGAGTTTAAACTCGGCGCGAAATTAAGCGCATCATATAAAGATATACTAAACGCGCCTGACATTGATCTTGTAAGCATTTGCACACCGCCATTTTGCCACGCTGAAATTACAATTGATTTTCTTAACGCGGGGAAGAATGTACTGGTGGAAAAACCGATGGCATCCTCACTTGAAGAATGTGACGCGATGATCGCCGCGGCGAAAAAAAGCGGAAAGATGCTTTCCGTTATCGCGCAGAACCGTTTCCGCGATCCTGTATACAATCT
>WQRT01000217.1 GCA_009786625.1 Treponema sp.
AAGAGTATGACAGTAAACAGGATAGGTCATGTAGAACCCATTCCAACCAGCAAAAAGCCTGGTAGGAGTGAACAAGTGGGGGGGAACGACAGGACTGATACTATTAACCTTTCATCCGACGCGATGAAGAAGGCGGAGATGTATCAGATCGTAGAACTTATTAAATCCTCACCGGAACTTGACGAGGCCCGGATTGCTGAACTCAGGCAGAAAATTGATGATCCTTCGTACATAAACGAAAAAGTTATCAAAGCAACAGCGGACAACATTGTCAACGCATGGTTTGCGTAGGATTTTAATAAGTATCAATTTAGCCTGACCACTAAATAGTGGTTAGGCTTTTTTTTACTTTTTATAAAATTTTGTTTTAACGATCATGTTTATATCGGAGTTTTATGATGGATATTTCTTTTAAGTTTGATCCTGAAGTATTGATTGGAGAAAATACTTTAAGCATGGCGGGAACCATTGCGAGCCGTTACGGCGGACGAATAATGATCGCTGCCGACAGCGGGCTGGATCAGCAGCTTATAGGCAGATTAAAAGAAATCTTGGAAGATTCCGCGTTAAGCGCAATTGTCTTTAGCGGATTGGACGACGGCTCGTCTGTTGATATGGCGGATAAAATTGTTGAATTGTCCAATGCGTCACACTGCGATTTAATTATTGGTTTCGGCGGCGAAAAAGCGCAGATTATCGCCCGAATGGCGGCAATTATGGCGCCGTCAAAAATGCCGGTATTTGATCTCCTAGAAGGAAAAAACACTCCAGATAAATTCCTTCCGTTTTTAGCGATTCCAACAGAAGGTCTAAACGCATTTTCTACGGCGGATTTTTTCCTTGCCGCAGATCCCCGAAACAAATTAATGAAATCAATATCGTCTCCTAAAGGTCTTTACGCGTCAATAATTTTAGACAGCAGTTTATTTAAAATTCTTTCGGATAATAATTCTGCGGCGTTTGTGATGGAAGGCTTCTTTTCGGCTGTGGAAGCGTATTGTTCGTCAAAAGCCAATTTTATTTCTGACGCTGTACTGGAAAGAGCGTTAAACTTTTACGCAAAATTATTAAAAGGCGGCTCAGGCGGCATGAACGCGGAAACTTTTGCTCAGGCAGGTTTTTTAACCGCTCTGGGATCGGCTGCAAGCTGTCCCGGCGTAGGAGCCGCGTTGGCGGCGGCGATTAATGCACGCTGTTCTATTCCAAAGCCGCTGTGTTCCTCAGCGCTTTTTCCGGCGCTTGCGGAACGTCTTTCTGCGGCGCGTCCCGAAAAAATGGCGCGTGTCGCTTCGTACCTTGGAAACGCAAAAGCGGCATCAACAGCGGAAGCCGCCGCGTCTGTGGTTGAAGGAATTCAACGGATCATGACGGCTCTCAATATAAAATCAAGCCTTAGCGAATATTCGATCCCCCTTGATAGGCTTACAGCAGCCGCAGAAGCGGCGCGCGGTCTCGATTTAACGGTAAATTCTCCTTGGACCGTCTCCGAAGAAGAGGTTTTTAAGATTTTAAAGCAGATTTTATAAATTACCTCAATTTGACGTGTTAAACAAACTGAATTATATTTATAAAAGAAGCAAAAATCTTAATTTTATGGAGGAAAAGATGAATAATAGAAAGTATTTTTTATCATTACCGCTGTTAATTATTACAGCAGTATTGGCAGTATTTTCAATTTCTTTTATCTCCTGCCCGCCGCTGGAAGAAGAACCTTTTGACAACACAATGAAAATTTCAGATATTTTGACTCAAAGCAGATGGAACGATATTCTTGATGAAATTTATACGGCAGCCATACCGGTTGTTCTGGATCTGAGCGAATGTACCGCTCCCGGATCCGGCGGAGATATATTAAAACTTTCATTCGAGGACGGAACTGACTACGATCCCGACTCATTAAAAGCAAAAGAAAATATTTATAACAAGTACATTCAATTTAATCCGTCAATGGGAAGCAGATTCGGTAAAGATTTGATAACATCGCTTATTATTCCCGATGTCGCGACAATGATAAATAACGCTTCGGATAATCTTGATATCGAAACATTGACTGACGCAAGCGATGATGAAACACACCGGTTCGCTTTCAGACATTTTACAAATCTTAAATCTGTGACTGGGCGTAATATCAGACTTATCGGTACATTTGCGTTTTATGACTGTAAGAGTTTAACAGAAGCGAATTTCCCGAATGTCCTTCATCTTATGCAGTACGCTTTTTATAATTGCAGTTCTGTAAAACGGTTCAGTTTTGAAAAATTGGTGGATATAATGCCAAGCGCTTTTGAAAGTTGTTCCGCTCTGGAAAGAGCCGAATTCCACAACGCAAAAGGTATTAGTCAAAGAGCTTTTATAAACTGTACAGGTCTGACAGATGTCAGCTTCTCCAATGCGGTAAAAATAGAGCCTGAGGCTTTCAGGAATTGTTCAAGTTTAAAAGTAGCAAGGTTTCTTGCATCGCCCATGCGTAAAGGCGGACATCCGCTGGATAATTGGAGAACCGGGGTGCAGAAAATACCGTATTCAGACGATACTTTGGCTTTCCAGAGCAATGTTTTCAGGGGCTGCACTTCGCTTGAAACGCTTGATGTGCGTAACGCTTGGAATGTTTTTTTCGGCGCGGGCGCGCTTGCGGATATAGGAGCAAGCCTTACCATTTACATGTATGATGACGACGGCGCTGTTTGCTGCGGTCATCCGCAGGTAGAATTGCTGTTAGGCGGAGTTCATCCCGATTTAAATATTGGTAATCGCACTCTTAAAGAAATAAAAATTATCTCACCTGTTGTAGTGCCGGCAACAAAATCACAAATAATGTACGCAGATGATAAAACGAAAGACGGTTATTCAAGTATTAGAAACAGAATTAATGCCGTTTATAATCCCGGTGATAGGTATGTTGATTATAATGAACCCAAAAACCCTGTAGTAAAAGTAACTGTTAATGGAATACCGGCTGCTTCGCATTTTCAATAACTCATCTGGCTGGAGGAGTTTTTATGATAAATACGAACAGATTACCCTTTGTAATTATTTTCCTGATGATATTTGTTCTTTTTTTTACCGGCTGTACGGATGATAATGATGAACCTGTTGATGGTGAAATAGAGAAAGAAGAAGATGATGACGATGACGAATCAGAAGACAATGGGAAAATTAAACAAGTTGAAAATATTATTACCGCCATTAATGAACAACCCGGAACTTTAGACGAACCTGCCGTTCTTGTTTTAGAAATAGATCTTGGAAATATGAGCGCCGGGAGTAATTGGCATAAAATACTCAACGCCGTTTATACAGCCGGAAAATATGTCGAGCTTGATTTATCCTCCTGCGCAATGTTATACCCTTATTTTTATCCCGACAGCTCTATCCAGAACGGCAAAGATAAAATTTTAAAAATAATCCTCCCCGGCGCCGCTCTTTCGATATACGGCACCGAAGAAAGCGATTATGCATTCAGGTATTTCTCAGAGTTAAAATATGCAAGCGGAGCGAATATCAAAGAAATCGGCAGTCTGGCATTTTATGGCTGCGCAAAACTAATCGAAGCGGATTTTCCTCTGGTTGAAATTATTAATCAAAGCGTTTTTTATAATTGCATAAATCTTGAAACGATCGACTTTCCGGTTGTTTCTGTATTGGGTGACTATTCATTTTACGGCTGTAAAAATATAAAATCTGTAACACTCCCGAAGCTTAAAATTATCCATATCGGAACTTTTTATAATTGTACCGGATTAGTAACAGCCGACATTCCAAATGCATCTCATATAGACCGGCTTGCTTTTAATAATTGCTCAAGTCTTATTAAAGCGAATTATCCGTTAGTTGAAACGCTGGGAAACGATGCGTTTAGAAATTGCGCCAGTCTAATCGAAGTAGAATTTCCGCTGGTTGTAACAGTTAATCCCAGAACATTTATGGATTGTGAAAATTTGGTTACTGTCAGCTTTTCTTTAGCTGAAAAAATCGGCGATGAAGCGTTTAGGAATTGTATAAATTTGAAAACAGCGGCATTTCTCGGTAATCCAGAAAAAAAGACCTTCCCTCCGAATCATCCGCTAGATCCTTGGAGACAAGGAAAAGGATTGTTCACAGAAGATTGTTTTGTAATTTACGATTATGCTTTTTACGGCTGTAAATCACTTGAAGTATTGGATATACGCAACGCATGGAATATTTATTTTGCGGGCGGCTGTCTGGCAGATATAGGCACTCATCTTGATATGTATCTATTTGATGATGATGGTACAATTAGTTATGGTCACCCGCCTATAGATTTTTTCATGGGCGGAGGAAATGATAAAGGACCGCTTACTTTAATATCAATGAAAATATATATACCTAAATCAGGATCGATGGTTCAATACCATCATCCTTTCCCGCTT
>WQRT01000218.1 GCA_009786625.1 Treponema sp.
GTAAGCGCTTTTGCTTTTTTCGCTGCCGAAGCATCGATCATCGGGTGAAGAAGCTGATCAATATGACCCGGCGATACGCGCATTATAGCGGTATCTCTGTCAATTAAACCTTCTTTTACCATATCTACGGCGCATTTTACCGCCGCAGTACCAGCGCGTTTGCCGTTACGTGTCTGCAGAAGGAAAAGTTCACCCTGCTGTACGGTAAATTCCATGTCCTGCATATCTTTGAAATGTTTTTCCAGTCTGTTCTTAATAGCAACTAGTTGTTTATAGATAACGGGATTCTTGTCTTCCAGCGTGGAAATTCTTTCCGGTGTTCTGATACCAGCGACGACATCTTCGCCCTGTGCATTCATCAGATACTCACCGTAAAATTCATTAACGCCGGTTGAAGGATCGCGGCTGAAACAAACGCCTGTTCCTGAATCATCGCCGAAATTACCGAAAACCATTGANTGAATGTTTACAGCGGTTCCTTTTAAACCNTTTATATCTTCCAACTGACGGTATTTAATAGCTCTTTCGCAGTTCCATGAACCAAAAACCGCGCTTATCGCGCCCCATAATTGTTCAAGAGGATCCTGCGGAAAATCTTTTCCTGCATTTTTTCTGACTATCTTCTTATATTCACCNACAAGTTTTTCAAGATCGGAAGCNTCTANATCGGTATCAAGTTCTGTTTTTTTATTTTTTTTGATTTCGCTTAAGGCTTCTTCAAAATGTTTTGACTCTATTCCCATTACAACATCGCCGTACATCTGAATAAAACGCCTGTAAGCGTCCCATGCAAAGCGCGGATTTCCTGTTTTACTTGAAAGTCCTTTAACAGATTTATCGCTCATGCCGAGATTAAGAATTGTTTCCATCATTCCGGGCATTGAAACAGCGGCGCCTGAGCGGACAGAAACTAAAAGCGGATCANTTGGATCNCCGAGCTTCTTTTTCATGACTGCTTCCAGTTTTTTAAGCCCTGCTTCCACTTCAGCTTTTATTTCCGCAGGATATTTATTTTTATTTTCATAATAGACGGCGCAAACATCCGTAGAAATTGTAAAACCAGGCGGAACCGGAATACCAAGATTCGTCATCTCAGCAAGATTCGCACCCTTGCCTCCCAATACTAATTTCATTTTCGCATCCCCATCGGCTTTTCCTTTACCGAAAAAGTAAACGCATTTTTGTTTAGCCATTATCACCCTCCATCATTGTTTGTCATACCATCAGCATAATTACAACTTGGAATTAATTGATCAAGTTGTTATGATTACATTATGAACTATTTTGATCTTCCTGTCTATAGAAATCAAAAAAAAATTTTATTTTTTTTAGAAAAAAATCAAGCGCTTGTTGTTGAGAGTCCAACCGGATCAGGAAAGACAACACAACTACCTGTAATACTTTATGAAGCAGGATATGCAGGCGGCGGCATCATCGGAGTGACACAACCGAGACGCATTGCGGCGGTATCAGTAAGCGAATTCATCGCGCGTCAATCAGAAACAACCATTCCAGGGTTCATCGGATACAAGATGCGGTTCGCTGATGAGACCAATCATGAAACAAAAATAAAAATTATGACCGACGGAATACTGCTTCAGGAGATGAAACTCGATCCATATCTGTCAAAATACGCTCTTTTAGTTGTTGATGAAGCACATGAGCGCAGTTTAAACATAGATTTTGTACTTGGATTAATAAAAAGAGTGATGGAATACCGCAAAGATTTTAAAGTGATCATCTCTTCTGCGACAATTAACGCGGAAATTTTCTCCGAATATTTTGGAAATTGCCCGATTGTAAAGATCGAAGCGCAAAGATTTCCTGTTACATTGATTTATGATCCAGTAAATCGAATTTCAAATGATGAATTGCCGGTGATGAATGATGAAATACGAATGACTAATGATGAATTACGAAACAAAAACGGCAGATCGAGAGGTTACGACAGAGGATCAAGGCGCGGAAACAAGCGGTATGGAAATAATAGTAATAAAAACGATAACGCAAATGGAAATAAAAGAGGCGGATATAACGCGAATATTAACTCAGAAGAGCTTATTTTGGTTAAAATTGAATCAATTATTACACGTTTTATAAATGATGAGCGCGAGGGCGATATATTGGTGTTTCTTTCCGGCGAAAAAATGATTAAAGAATGTATGAAACGCCTTTTAATTTGTTCTGTCGGAAAAAATCTGCATATACTGCCTTTATACGGCAGACTCGGCAAAGAAGAACAGGAAAGAGTATTTGAAGACGCGCCGCCGGGTAAAACAAAAGTAATTATTTCAACGAATATCGCGGAAACATCGGTTACAATCGACGGAATTACGGCGGTAATCGACTCAGGTTTAGCGAAATTAAACTGGTATAATCCGCGGACATACACATCAAGCCTGATTGAATCGCCGATTTCCATCGCATCCGCGAATCAACGCAAAGGAAGAGCCGGAAGAACGCGTGAAGGAACCTGTTACAGACTGTATTCGCGCAAGGAATTTGAAACAAGATCGCTTTACACAACGGAAGAAATCTTCCGCACAGACCTTTCCGAGGTAATTTTAAGAATGGCGGATCTCGGAATAACTGATTTTGAAAATTTTGATTTCATCTCTCCGCCGGAAAAAGAAGGATTGATAGGCGGAATTGAAACATTAAATCTGCTTGACGCGCTAGAAAAAGATCACACTCTGTCTAATACCGGCAAATTAATGACTGAATTTCCTCTCGCGCCGCGTCAATCGCGCATAATTGTCGAAGCGATACTGCGTTATCCCGATGTTATAAGAGAAACTGTTATAGCGGCGGCGTTTTTATCAACGCAAAGCCCGTATATTCTGCCGCCGGGCGAAGAAACAGACGCGCGGCAGGCGCATCACCGTTTCCGCGATGATAACGGCGATTTTGTTTCATACTTAAAACTTTTTCAATCCTACAATGACTCGGCAAACAAGATAAAATTCTGCGAAAAAAATTATCTTGACGAGCGCGCAATGGCGGAAATTGTAAATGTGGCTCAACAATTGCAGGAAATTATTTNAAAAATGGAAATTCCCGTGCATGAAAGCGGAAAATTGCCTGAAGGAAACGATATTGACGATTACTTATGCTGTATTTGCCGCGGAATGATTCAATTTGTCTGCGTAAAAGAAGGCCGCGGCAAGACAGGCAGCTATAGAAGTTTAACTGAAGATAAAATAATGATTCATCCCGGCTCTGTAATGTTCCGCGCCGATCCTCCTTTCATTGTCGCCGGAGAGATCGTACGCACATCAAAAATGTACGCAATGTCGGTTTCTCCGCTTTCAAAAACAGTATTAAACAGAATACGCCCCGGAATTTTCAACGATCATGTTTTCCAACAGGATTACAAACCNGAAAAACAAAAAAAAGAACGCGATTTTACCAATAATATAAAAATTGACAGAGAAATATTTGAAATAATCAGTGTTAAAGGAAAGAAAACTGTTCTTCTTCCNTGGGAAAAATTATCCGGGATAAGCGATAAAATTCCGGGCGATACAATTTACAGAGGTCTTAGAGGAAAAATCACTATAAAAAATCATTACAGCCTCCTTGAAGGAGAAAAACTTGATTTAATNCTGTCTCTAACGCCGGATCTTGATATTGAGAACGCTTTTACCCGCGTATGGCCGCGGAAAGAAAATTTTAATTCGATAACAGACTTGATAGAGCTTTTAAAACATCTTGACAGCCTTGCGAAGCCGGTTATATGGAAAAGAAACTCAAAAGAACTAGGATTCCTCGGGCTTTTCACAGATGGAGAAGGAAATTACTGGCTGCGAGCTTCACGCGGATTTCACACCAGTGTAAATGAAAGCCTTTCAAGCCTTGAATCGTTAATCGATGAACTTGAAGATGACGTTGATCTTGAGCAGAAACATATTGTGAATCAGTGTTACCGCAGATTATCAGACTATCTTGGATAAAAATCAAAATAAATAGGAGAAAATATGTTTTCAATTTTACTTTTAGTCATAATTTACATTTCATTTATAAGTCTGGGTCTGCCCGATTCGCTGCTTGGAGCCGCATGGCCNTCNATGTACAGCACATTAAATGTCCCGATGCATTACGCGGGCTTTATTTCGATGGTTATTACAGGNGCGACTGTTGTCTCCGCNGTTTTCAGCGAGAAAGTAATCAGGCGTTTCGGNACAGGGATTGTAACAGCGGTAAGCGTTTTAACAACAGCCGTCTCATTAATCGGTTTTTCAATTTCAAATTCCATTTATATGCTGTGTTTTTTCGCGGTTCCTCTCGGTCTTGGAGCCGGATCAGTCGACGCGGGGCTTAATAATTATGTCGCGCTGCATCATAAAGCAAGGCACATGAGCTGGCTTCATTGTTTTTGGGGCATTGGAAC
>WQRT01000219.1 GCA_009786625.1 Treponema sp.
TACAATGCCATTACCGCCGGGAATTCTATGAAGCCTGACAGTATGTGGCCGCAGAGAGACAGGCAGAATTTTACAAACGCCGATAATCTTGTTAATTGGGCGGAACAGAACGGTATTGCGGTTATCGGGCATACATTGGTATGGCACTCTCAGTCTTCTCCCTGGCTTAATCAAGTTGGAAACACAGTTGTTACGCGTCAACAGGCGATAGAAAATATGGAGTTATATATAAGCACTGTCGCTGGACGTTACAAGGGAAGAATACTCTCGTGGGATGTTGTAAACGAAGCGTTCTATAACAGCGTTTCCGATGTGCAGCTTGCGAGCGGATGGAGAAGCGGACTTAGGGGCGCGGATCTAAGCTCGGGAAATTCCGGCGCTCCGTGGTACCGTGCTTTTGCTAACGGCGCTGACGCGGGCAGGGGAGAAGACGGTTCTGATTATATTTACTATGCTTTCGTTTTTGCCCGTATTGCCGATCCAAACGCGAAATTAATCTATAACGATTTCAATGATCAGGAGCCGAACAAACGTGAAGCAATCGCGAGAATGACAGAAGAACTTAACCAACGCTGGAGATACGATCCCCGTTATGACGGGCGTCTCCTTATTGAAGGCATTGGTATGCAGTCGCACTATAATATTCCCAATACAAATATTTCACAGGTAAGAGATTCTATCGCGCGTTTTGTTCAAACAGGAGCAAAGGTCAGTATCACGGAACTTGATATAACAGTGCAGAGTTCNCAGGGNAGAGGTTATTTAACGCCCGAGGAAGACAGGCTGCAGGCGGACAGGTANAGGCAGTTATTCGGATATTATCTTGAATTCGCCGAACATATTGAACGCATTACTTTTTGGGGTGTCGCAGACAGCATGAGCTGGAGAGCGGAACGCAACCCGTTAATTTTTGACATGAGATTACAGGCTAAAGAATCATTCCGTTCGATCATTGAGCTTGGAAGCAACGCGAACTAGTGTATTGTTTTTTAGGTTGTTAAAATAGCAGGACACTAACTACCGCTTTTTCTTCCATCGTATGTACAACTGCCTGCTTGTGGAGTTGGCGCGTGGGCGTTCTTCAATCTCGAACTGCGGGATAGCGCGGAACATATCACCTAACTTTTTGAAGCCGTAATTACGCGGATCAAAATCTGTGGAACGGTTGTTGATCTTCTGCCCGACTGCGGCGAGGGATGCCCAGCCTGATTCTTCCGCGACATCGTCCACGGCATCGTGCAGCAGTTTTAAAAGTTTTTTATCAACCTTGAATTCTTTTTTCTGTTTTACAGAGGGGCGGTTTTCCTCATCTTCGGTTTCTTGTCCGTCGAGGATTTCTGTGTAGATAAATTTATCGCAGACCGATACGAACGCGCGCGGAGTTTTCTTTTCGCCGAAGCCGTAGACGACTCTTCCGCTTTCGCGAAGGCGCGCGGCAAGGCGCGTAAAATCGGAATCACTTGATACGATGCAAAAGCCGTCGAGTTTTTCGCTGTACAACAGATCCATCGCGTCGATGATCATCGCGGAGTCTGTCGCGTTTTTACCNGTTGTGTACGAGAATTGCTGAATCGGCTGGATGGCGTATAACAGCAGCTTGTCTTTCCATGANCGCAGGTTGGTGTTTGTCCAGTCGCCGTAAATTCTTTTTACGCTTGCTATTCCGTATTTGGCGACNTCGTTTAAAAGTCCCTCTATGATCGCGGGTTTTGTATTATCCGCGTCTATCAGTACAGCGAGTTTCGCCTGACCAACTTCAGCTTGCTGGCTTTCCGCCGCGTGAAAATGAGTAAACAATGGTAATGTCATAAATACCCTCTCTATTCCATCGCCAGCGAGTCAAGTCTTTCCATTGCCCAGAATGTATATTTACGCACACGGCTGTCGGGATCTTCTTTAAGTTTTTCAAGTATATCACGGCTTTGAGAGTTTTTCAATTTTTCCAGCGCTTTTACTACGCATATACGCACTTCCTGATCGGGATCTTTTGCCGCGAGAACTAAACCGCGGAATGCCGGCAGCGTGTCCAAAAGTGAAAGAAGTAGCGCGGCTTCTCTTCTTACTTCGATACTTCTGTTTGAGAGGCGCCGTTTCGCTTCATCGATGTAACCTGTTTCTTCCAGAATTTTTACGAGGAATGGTTTAAATGACGCTACTTCGTCTTTTAAAATTTCTACAATCTGCGGCTCTGCTTTTCTTTCCTGCGCTTTAAAGACAGGAATTAATTTTTCACGAAGCTGAGGTTCGGCGTCTTTGAAAATTTCGATAAGCGAAGTGATGTCGCGTTTCGATGTTCTCATCGCGAGCGCTTTTTCTGCGCATTTCTTTAGCTGTGATTGTTCACTTGAATCGTCCTGCGAATCTAAAACACTGACAAGAATATTTATGCCTTCCGCGCCGACAGCTTCTCCAAGTCCGCCGATGACACCGGCTTTTACAATATCTGTCTCGTTTGGATCGGCTATAACATTTTTTAATACATCCATCGCCGCCGCATTGCCGTGTTTCGCGATGACTTCCGCTGTGGCAAGCCGCACACGCTCGACAGGATCGCGTAACATTGATGTTTCCTGATTGAGAAGTTTGATCTCGCCGAAGCCAAGAAGCGCTTTTATCGCCGCGACGCGAACATCGGGATCGACATCTTTAAGCGACGCGCGTATTTCTTTCATGAAACTTTCATTTCTTGTTATGGGAAGAATTGTGATTAACGCCGCGCGGATTTTCGCGTCCGGCGTAGCGATAAGGGATTTAACCTTTTCTTCAAACGTATCCTGCGGATAACTTGATATCAGTATGCCGAACTCTTCGATTTCTTCCGGTCTCAGCGTTGGAAGATATTCCAGAATTGTGTTAAGGCAGAACGGCAGACGCAGGCTTCCGAGTATTTTTAACGCCGAGACGCGAACTTCGTGAGGATAAGCGCGGCTGCCGTTTAATATTGATAATACTTTCGGCAGAACAATATCCGGCGTGAATGTTCCTAATATGCGCGTAACGTCATCGCGGAGGATAAAATTTGTGTCTTCCATAAATCGGAAGAGCGTGGGAGCCAGCAGCGATTCAGCTTTAACAGGAATTCTTTTAAGCAGGTATTCAAGGAATGTCTTGTCGTTTTCTCTGCGGATTAGCTCTTCCAGGAAAATTTCAAACGATTTGACATTACCGTTATTCGAAACCGCTTCCAGTGTTTTCGCGTAGATTTCACTTGTGGTAGGATCGGGTTTTCTGCCTGTGAAAAACGCGAAAACTTTTTTCTCCAGATTGCAGATATGTTCTTCCGGGCCGAACTTTAAAGCCTGAAGACTGCCGGGTATTGTGTCCGCGAGAAGTCTCGCGGCGACCAGTAAAGGAGCGCCGTCTCCTGTCGGGTATTCTTTGAGGAAGCCTGAAACATTTACGTCTAACGCTTTTTGTAAAACGATGATGCTGTTTTCGATTGTGACTGGATCATCAAAAGTGTTTTTCGCAAGGAGTGATGAAAGCACGCCGCATTTTTCCATAAAAGCCGCCGCGGGAAAACGAAGCGCCTTGTTCTGGCTGTCAAGAGATGTCATCGCGTAAATTCTGTCTTCCTGGCAGTTCGGATCGAGTAACTCAAGTACGCGGGCGGTTTCCTCGTCATTTAGCCCCGCGTCTTTTGGATTGTAGAACTCCATAAATTCTTTAGAGATACGTTTCCGCGCGGCTTCGCGGACTTCATATGCCGGATCATGAAGAAGTTTATCCCATAACATTGTCCATGTTTTCGCCTGTTCGATTGCGACGCTTTCTGTAAGAATTTTTCTGATTAATGGGTGCGGATCTTTAAGGCCGTCCTCNANNCTTCTTTCAGGAATGCTTTCCATATCCTGGAGTAAAATTTTATATGTGAAATACCGCGCGAACCATTCCGGCTCTCCGGTTAAATCGCGGAATGTTTCGCTATGATCCGCAAGAAAAGTTTTTCCAAACGCGGGATCGAAATCTTCGCCTCTGCATGTGTCAGCTAATTGCCTGATATTTTTTTCTTCGCCTTCGCTCTGCATCCATGTTTTAAAAACTTTTTGCAGGCGTGTCTGTTTACTCGCGGCCGTGAATGCTTTGAAACGGAATGATTCAGGGCAGTATAAAAGAACGCGCCTTAAATCCGCAGCACTCGGCAGCACAGACTGCGTTAATTTTTGCAGCCATTTATCCGCAAGCCCTGTCTCGCGGACAACGCGCGGCCCCATCTGTCTTGAATATCTTTCCATACGTTTCGAATAACGCATAAGTTTGTCTGCGGGGTAATGCGCCTGAAAATCTTTGATCGCTTCCTGTAATTGAATCTCTTCTTTCGCGTCAATGATTTTCCGAAGGCGGCTTTTGAACATTCTTGTTTGAATGAACCAGATTAAAAATAT
>WQRT01000220.1 GCA_009786625.1 Treponema sp.
AATAATAAGTCCTATTTCTCCTGATATTTATCAATCAGATCGTTAATTTCTTTAACAAGACGCTGTTTTATCATCGTTAAATCAGAAGCAATTATGCCGCTTGACACATCCTCTGCCGGATGTTCCAAAAATAATTGATACGGCATTAATCCCAAAATATCGGCAATACTCTGAATAANTTCAGGTGAGGGGAAATTCTTGCCATTTTCCACAGCGTTTAAGTAATTAGGTGAGATATTTACCATTTCNGACAATTTTAACTGGCTTATCCCGCTTTTTTTCCGCCAAAACCTTAGATTTTTAATAAATAACCTTTGAAAACACGTCATTTATAAGCCTAACAATAAAAATAAGAGCTGTAAAACACTGTATTACAATTATAATAACTGTATTACAGTTGACTTTTTTAATTATTTACAATATTATTACAGTTAGAATCCATGTATTAGATGTGATTCAACTACTAATAAAAAGAGGAGATGTATTATGAAAAAGAAGGGAATTTTACGGGGATTACCGGCAATCATGCTTGTACTCGCAATAACGATTGCGGGCTGCGATGACAGTTCAACAAACACAAATGGAAATTTTGTGGCGGTTACTGATATTATAAATGTCACTAACACAATATCTATAGGAAGCCCGTTTTTATTGGAAGGCACTGTAGAACCTAATAACGCTGCAAACGGAAACATTGTGTGGAGCATAAAAGACGCATATAACACAGGAGCCGAGATAAACGGAAACAGTCTTACCGTGACCGGATTTGGATCAGATTGGGGCAAAGTAACAGTTACGGCGACTATTCCAAACGGAATCTCAAACGGCAATGATTTTACAAAAGACATTGATATAAAAATTAACCCCTATAATCGAGCAACAAATACCCTTCACTTTATTGCTGTAAAAGGACCAGCCTATTCAAGCCGCAGCACGCAGGGCGGAATAAAATTCCATGATTTTTATCAGGGTACTATAGAAAAAGAAACTAAATATAAAGTAACAATAACAGGGACTTTGGATAGAGATATCGACAACGGCCGGTTTTCAATGTTTATCGCCGTTAACGAACCAGTTAATAATAATTTTGTGTATGTAAATTGGAATTATCCGGGACTTGAATGTACTTCAGGACCAATCAGCCATGAATTTATTATTCAAACCAATTCCGCAAATGAAATTGACTTATACCCTGAGTTAGCTCAATTGGATTTATATTTCGGCTTTTCAAATGATCCCAACGGTGTCAGTGACTCCGATGTAGGAAAAGTAGCCGCCAAAATTACTGATTTTACTATAACAATTGAAAAAGTTTATGAACAAGTATACTTTATAGAATTTATAGAAGGCGAAATAACAATAACACCATTTACAGGAAGCGGAGATATTTCATTTGAAAACAGACTTAAAAACAACTATGAACAAGGATACGGCAGAATTATTGGGACAATAACTAATGGAATATTAGATTTTACTTTACCAGACACTTTTTATGATGATGAACTATATAGTGGTGTTGTTAACGGTCCAGCAAATATATTATTGCTCTACCTTCGATATAATGATTACATTTTAAGATTAGCTAAATTAGAAATTAATAATAATAAAGTTGTTGATATGATTTATTCGACAGAGGATAACCTTGTAACTTATGATTTTCCAAGTATAGAGTTCAATCAAGGCTGGAATATTTTTGAATTAACAATTTCAGATGTAGGCATAATTAATGAAGAAAGATTTTCAGGCAATCTTGAAGATTTATACCAACTTGGTTATCGATGGTATATAATAACAGACAGTGGCGGAGAAAGTGGCGGCGGAGGCTTTGAGGAAGGCGGTGGCGGCGGCGAGGAGGAGGTCGAGGAAGAGGAGGAATAAACCCTCATCAGGCGGCGGTGAAATTAACAATTAATTTATCTGCTTATCCGCCGCCGCGCCGTTTGGCGGCATTGGTACTACGCGCTCATCTCTGTCAATTAAAGCCTCAATCAACGCAGGTTTCCCCGACGCGAGAATTTCAACGCTTTTACAAAGCGCGTCAAGAAACGATTTTTCATCTTTGGCGCGGAAACCCTGCACATTGTACGCGGCCGCGAGTTTAATAAAATCAGGACCGTTGTTTTCAAGGCTGGTTTCGTAATACTGCTCTTTGTAAAAACTTTTTTGCATTTGACGTAACATTCCAAGCGTACTGTTGTTAAAAATTATTATTAAAATAGGTAGACCATATTTAACAAGTGTCGCCATCTCGGCGCAGTTCATGCGGAAACTGCCGTCTCCCGTGAAAAGCGCCACAGGAGAATCAAGGTTTGCAAGTTTAGCTCCGGCAGCCGCGCCCATGCCGTAGCCCATTGTTCCCATGCCGCCCGAGCTTAAAAAACTGCGCGGATTTTTAAACGGATAAAACTGCGCTGTCCAAATCTGATGCTGCCCGACATCGGTAACAACAATTGCTTTTTCACCTAACGCTTTTGCCGTTTCATTTATTATAAAACGCGGATGCAGATCATTTTTACGATGATGACTTTTTATTGTTTCAGCTTTCCATGTATTTATTCTGTTTATCCATTCTGCGTTATTCTTGGATGGTAATTTTTTTAAAAGGCTCTGGATAACAATTTTAAGATCGCCAGCGATTGATACATCTGATGTAACATTTTTATTAATTTCCGCAGGATCGATATCAATATGAATAATCTTCGCGTTTGCCGCGAATTTTTTGACGCTGTCTGTTACACGATCAGAAAACCTCGCGCCTGCCGCGATTACAAGGTCTGCGTTCTGCGCTGCCTTGTTCGATGCCGTTGTCCCATGCATCCCAATTAAACCCGTGCACATATTATGATCAGACGGAAAAGCTCCCATCCCCATAAGAGAAAGAGCTACAGGCGCGTTTAATAATTCCGCCAGTTTTTTTAGCTGTGCATCAGCTCCTGAATTAATCACCCCCCCGCCCGCGTAAATCATCGGACGGCTCGACTCATTTATAAGAGACGCGGCATTATCAATATCATCATCACTAAAAGTTTTTCTTTTAACTCTATCAAGCAGCCGTTCAGAACGCAGACCCCCGGTCCCCAGTCCATGACCACTAACCCCTAACTCCAATGAAGCGCCTAAAATATCCCGGGGAATATCAATTAGCACAGGGCCGGGTCTTCCCGATTTAGCGATTAAAAAAGCCTCGTTCACAATTTCTTCAAGCTCGTTTACATTCTCCGCTATCCAGTTGTGTTTAACGATCGGCATCGTGATTCCGGCGATGTCAACTTCCTGAAAGCTGTCTTTACCCAGAAGCGGAATACCGACATTGCCCGTGATCGCGATAAGCGGGACAGAGTCAACAAACGCCGTGGCTATGCCCGTAACAAGATTTGTCGCGCCGGGGCCTGATGTGGCAAGACAGATTCCCGTTTTCCCTGTTGATCGCGCGTAACCGTCAGCGGCGTGAGCGGCGTGTTGTTCATGGCTTACAAGAATGTGGCGGATGCGATCCTTGCATTTGAAAAGTTCATCGTAAATATCAAGTACCGCGCCGCCCGGATAACCGAAGATCGTGTCCGCTCCATTGGCGATCAGAGCTTCAACCAATATACGCGCTCCCGTGAACTTCATCAATTTACTCCGGCAGCCTGATCGTTTATAAGCATGTACTCAATTGAATCGACAAGCGCGGCGCGGCTTGCGTCAATAATGTCCGCGCTTACACCGACTGTGTTCCAGCTATGCTGTCCGTCTGTCGATTCGATCAATACGCGCACCTGCGCGTCAGTCGCGTCCTTTCCGTCGATTACCCTTACTTTATAATCTTCAAGTCTCATTTTCGCGAGCGACGGGAAAAATCTCGTAAGCGCGCGTCTGAGAGCGCCGTCAAGAGCGCCGACAGGACCGACTCCTTCTGCGGCGGCGATCTCGTACTGCTCTCCGACAAGAACTTTTACCCACGCGTGAGAACATTCGATTGTTTCCCCGGTTGGATGCTCGCTCATTACTCGGTACGCTTCAATCTTAAAAAATGGCGTATAACGTCCAAGTTCACGCCTTATCAATATTTCAAAACTCGCGTCCGCGCCTTCATAAGCCCAGCCGTCCGCTTCAAGTTTTTTTAATTTATCAGCTAACGATATGATGACAGGATGATCTTTATGAACAGATGGCTCTGTTCTTTTTACACGCTCTGCAATCGCTGATCTTCCGCCTACTTCGCTCATCAACAGATGGCGCTCATTGCCGACAGCCTCGGGATCTACATGCTCAAATGAAAGACTTGTTTTTAAAACACCGTCCGTGTGCATTCCCGCCTTGTGCGAAAACGCGTGAGCGCCGATGTACGGCATATCATCGCTGATAATAACATTGGCGATTTCCGCGACTCTTCTTGT
>WQRT01000221.1 GCA_009786625.1 Treponema sp.
TTTGAGTTGATCTCGTGGGTTAAAGAACATGACGCGGCGTTATTTTTGACAGCGCATGTCACCAAAGAAGGGGTAATTTCCGGGCCGAAAACCCTGGAACATATGGTCGATACTGTCCTCTATTTCGAGCAGAACGATAAAACTTCCGGCTTAAACGGCACCGCCGACTGCCGTTTTTTACGCGCCGCGAAGAACCGGTTTGGTTCTGTCGATGAAATCGGTATTTTCACAATGGGAGAACAGGGTCTCTCCCCGGTGCCTGACACAGGCCGCATGTTTCTTGTCCGGCGCGAAGGTGATTTGCCGCCCGGAGTGGCTACGGCTGCGGTTTTGGAAGGTTCCAGAACGATTTTAGTTGAGATTCAAGCGTTAACTATCCCCGCAAAAGGTTCGATCAGCCGGGTTTTTTCCGATAAGATCGATTCCGGCAGGGTTTCGCGGGTCTCCGCCGCGCTCGAAAAACATCTCGGGCTGCGTCTTTCGGATCAGGATTTGTATGTAAACGCCGCCGGAGGCATCAGAATTACTGAGGTCGGGGTAGAACTTGCGCTCGCTTGTGCGTTATATTCGGCGCGTACAGGTCTTGTTTTACCCGCGGACATGGCAATTGCGGGTGAATTGTCGCTTACAGGCGAGATACGCCCGGTACGCCGCCTGTCAGGGCGGGTAAAAACCGCGAAAAACTTAGGTTTTAACTCATTTTTGGGGCCGGCGCTGGAAACTCAAGCCCCGCCGGAGGCCGGTTTTCAATCTGCAGTCAATATAAAGTCAGCTATCAAACTTATTTACGGATCTATTAAAAATGAGAAGTAACACTAAAATGGGTAAAATAAGTTGTTTTTTAAAATATTGGGTTTGAAAATGAAAAATTTATGTAAAAATATAGAATTTATTTAAAAATCTATTGACAGCAGTATATTATCAGTCTATATTTTTCTTAATCGGGTATTTTTCAGTTTGTGTAGAGATTGTTTTTGCGGTTTTTGTAAAAAATCGCACGGTTTAGGGATTAGTTCATTTCTTGTCATTCGTTGCTTGCGAGCCAACAGCTTGCCAGAGCTAGGTTCTTCGTTTATCTCCCTTAACAAAAATGCATCTTTGTCTCTTTTGAATGCCGGGTAGTTCCGGTACAAAGGGGTGATAGAGTCGCCCGCTTTTGCGGGCGTGAATACTTGGACGTAAGTCCATCGGATTATCGCAAGAGACGCAGGTTTTAAGCAAATAATCCACGCGAGCCCGGACGCAATCGCAGACAGATTTCTGTTTGTTCCGGGTGAAGGAATTCTCTCAATGGCCAAGAAATTGTATGTCGGTAACCTATCCTACAACACTACCGAAGATGGTCTGCGAACCCTATTTTCGGGTTTCGGCAGCGTCGCATCCGCAAAGATCATTTTTGATCGTGAAACCGGCAACTCAAAGGGGTTCGGATTTATCGAAATGAGCGGCGACGACGAAGCGGCCGCCGCTATAGCGGGTACAAACGGACGCGAATTTGAAGGACGCCAATTACGCGTAAACGAGGCGATGGATAAGCCGCGCCGCGAACGCGGACATGGGAACTGGTAAACCCGGTTGCTTAACTAAAGTCATTTGACCAGTGTCAGTGAACTGAATGGCGCCGGACTGCGATCCGGCGTCGTTTTTATCATTTAATCTAAATAAATCTTCCAAAACATTTCAGGTTATGGAAACGGCGGAATTTATTTTAATAATTTTTGCCTTTTCTCTTCCCCTGTTATGTGCATTTTTTCCAGTTCTTTCATAATTTCGTCCGCGACAGCTTGTTTTTTATCTTCTTCTTCCGATACTTTTTCCCTGGCTTTTTCGCGGAATTCATTACAGTTNATGACAGGACTTGCCGTTACGCGCACAATGTCCTGACTTACGGCNTCGTTTAACATATCGGTTTTTTGTACATGCAGCACTTCGCCGTTCAGAGCGATTAAACACATATAATCAAAGGAGCGGACATAAGTGTCCATTTCTCTGACGCCTTTTTTTGTATTCGGATCCCAGGGGCGGTACCGCGTTCCCGACGGGAAGAGAAGAATAAGCCTTCCTTTATATTTGTGCCGGATAAGCGATTTCATCGCCGCGTGGTTGATGGCTTTTGCGCGTGCTATTTCGGCTTTATTTTTTTCCGGATCAAGATCCGTTATTGAACGGCTCGGAAATATCATTATTTTTGTGTAAGCGCTTGAAAGCGCGGAGAGTCCCGGGCTGTCTTCGCTTAATTTCATTCCGGCAATTGCGATTACCGCTCTGGCGATATCCAGCCCCCTGCCTCCGGCTCTTCGCGCTAATGTTGAAAAAATTGTAAGATCGTAATTACTGTAATGTTCCAGAAGAAGAAGGCAGGATTTTCCTGATTCCGCCAACGCGAGAAGCTCTTCCAGATTTTCAAGCCCGTCAATTCCACTGCCAGGAAGGAAGAGCTGGTCGGACATTTCATCGACAATCGCCTCAATCGCAAGGTCGCCTTCTTGAAATACATTCTCGTCTGTAATGACTGTCGGCGCTTTGGTCATCACAAGCGCTCTTTTTATCTGATCTTTAAAAAGTGTAGCCAACGTTTCTGCCATTTTTTTCTCCTGATTTTTTATCTGTTCCAAAATAATTACGGAACATTTTTTAAATTTTGATTAATTCAATAATCACTCTGCATGCGGCGCACATTTCGCTTACGCTGATCCATTCCAGCCTGCTGTGAAAATTACGCCCCCCGGTGAAAATGTTCGGAGTGGGTATGCCAAGCTCTGTCAGTCTTGAACCGTCTGTTCCGCCGCGCACAGGTTTTTGAATCCACTCAATACCGGAGTTTTTAACAGCTTGTTTTAAACGCTCCATCACTTCGGGCATTTTATCAATCCCGGATTTCATATTATAGTATTGCGCCTGAGTTTTAACAATTACCTTTCCGCCCGGAAACTGAGCTTCGACAGTTTTCGCGAATGTATCAAGCGCGGCTATCCGGCGTTTCATTCCGTCATCATCAAAATCGCGGAGATAAACTTCCAAAACGGCTTTTTCAAGGCTGCCGGAAATTTCCATCGGGCAGTAATAACCGTAATAGCCGTCTGTGGCTTCCGGGCTTTCGTTACGCGGCAAAAGTGACGCGTAGACAGACGCCATCAGCGCGGCGTTGGCAAGAATGCCTCTGGCGTGTCCGACGTGAATCACTTTTCCGGTGAATTCAATATCCGCTTTCCACGCGTTAAAACATTCGCTTTCGATTTCACCTACAGGGCCGCCGTCTACAGTATAGCAGAAAACGGATTTGATTTCAGCTAACGGAAACTCAGGCAGTCCTTTTCCCGTTTCTTCGTCGGGAGTAAAAATAATTTCGACAGGTCCGTGTTTAATCTGCGGACATTGTTTTGATATTGAATCAGCCGTGATGTACTCAACAGCCGCCATGATTTCCGCAATTCCCGCCTTGTTGTCCGCGCCTAACAAAGTTGTGCCGTCGCTGTGAATAACCGCTTTACCTTTTTGTTCCGCAAGCCCGGGCTCAATTGACGGGTCGAGACAAAGGCCGCCCGTAAGATCGATTTTTTCACCGTTGTAATTCTTTATAAGCTGAGGTTTAACGTTCCTGCCTGAGACATCGCTTGCGGTGTCAAGATGCGCTATTAAACCGATGCACGGCTTGTTTTCCATTCCGGCGCTTGCAGGAAGACGCGCTATCACATAGCAATGATCCGTAAGACTGACATCAATCAAGCCGAGCCCTAACAGCTCTTTTTGCAAAACCTCCGCAAGCTCCCATTGTCCCGGCGTTGACGGCGTCTTTACGGTTTGGCGGCCGCTTTCGGTGTCATACCGCACATAGTTTAGAAAACGCGGCACTATCAGGTTCTCAAGCTGTTTATCATCCATGAGGGGTATTATATCAAATAAAAGTATGGAAGTGTAAAGTAATAATGACTGTCACCTTTATCAGCTCTTGAGAAATATCCGCGATTTCTTTAAACTGAAGTTCATGCAGGAACTGGCAAAAAATGATGTTCTAAAAATAATGAAGCAATATAATAATGATCCGCAGCAGCTTATCGCTATTTTGCTGGATATCCAAATTGCGTCCGGTAAAAATTATCTTGATAAAAAATGGGCTGAGATTGCCGCGGATGTTTTAAAGATTCCGCTTTCAAAAATTTATGATGTAATTACATTTTATTCCATGTTCAGCACGGAGCCGCTCGGCGAATACGTTATCGAGATTTGCCAAAGCCCGCCGTGCCATTTCACATATACAGAAAAAATTGTTCAATGGTTCGAAGCCGCTGCCGGAATCAAAATGGGAGAGACAACAAAGGACGGAAAAATCTCGCTAAAATACACAAGCTGCATGGGAGCATGCGAAGCCGGGCCGGCTGT
>WQRT01000222.1 GCA_009786625.1 Treponema sp.
ATCTGGACATCAAGCTTCCTCCCAAAGATATAAGCTATCCGCTCAAGCGTTTTAATTGTCGGGTTTGATTTTTGCGGATTTTCGAGCCGCTGATATGCCTGATAAGAAAGACCGAGCTTTTTAGCAATATCTGTCTGACTTTGTTCTCCGCGAAGTTCACGAAGCTGCATCGCCACAGTGATATGATTCGCTATCATTATTGGATAACCTTTCTTGAACGACGGTTTTGGTATAACACTGCCGCGGGATACATCGGCTTCAATACATCCATTAATAGCTTCTTTTGCCATTGCAAGTGCTTCATCTTTTGAAAACCCGCAGGTTACAACATTCGGCATATCAGGGAATTGAGCAATATATTCTTTTCCTTCTTTTTCGATGGTACAATAATAGACCATTATTTCCCCCTAATTAATACCTGCTTCTTTTAAAATTCTTTTTGCCAGATACCCAATATCTTTATTGCCATGAAGAGGAACCGGTATAGAACGATAACCTTCCTTGACAAAGATATGATGAGAACCGTTTATTCTATTCAATGTCCACCCATTTGCTTTCAGGATATCAATAAGCTGTTTAGCGGTCACTAAAATAAATATACAACATATATATTGTATAGTAAACTGCGGGAACACCGTTTATCGAAAAACTTTTATCAGCGGCCGACGGGAGCCGCCTTCCGGTCGCAAACATCCTGTTTGCTCCTTCCAGGCCGTCTCCGCCGCTAAACCGGCATCCATGCCGGTTTACCCCAAAGACGCCTCCGCGTCTTTGAGGCCGCGGCTCCGTTTCGACTCCCGAATTAATTCTAATAATATGTTCATCACACTAAAAAATTTATCGAAAAACTTTTACCAGCGGCCGACGGGAGTCGAACCCGCGTCACGAGCTTGGGAAGCTAGGGTAATGCCGTTATACGACGGCCGCANNTTNNNAAGCNNTGATCCAGGGCTGACTCGAACAGCCGACCTGCCGCTTAGGAGGCGGCCGCTCTATCCCCTGAGCTACTGGACCCGGTTCTCAACATGGACAGCTTATCACCTTGACAGCACATTGTCAACTTTTCGGCAGTCAATGTAACCNGCGCNGCATGGTTTCAAGGCACTTGTCAATAAATATACATTCCATTAAAATAGAAGNAGAATGTATTTATCTCACAGAGGTTAATTGTGCTTAAACGAGGGGTTTCCCTGTTTTTAATATTTTTATCCGGTTTCGCGTTNCTNTACGGTCAGGAAATCATTACCGCGGANAGATATCTGGAAATGGTATCGGATCATTACGCTTCCCTAAGAGATTATGAGGCNAATATATCGATTCGTTCCGGCAATTCTGATATGTCGGGCAGCGTAAGCCATTTATCGCCGCATTATTTACGGATCGATTTTACAAGACCGGCGGAGCAGGTAATCGTTTTTGACGGAGAGCAGTTGATCGTTTATCTGCCTGAGTACAGAGCGATTCTCACCCAGAGTACAAACAGAAGAGCGGGCGGCGCCGGGATGGCGACTTCTCAGGGGCTTTCCCTTTTAAGACGTAATTATGTCACGTCATTTGTTACAGGCCCGAACCCCGAACCGCTTGACGCGAACTCAAGCGAGAGTGTTGTAAAGCTGCGCCTGACAAGACGATCAATTTCCGAGGGGTTCAGGGAAATAACATTGAGTATTAATCCTAATACAAGAATGATACGCAGGATCGAAGGAAGAACGATTACAGACGGCGAAGTGCGATTTGATTTTACCAATGTCAGAACAAATCAGGGTATTCCGGAGCAGAGGTTTCTATACGACACTCCCGGTTCGGCAAATATGTATAACAACTTTCTTTTCAGAGATACTGAGTAAGGCGCAAGGGGAACTCTATGGAATCTCTGGGAGAAAAACTACAGTCAACCCGCGAAGAAAAAGGCCTTACAATCGATCATATAAGCCGCGAAACAAATATATCAATTCGTTATCTCGAAGCGCTTGAGACGGAAAATTTCAATGTCTTTCCCGGAGAGCCTTATATAATCGGATTTTTAAAAAATTACGGCACTTATCTAGATCTTGATATACAAAAATTAATATCGCTTTACAGAGCGCTCCGTATTCAGGAACAACCAGTTCCGGTTGAACAGCTTTTAAAGCATCCGCCGAAAATTCCAAAAGGTTTTATTTTTGTATTGATCGCGCTTGCCGCAGCCGGCGCAGCGGGGTGGGGAGTATACACGCTCATCCAAAACAACCGCGGCAATGTTAAGACTGCCGTACCTGTCAGCCGTCATCAAACAGAATACGTAATGGAAGGAAATTCCATGGAACGGCGGCTGTACAAAAATGATTCAGTTTTGATTCCGGTAAACATGGAAAGTTACAAGCTTGAGCTTTATAATCTGAGCGAGACTGTAACAATACGCACTCCCGGGGGAATGGAAATTCTNGATTTAAGCCAGGAAGTAACAGTTGATCTNAACAANGACGGCTTNCCTGAATTGCGCATAACGGTAGCCGATTTCGCCAAGAACAATCCCGAGATGGGAGCCTTGATTCATTTTCATCTGATGGATACGGCAGTACCGACAGGAACGGATTCCGAACCGATAATTCCGTTTACAACTTCATTGAGTTCGGCAAGCACCACAATTATTCCTTCCGCAATCAGCGCTTACCCTTTTGTTCTGCAAATGAATTTTCAAAGTTACTGTATGTTCCGGTGGGAAATTCTTAACGAGCGCGACAGGCGCGGAACAAATCAGCGTTATTTTTTAAGAACAGAGTCGCTGGAGATTCAAGCGCAGAACGGCATCCGAATCTGGGTATCAAACGCCCAGGCGGCAAGGTTTCAGGTTATCGGCGGCGGCAGAACATACCCTCTTGAAACGGGAGCGGCGGGAGAAGTTATCGTCGCCGATATCCGCTGGGTCAGGGACGATGACAACAGATACCGCCTTATGCTGATAAGGCTTGAAACATAATCCTCCTGATAAAAAAACAGCAGTCTTTCAGGTGATTAATGCGTTATTTTCTGGATCCTTTTGGATGTGTAAAAAATCAAGTTGACGCCGAAACCATGATGGCGCATCTTGACAACGCCGGCTGGGAAAGTACTCAGGACAGCGGACTTGCGGAATTAATAATCGTAAATTCCTGCGGGTTTATAGAAAGCGCAAAACAGGAATCAATCAACGCTGTTCTTGAATGGCGCAAGCTCTACCCGGAAAAAAAAATACTTCTTACAGGATGCCTAGCCCAGCGTTACGCGAAAGAACTGCCGGATTTGCTGCCGGAAGCCGACGGCTTTCTGGGTGTTGATGATATATTGCAAATTGTGAAGATGGCGGATAAAACGGCGGGAAATTCTTTGCCGTTAGCGGAAAATTCTCAATCATCAAAATTTAAACCTCAGTTGATACCCGGTGAACGCCCGCTGCTTTCCTTGCCGGGTTCAGCATATGTAAAAATCAGCGAAGGATGCAGCAACAATTGTTCTTACTGCGCCATCCCCCTGATTCGCGGCCGCCTTGTCAGCCGCGCAATTCCCGATATTACAGAAGAATGCCGCGTATTAATCAAGCGCGGTAAAAATGAGTTATGTATCATTGGACAGGACATAGGCGCCTTTGGATCAGATAACGGCGCAGGACATGGTTTGCCGGAACTGTTAAACGCAATATCAGAGCTGGATGGAAATTTCTGGATCCGCCTTTTGTACATTCATCCCGATCATTTTCCTCTGCGGATTCTTGATCTTATGGAAAAAGACAAACGCTTTCTCCCATACTTTGATATTCCATTTCAGCACGCGTCAGAAAAAATTTTAAACGCTATGAATCGCGGCAATTCATTTTCGTTATTGCCTTTTGTCTCTGGTTCCGCTTTACCAAAGAATGATTCGCCGCTACGGGAAATTCCCGCTAACCTTTCGGAAAAATACCTTGCCTTGATCAATACCATCCGTACGCGCCTTCCAAACGCGGTTATACGATCCACTTTCCTGCTCGGTTTTCCCGGTGAAACAGAAGATGATTTCGCGGCGTTACTCGATTTTCAGGAAAAAGCAAACCTTGACTGGCTTGGCTGTTTTACATATTCAAGAGAAGAAGGAACGCCTTCTTATTCAATGAAAAAGCGCGTTCCGGCGAAAACGGCGGCATTACGTAAAAAAATTATAGAAGAAAAACAAATGCGCATAACGGAAAAAAACATGGAACGCTTTACAGGGCAGACTCTTGATGTTCTTGTTGAGGAAAAAATCGCGGCTGATCCTTCAACTGATGAAACAGACAGCGAAAATATCTGGCTGGGACGGCTTTATTGCCAGGCTCCCGACATTGACGGCTCAGCGGTAATTATCTGCGAT
>WQRT01000223.1 GCA_009786625.1 Treponema sp.
TACTGGCTGAACCCGATGGATAAAAATAACGGCCTCGGCGTGCTTGAAGAAATTTTATTCAAGTATCAGGGAGGCGTACAAACGCTTTATCCGTTTATTCANCTTTTAACNCAATTGGCGCAAGCCGGAATTTCCCCGAGGGCGTTTGCCGAGTANGTTATTCTGCCGAGGATGCGTCAGGATTATAACTGGCGTAAATGGCAGGAAAATCATTTTGAACCATTGCAGATAATCGCGAAACTTTTAACCGAGGCAAAACAGCATCCGCCTTTTGACCGCGAGCATTTAGGCGCCGGTAAAACAAGACTCGCNAGGGATATTGTGCTTGTAAGATACATNGGACGGCCTTTNGCGCAGTATCAGGCGCCGCAGTTACGCGACGATGAGATGCTTAATAATTACAGGNATGCATGGCAGAAAATATCGCTTCAGAATCCTTTAAGCCTTTTTTTCATGAGAAACAACGCGCTTCATTTTATTTACATTATGTCCGGGAAAATCGATCTTATTCAGTTAGTCGCTATTGTTGAACAACTTCCCGATATTGAACACGCGTTTACTTCCGCTTTTCCCGATACCAGTATAAATATCAATATTAAAAGCATTAAAGCGATGTTCCTGTACGATTATGATATTGATGTCGCGATACAGGATAGAAAAAATTCCGGTTTTCATAGCCATGATTTCGCAGTTGAAATAAAAGCGTATTTCAATATTGTAAAAGCGCTGCTTCAAAAAGCAACAGGCGTTTATCTTTGCGCATACTACGCGCGGCTTTTAAAAAAATTTAAAAATCCCGTTATCGCGGAAATTATTAATAATCTTGTGCGCGTAATTGACGACAGGGGCGGAATGCATATTTATAAATGGCACACGCAGAAATTATTAGGAATAACAAAAATCAATATGCACAAATATNTGCANTTTATTGAGGAGAACCGCGGCTGCGATCCGCAATACCCGCGTCTGCATCTTGTTTTCCGCGATGAAGANGCCGCGCGCGAAGCTATGGATATTCACAACCTTATGAATAACTTTGGTTTAAGNGAGGATTTCCTTAAAAATAAAACATCAGTTTCATATAAAGATCTGTTAAACGCTTATACAAATGAGTATCCCGGNACAAAAGAGATAATCGAAAAATATCGTGACAATTTTCTTNCGGGCGGCGATCGTCAGTGGACAGATGAATTTATACAGCAGCTTGACAGTCTTGGTACGCAGGAGAAAAGCCTGCATGGTCCGCTTTTACGTTCTGTTATACGCGGTATCGGCTGCGGATGGTCGATGTCAAAATCATATTGTTTTTCCCAGTTGTATGAGCAGTACAGCGCNGCGCATACAACGTTTGTCATTAACGNGAGAACCGCGTTTCANATGCCGATTGTGCAGATAGGTCAGAATAACGCGGAAAATGACAGGTTCGCGCGAAAACAAATTAACATTGCNAATATTGAAAGAGTCTGGAACGCGCTTTATACGGCGGAACAGATGAATGTAAATAANGCATTAACATTTATTAATAGCTGGACGATCGAACTGAATAATCCTCTGGATAAAGCGTTTGAAAGAAAGGTTGCTTTGGAAAAAGAAATGCAGGATTTACAACAGGATGCGCCGCAAACTGCATCACTTGCCGCGCCGCAAATAACGCCGTCAACTGCATCGCGAACCGCGCCGCAAACTGCGGGTGATATTGACGCTGTTAGAAAAAAGCTGGAAAAAGAAATCGCGAAGCAGGATAAAACAATAAACGCGCTTCAGGAAAAAAAACAACACTATTCGCATATAATAGAGAAGTTCGATTCCTTAAGCGATCTACAAAAATTTATTACGGCTCTTATTCTCGCTGGAACTAAAGAAAAATCCGCGCAAATTAAATCCGATGCTTCCGTAATACAGGAAGAACAAGCCGCAGTTAGCGAAGATATTTCCGTTTACGCGGCCGCTTTACTGCTTCAAAGATACAAACATCTAGAAAGTATTACATCAAGATTTAATTTCTTAAAAGATGATGTCAGCGTTGATGTGATAAGCTATCAGCAATTAATTTATCTGTTAAATCTTCTGGAGACTTTATTTTTTGAGTTGCGCGAAGATAAAGAGATCGCCGCAGTGCTTGAAGGAGACATTGTTTTACAGGAAATTCTTGAACAGTACATCATTACAAAAAAGAAGCAGGTTACAATTGACGCGCTTGACGCTGCGGCGAAAAAAATAACATCTTTCGCTTCATTGCAGGCGGAACGCGCGAAGTGGCAGGGGATTCTTGCCGGTCTGGAAGAAAAAAATGATAAATATTTTCATAACATGGAAATATACACATCTAAAACATTTATGGATTCTCATTACGGCGATATGGGCGGCATTTGCCTTTCTACTCAGCCGCAGCAGATTCTCCGCGCCGGTTTTTTTGTTCAGCGGCTCGCGGATTTGACAGACAGGCAGATTATCGGAATGTCGGTAATTTATTTATCGACAAGCGGTTTCAGCTCAAATGAAATAAAAGCTGATAACTACTGGCATGCGTTCGCTTTTAATCCGCTTTTTTCGTTTTTAAGAAACTGTTCTGATGAACAGGCGCTGTTTTTATATCTTCAGTTCCGTTTAAACCTTGAAAAAGTAGCACGGATGACAAAACTGCCCATTGTGCTTTCCGGCGTGGAATCCTCAGGCGGATTAATTTCGAATAACGGACACTTTGACAATTTAATCCGCAGATACGAGTTCAACAAATCAACATCAAAGAAGGTATACAACGCGAAAGGTTTCTCCGTTTATTACAGCCAGATTGAATTCGCGAAAGCGCTTGTCATAATTGATCCCCGCGGATATGAGGATGTTAAAGATTTATCGGAGATACCGACATTTTACGCGCATAGGGAGTTAGGGGTTAGCGTTTAAATATTTTTAAGCCGGTTAAAAATGATTAATAAAATAATATATTTTATATAATTATGCTTCATCAAATTTTATTTCTACAACATCGCAGACAGGCATATAACCAATCTTGCGGTAAATGCTGTTTGATACAGGATTCGCGAGATCGGTATACAGTGCGCATTTCGCGTAACCCTGCTCAATAATCAAACGGCTGACACCCGCTGCGCAGGAAGAAGCGTAACCTTTGCCGCGAAAATATGGCGGAGTGTAAACATAACTTACGCCGCAGACTGTTTTCATTTCGCGTAACTTCTGCGTCATTGAGACAGGCGTATTATTATCTTCCAGAATATATAATTTTTGTTTCCTTATATGATATAAATAATAATCGGGATCTGGATTCAACGCGATGGTCCTGCCAAAGCAGTCAGAGTTAAAACTTTCAATCCAGTAGGGAAGGAAGGACATATCGCTTTCACGGGCAAGACGCAGCACGCCTATATTTGGAATTTGAAGATTCACTTTTTCAAGTTCATGAATTCTCATTTCAGTATGAATATTAAATTTGCGTCCTGTTGCTTTTGAATAATATTTTGCGAAACATTCACACAATGTTTTTTCTGTCATTACGCCGGGAATGTGAATGTTGTTTTTTTGTATTCCGTTAATCAGGCATATTATCGCTTCATCGTTAATTATATTATCTGTAGCATAAAGAGTTATATTATAAGGAGGCGTCATTATTGCCGTCAGTAAAATCCCTGCATTATCTGACACTGATGCCATAAACCAGTTTACAGGATCGCGCCAATCGTTCTTGTCCCTGCCTTCATTGCCGACTATGAGATTTCCAAGCGGTATAAGATTCTGCGTTTCATCCCGCAGCAGGGTATCGTAAACATCCGCGTAAAAGGTTTTTACGTCATTATAATTGTTAAATTTCATTTCCATCTCCTTTATTAAATAATTCATGCTCCGCGTCCTGCGTTTTGCGCAAACCTTCTTCCGAAAAAATGTCTGCCGCGCACCGCCTGATTGTTTCAAATTGATTATTTTTCATCGTTTTTCCAAAAAAAAGGCGGTTCAGAGCTGAAACCCCGAACCGCCGAATTTCCCTGACCAAATGTCATGGCAGCCGCAGCCCAAGCTTTTTTACTTTGCAATAGTAAACCGCTTCTTGATGAAGAGAATAATAAATTACCCTTTCAGAACATTTTTGTTCAAGGCCGGAAAGCGCCGCCATTTTCATATACTATTTCTAGTATTTTTGGATAGAAATGTCAATGCCGTTATTTTTAAAATTGCTTATTACAAATGATTAATAATGTTGTATAATAATCAATATGATCAAAAAAACATTTTCACCGGCGCTTATTCTTATTTTTTTGAATCTTTGTTT
>WQRT01000224.1 GCA_009786625.1 Treponema sp.
TTATTTTTACGGTTGAGAGCGAAGCGTTTGAGGGCGTTAAACGAATCGCTAAAAAAGCGGCGCTGGATTTTGAAAAGGTCACCGGAACACTGCCTAATATCGCGGAAGCTCCGTCTGCGGACTGCGATTTAAATGTAATTTTCGCGACCGTTGGAAAAAGCCCTATCGCGGATAAATTGGCAAGCGGCGGAAAATTCGATTCGTCGGCAGTCCGCGGTAAGAGGGAAGTGTATCAAATTAAATTGATAGATTCAGGCGGCGCGGCGAAAACGCTGCTTGTGTACGGAAGTGATAAACGCGGAACGATCTACGGAATCTTCGCGTTATCTGAATATATCGGGGTATCTCCGCTACATTTTTGGGGCGACGCGGAACCTGTAAAAAATGAATCAATAGAAATTAATGCGGACATCGAAACAATTTCAAAAGAACCAAGCGTAAAATACCGCGGTTTTTTTATTAATGATGAGTGGCCGTGTTTTGGAAACTGGACGTTCGATCATTACAACGGCTTTACCGCGGAAATGTACGATCATGTTTTTGAACTGCTTCTGCGCTTAAAGGGGAATTATCTGTGGCCTGCGATGTGGTCTTCGTCGTTCGCGCTTGACGGTCCTGGAAATTTAAATGAAGAGTTAGCTGACATTTACGGCGTTGTTATCGGCGCTTCTCACCATGAGCCGTGCCTCCGCGCCAGTGAAGAATGGGACAAGGTGAGGGGTAAAGACTCCATATACGGCAATGAATGGAATTATTACACAAACAAAAACGGTCTTTTAAAATATTGGGAAGACGCGTTAAAGAGAAGCGGAAAATACGAAAAGATTATAACAATAGGAATGAGAGGAGAACGGGACAGTTCAATGCTCGGCAGTAACGCGACATTAAAGGAAAACATCGATCTGTTAAAGGACATTATTAAGAACCAGCGCGATCTTATAAAAAAATATGTTAACCCGGATATTGATAAAGTGCCGCAGGTTCTCGCTCTTTACAAGGAAGTAGAGGAATATTTCTACGGCGGTGATCAGTCATATCTAGGAGACGCGGCGCATACGGCAGGCGCGGCAGACGGTCTTGTAAACTGGGACGAGCTTGACGGCGTTACGTGTATGTTATGTGAAGATAACTTTGGTTTTATGCGCACTCTGCCCTCAGAAAAAATACGCGGGCGCAGAGGCGGCTTTGGAATGTACTACCATTTTGATTATCACGGCGGACCGGTTTCCTATGAGTGGATGCCGTCCATATCGTTTGAAAGAACGTGGGAACAGATGTCCATGGCATACGATTACGGAATCAAGGATATATGGATTGTCAATGTAGGTGATTTAAAATTTAACGAAACACCGCTGGCGTATTTTATGGAACTTGCGTACGATTTTGAAAAATGGGGAACCGGTTCACCTAACAGCATTGGACGTTACACGTCAACGTGGCTTGAAAAAACTTTCCCGTCTGTAAATCAATCTGTACGCGAAAAAATGTCATTTGTAATGCATAGTTACATAAGGATGAACGCCATGCGCCGTCCCGAAGCGCTTAACGCCGGTATTTATCATCCCTGTCATTATCTTGAGGCTGACAAGATGTTAAACCTTGCGGCGGAAATCGAAAAAATAAACGAAGAAATTTATTCCGGCAAATCCGATAACGCGTTATCGGATAATGATAGAAACTCTTACTACAGCATGATATATTATCCGGCGAAATTAAGCGTAAATCTATTAAGAATGCATTTATACGCGGGAAAAAACAGCCATTACGCGAAACAAGGAAAGAAGACCGCCAACAAATACGCGGCGCTTGTTACTGAATGTATAGAAAAAGACCGCGCGTTATGCGGTGAATTCGCGTTATTCAAAAACGGAAAATGGAAGGGGATGGAGCTTGAACAGCACATTGGTTTTGTAAAATGGAACGATGACAATTACAGATATCCGCTTCGCGTTCAGGTTGAACCGGCGCATAAACCGCGGATGGTTGTTTCACGGAAGGACAGGGAAGAGATCTGTACAAAAACCTACGGTAAACCAATGACCATAATTGTTAACGATTTTCTTTACGCCGGTAACGATGAAGTAATAATTGAAATCGCGAATGACGGAATTGGAAGCCTTGATTATATTATTGAGTCAGATAATAATGACTGGCTTGAAATCAGTTCTTTTAAAGGTACTGTAGAGGATCAGGAAGAAATAATTTTGCGCTGTAACAGAAAAAGACTTGCAGAAAAAAATGTTGATGGAAAAATTCAATCCGCGAGGCTTCTTGTAAAAGACGGTGTTACTACCGCGGCAGTTGATGTAAAAGCAAAAGCTATAAACACCGCCGGTCTGCCTCCGATGACATTTTTGGAAAATAACGGCGTTATAGTAATTAACGCGAATCATTTTTGTGAGAAAAAAGATGTTGCAAACGGAGGCTTTAAAGAACTTGAAAACTACGGAAGAAGCGGCTGCGGCATGAAAGTTTTCCCGACAACTTCTGATTTCGGCGAAAATGAAGTTAAGCCTTTTATTACATACCGCTTTTTGATCGAAGAGCCGGGCGATTATTCTGCGGAAATATGGACGACACCCGCAAATTCCGTGCAGAATAAACGCCGGCTTAGGTTTATTATCGCGCAGAAAACGCACGGAAATACGCCGCATAACGGCGAGCAGATTATCACAGCGGTACCGGGAAGTTTCAGAGCCGGAAACCCTTCGGATAAAGACTGGTGTAAAGGCGTACTTGATAATATACGAGTAAGCAAAACTCAGTTTTCATTTCAAAACGGCGTTCAGGAAATTTTAATAGGTGCGCTGGAAGCGGGATTGGTACTGGAAAAAATCCTTGTTTACAAAAAGAATGATGCGCCGCTTGAATCATATCTTGGGCCGCCGGAAAGCCGGATGGCGCATAACTAGATTTTTGCGGCGGCTTTTATTAAGCGTCCATGCCTTTAAATGTATAACGATTACGGCCGTTCTGTTTTGATTCATAAAGCGCTGTATCGGCTCGTTTTACATAGTCGCTTTCCGTCTGTGAAAATTTTACCATACCGGTTGTGCCTCCGATGGAAACGGTTACACATTTGGCGATGTCATTTTTTTCATGAGGGATGTTACATTCCTGAACTTTTTTTAATAATTTATCGGCGATAAGATGAGCTCCGTTTTCGTCGGTATTGGGCAGAACTACGGCAAACTCTTCTCCGCCGTACCTTGCGGCGAAATCTTCCTCTCTTGTTACGTTAGACGAAAGAGCCGTAGATACTGTTTTCAGGCATTTGTCGCCCATGTCATGACCGTATGTGTCGTTATATTTTTTGAAAAAATCAATATCAATCATTAAAAGACTTAATTTTCCGCCTGTTCTGGAAAGAGATTTGATCAGCTTTTTCATGTTTCCGTCAAAAAANCGCCTGTTGTAAATTCCGGTCAATTGATCAATTATTGTCATATTCAGGAATTCNCCGAGTGTTTCAATTTCGTCCTTGCTGTAAATTCCTTTTTTATTATTTAAATCCCATTCGCCGGAAATCTGTCCTATCTCTTTTACAATGTGATGAAGCGGCTTTAGCAGTTTAGTTAAAAACATATTAAATACCGCGAAGATCACAAAGATGACAGCTAACATTACTGCGAAAAGAACTGTCATGTCTGCCTGCAGCAGCTCCCAAATTGAAAAATAATATACGGCTGTTATATACCAGTTTAAAGCAGGAACCGCTCCTATAATCGCGACTCCGTCTTTGCTTTTGGTATCATAATAAATAATATCACGGCCGGAAAGTTTTTCCGCTTTACTTAGAATCTCCTCTCCAACCTGTCCAAGCTCCTGCGCGATACTTGTTTTATTTTTTACCAGATTAATATTGTCCGCGCCTGTAATTTCACCTGATGCATTAAAAAAATACATTTGCGATTTATCGGTATAGTTAATGTAAATCGCGTTAATAAAACTGGAAAGGTTTATGCCTGTTCCCACAATGCCGACAGGTTTTTTACCGCTGTCGAATACCGGGGCGTTGATCCACAGGTTTGTCAAATCGAGCGCAGGATTGTAATTTATATTAAAATTGTATAACTCCGTTTCGTAAAGGCTCATGTTATACCAGTATATTT
>WQRT01000225.1 GCA_009786625.1 Treponema sp.
ATATTAAATTTATTCGGATGCGATAAAGAGTATTACATCGATCATTTTTTTGATTTCGCGCCGAAGTATCAGCCAAACGGAGATAACTCCGTCGAAAAAACNATAGATGTATTAAAAAGNACAATTAAAGGCGAAAATTTTATAGTAGAATGGGTGCACCGNACGCTTTACGGCGAACATATTCCGTTTGAAATAACGCTTACACGCGCTGAATACAATGGGAAATATGTCATTCTTAGTTATCAATACGATCTTCGCAATTTAAAAAGGATGACAGACGAACTTGAAAAACAAAGCTTGATGCTGAAGGAACGCCTCGAGCAGCAGGAAATAATTACAGAGATATCACAAAACTTTGTATCATCGGGAGATACAAATACACAAATNAACGAAGCCGTTTATAAACTGGGAAATCTTTACAGGGTNTCCAGAGTGGTAATTTATAACGTGAATTATAAAAACGGCGACGCATTCCTCGCTTATCAATGGGTGGAAAAAGGCGTAAANCCGCGCGCGAAGGAATTTAATACAAACTCATTAATACGNTTAAGCTTTCCGGAAAATCTTTATGACAGAGCTACTGTGCCTCTGTTATCATGCCCGGATATTTCAACAAGTAATAATGAGGATTATGATGTATTGATAAGCGATGATATAAACGCGTTTATCTGCGCGCCGCTTTATGTAGAAGGCGAACTGTGGGGTATACTGGCAGTTGAACAATGCATTAAGCCGCGGCTCTGGACCGATAACGAAAAAAGTTTTATGGCGATGACCTCAAGCACAATCGCGGGCGCAATAATGCTGGATATTTACAACACCAAGCTGAAAGACGCNGTTACCAAAGCGACCGCGGCAAGCAGGGCAAAGAGCGAGTTTCTGTCAAACATGAGCCACGAGATACGCACTCCNATGAACGCGATTATCAACATGACAATGATTGCAAAAAATTCTCTGGAGATAGAACGAAAAAATTACGCCCTTGATAAAATCGGAGACGCTTCGACTCATCTTCTGGGAATTATAAATGATATTCTTGATATGTCAAAAATTGAAGCCAACAAATTCGCGCTNGTACCGGTGGAATTTTATTTTGAAAAAATGATCGCGCGTGTAATCAATGTTGTAAACTTCCGCGTGGAAGAAAAACATCTGACNCTTAAAGTAAGCATTGACGAAAATATTCCCAAAACATTAATTGGCGATGACCAGAGACTATCGCAGATAATTTCTAATCTGCTCGGCAACGCCGTNAAATTTACGCCGGAAAACGGTTCCATTGANTTAAAAACGCAGTTCATCAGCGAGGAAAATAAAATTTGCACAATAACGATCTCGGTTACAGATACAGGGATCGGCATAGACAAGGAACATCAAAAATATTTATTCCAGTCGTTTCAACAGGCGGAGACAAACACATCGCGCACATATGGCGGCACAGGTCTTGGTTTATCGATATCCAAAAGTTTCGTGGAAATGATGGACGGAAAAATCTGGATGGAATCTGAAGCTGGCAAGGGATCTACTTTCGCGTTCACGATAAAAATAAAACGCGGCGAAGAAGGCAAGGAACCGGCATCAATCGCAAGAGACACGAAAGACGATAATTTTACAGGCCACAGAGTTCTTTTGGTAGAAGATGTTGAGATAAACCGCGAGATTGTTCTTACGCTGCTTGAACCTACAAATCTCGAAATCGACTGTGCGGAAAACGGAATACAGGCAGTAGAAATGTTTATTGAAGAACCTGAAAGATACGAACTGATCCTGATGGATGTTCAAATGCCGGGCATGGACGGTTATGAGGCAACAAAGCAAATCCGTAAATTCGAAAGCGGTTTAGGCAGACACGGCAGGGTTCCGATAATCGCTATGACCGCGAATGTTTTTAAGGAAGACATCGAGAACTGCCTTAACGCGGGAATGGATGACCACCTCGGCAAACCTCTTGATATAGATATGGTCCGCGAAAAGCTGCACGCCTTCCTGAGAAATCCCATCAGAACAAAATAAAACCGGAATGGAAATGGTTATGCTTCAAATTGCTTGACCGCGAAAATAGCCGTTTTCTTATGTTCATCAAGATTGTTTCTTTTTAAAATTACAAGCTGAAAAATCGCGGACTCTATTATGCTGTATAAATAGTTATTAGCGTCTTTAACGTTTATCTTTTTCAATTCTCCAGCTTTAACGCCTTCAATTATCATAGACGAAAGAATGTGGCGGAGTTTAACGGTTCTTCTGCGCACACGGCGTCCGGGTTCACCCGCCGCAGCCGATGAGTTTTTTGCCGCGGCCGCGTTCTTCCTGCCCTGCTCTACATGACCTTTTGAAAGATGCAAAAGATACTCAATCACAACAGAAAGAAGCTGTTTATTTTGTTCTAATAATTTAAATATATCAAGAAGCACATTGGAAATTTTTTCTACACTGCTTAAGTGTTTATCCGCGCGTATCGTGTTNATATTATCTTCTACGCTTGTTAATAGCTGTTTGATGCTGTAGGTAAAGATCTCTCTTTTATTTTTGAAATACAGATATAGAATTGTTCTTGTAATTCCGCACCTGTCGGCAATTTTTTGAAAAGTCGCATCTTCATAACCGTCATCCATAAAAACAACAAGCGCTTTTTCCAGAATCTTTTTGCGCCGTTTGTCATGTTCTACCGCAACCGCCATTATAAACTCCCTTTCTATTCATTATAGTTCATATTGAAAGAAATAGGAAGGAATTGCGCCGTTACTTATTTCACGGCAGGATTCCGCTTTTTTACCGTAGAAACTTTCAAACCCGCTGTGATCCGTGATTACAGCCAGCTTCCAGCCCGGGAAACGCTGAGCAAGGCCGCTCATATCTTTATAAGTTTGCTCAGCCGCGCCTTGATCACCAAGGCGTTTTCCGTATGGCGGATTGGTCATAATGAAACCCGCGTCAGAAAAATCGCATTTGGCTTCCAGCATCGGTAGAATTTTGAAATCAATACCTAAGGGATTACCGTCAGAGACGCGGATCCCCCGCTGCGGATCGCGTCCCTGCGCGATGTCATGCAGGCGCGCGGCATTTGAAGACGCGATAGACACAGAGCGGGTGTCTTCATCGCTGCCGGCAATTCTCGCAAGGCGCGAGAAATCAATTCTGGCGCGGAATTGTTCGCGCACATCGTTTTCAATTTTGCTGTCGGCGATGAGCATATCTTCCAAAGCGAAATGTCTTCCAAGTCCCGGAGCGATATCCCACGCGTACATCGCCGCTTCGATAAGAATTGTTCCCGAACCGCAGAAAGGATCGTATAGCGGGAACTTGCGTTTCCAGCCGGACAGAAGCAGCATCGAGGCGGCCGTTGTTTCACGAAGCGGCGCAGTGCCGCCTTCGCTTCTGTAACCGCGTTTAAACAGCGGATCTCCGCTAAGATCAACAAGAAGGGAGACGATATCTTTCTCGACATACACGCGCACTTCCGCTGTCTTGACAGGTTTCGCGATTGCGCCGTTCAGATTACGGTTTGATCTTTGGATTAACACAGGTTCAGGCAGGCGGTTGATTTTATATTTACCGCACAACCGCTGCGCCGCGGCTTTATGCACAATAGCTTGAATACTGGTTTCCGCTTTTAACTGAGAGCGGTTCGAGCGGACTTTAGCCACTTTCAATCCCATGCCTTCCGGTACAAGCGACTCCCACGGAGCCGCGGCGGTTCCCTCAAAGAGAGCGTCAAAGTCCGCCGCTTTAAACTGAGCGATCTCAAGAAGCACACGGTCGGCGGCGCGAAGACCGATCAACGCTTGATACAAACCCGCGGTGTCAGTCTTAAACCGCACTCTGCCATAAAGCGACTCTTCAACTTTTAGATTTGAATTTTTATCTGAGAGCTTTCGCAACTCATTTGATACCGCTTTCTCAGCGCCGACTGCGCACAACACCGCAGCGTTAAATATTTTTTTCATCAGACTTTTAAAGGAACTCGCTGATCTTTTTTATCATTATTTTTTCATTACTGATAAAGTAATCAAAAATAAAAAATCCCGCGGTAAAGACAGCAAGGGTAATAAAACCGGCGATTCCTGTCATTCCGGCAGTCAAATCGTTTCCGCCGCTGGTCGCGAT
>WQRT01000226.1 GCA_009786625.1 Treponema sp.
TATTATTCATATAACGGCGTTCAAGTATGATAATAAATAAAAAAACATTTATTCTATTTTCATTTATATTCTATCTTTTTATTTCATTAATTGCCGTTACAGCTTACACAATATCCGCNCATCAGATTAATCAATCATTTATTAAACAACAGCTCACCATCGCCTCAGAAACAATACGCCTGCGGCTTGCTTCCATGGTAAACAGCGAGTTGGCGTTAGTGCGAAAATTGGCTAACACTCCCATTATCCGCCAGTATTTTGTGAATCCCTCAGATCCCGAGCTTGAACAATTAGCGCAGATTGAATTTGAATTATATCAGGANCATTTTGAACTAAAAGTTGTCTTCTGGGTNAANAATGTCGATAAAATATTTTATTCAACAGGCAATGAACCTTATGTCGTAGATCCCGATGATCCCGAATCTTACTGGTATAATTTAACNCTATACAGNACGGAACGNTACAACTTTAATATNAATTATAACCATAATATGCAGCAAATTAATCTTTGGATTAACGTTCCTGTGTTCAATGAAAAGGAAGGTAAGGGTAATCCTTTNGGAATGCTTGGAACAGGAATTAACTTAAGCGAATTCTCGGATTTTATCGTTAACGCCTATAAGGAATTTGACGGAAACATTACACCGTATACATTTAATAAATTTTACGAGATTACATCGGCNGCTAATTATGAAATTGTTTACAATAAAATCCGCCTTGACGAACACCTGGGNANTACCGGATTGGAAATTATCGAGGCTGTTAACGAACTTTCAGGCGATGACAGCCGCTACTTTATTCACGACGACAGAATCTATCTGGTAAGCTCAATACCGGAAATGGAATGGTTTCTGGCTGTAAGTTATCCGCTGCCGGGACTTTTAGCGATTAATCGATCTATGAACTCGGTATTCTTCACTATGCTTTTTCTGATTTTGTTTATTTTAATTGTGATAAATTTTTATATCGCCCGCTCGGAAACCGCTCTGGAAAAGCAAAATATACAATTGATCGAAGCTAATAAAAAATCAGAGGTCGCTTCCCGTGCGAAGAGCGAATTTCTGGCTGCGATGAGCCATGAACTGCGCACTCCATTAAACACAATTATCGGATTTTCACAAATAGAATTGATAAAATCCCCCGCGGCGAAATCTCCGGCGACAGATGAAACAAAAGAAAATATTACCCGCATACATCAATCAGGGCTTCATCTTTTGCGGATCATCAATGACATTTTAGACTTATCAAAACTGGATTCAGGAAAATTTGAAATTAATCCTGATGAATACGATACCGCTTCCATGATCAGCGGCACGGTAGATATGAACATTATCAGAATAGATACCAAATATTTGCAGCTAACGCTTGAAATTGACGCTGATTTCCCGGCAAAACTTATCGGCGATGAATTACGCGTCAAACAGATAATAAACAATCTACTTTCCAACGCAATAAAATACACAAGAGAAGGAACAGTGCAATTTTCGATCAGCTATAAAGAACTAATTGAAAATTCGGACGAACATTACCCGGATGAACATCAGTCAAACGAACAATCAAAAGTTCTTGTTGTATTTACTGTCAGAGACACAGGTATCGGCATACGCTCTGAAGATATCGGCAGATTATTCGATGATTACATTCAGCTTGACACACGGACAAACAGAGAAGTTGAAGGAACAGGCCTTGGACTGTCCATCTCAAAAAAAATNGCGCGGATGATGGGCGGCGATATTACCGTAGAAAGCGAATACGGCAAAGGTTCATGTTTTACAGCTTTTATTGTTCAGGAACGTCCGTATAACAAGTGCGGAGAAGCATCGGTTCTGGGAGAAGAAGATGCCGCCGCGCTGCGCGGATGCCGGCATATTCCGTCAGTAAACCGCACACCGGAAAAAATTGAAGATTATACAGATAAAACGGCGGACGCGTTTTCCCGGTTCACAATTCTTGCTGTGGATGATCATTTAAACAATCTCCTGTTAATCAGGGAACAACTAAAACCATTCGGCATACAGGTTGATACCGCTTCTTCTGGGCAGGAAGCCCTGGATAAAATTAAGAAGCGCGGAGAACCGCAAGGCATGGATAAACAAGGTTTACTTTACGATTTGATTCTTATGGATCACATGATGCCTGAAATGGACGGTATAGAAACCATGAAAGCGGTCAGAAGCAATGCGCGTTACGCGAACATACCGATAGTAGTATTAACCGCAAACGCCCTGCGCGGCATGAGGGAATATTACCTTGAACAGGGATTTACGGATTTTATCGCGAAACCTGTTGATCAAAATATTCTTAACGAAGTAATCAGAAAACAGTTAAAAGAAAAAGAACCGGCTGAAGCAAAAGATTTCAGTACGGTTTTCTCAGGCGAGATAATTAAACAACATATTGATAAGCTGAATCATATGCGCGCCGCCTTTGAAACCGGACGTGATACTGATGATGAATTTTTTAAACGTTTGACTGATTTACTGGAATCTCTTACAATGATCGCAGAGCCGTTTTCCAAAATGGAAACAACGCCTGAACCTAAAACGAAATATCCCGCAGAGTCGCTTGAAGCACTTATTGACGCGGCGCGGAGTAAAGACACGCAGACGATAAGCGGCATATTCCGCTCCTGCTGCGGAGAACTTGAATCGTGGGCGGAGAATCATACGCAGGCACAGAGCGCTGTCACAGTAATTGTTCAACGGCTGCAAAAAGCAATTCTGGACGGCAGCGCGGAAACAGCCGGGAAAACGCTAAAGGAGCTTGGAACGGCGGCTTTGACTCCGGCTGAACGTGAAAGATTTTTTAATATTTATGACGCGCTTATGGAAGATAACAATGAAAAAGCTCTTGAAAGGATAGAAGAATGGTTAAAATAATAATTGTTGAAGATCAAATTTTAATGCGGGACCTCTTGAAAGAACATATCGGCAAACAAAGCGATATGGAAGTCGCGGGAGTTACTGACGATGCTTCAAAAGCGCCGCAGTTGTGCGCCGAATTAAAACCGGATTTAATACTAATTGATATAGTTACAAAAGCCGGCTGCTCAGGGCTGCAATACGCCAAACAGATACGCGAAAAAATGCCGGATATAAAAGTCATTGTAATGACCAGTTACCCGGAGATTACATTTATAGAAGAAGCGATGAAAATAAAAGCTCACAGTTATTTGCATAAAAGTTCGGGAATAGATCACTTGTTATACGTCATTCGAAGCACCATGAAAGGATCGGGTATATACCCAAGCCCGGCAGATATATCGCCTTTTGCCCAGGTTTTTACTGAAAAGGAACTTGCCATAATCAACTATGTATGCCAGGGGACAGTGCGCGGCGAAATAGCGAAAAATTTGGGTATATCTGAATCGATGGTTAAGCAGCATATTACCTCGATACTGGATAAATCAGGTTTTGACAGTATATCAAAATTCGCCATATACGCAGTAAGCCAGGGCTTAATCGTACCTAAATCGCCAATCCAAATGTCCAAATAAAACTGTCTAAAAGTACAGTAACGCNTGGACAAAAGTACAGTAATCTCTGAACTTAATTCCATTACTATTAAAAGAAAATATNATAGTATCGTTGATGNACATCGGAAAATAAACCTGCACAGGTTTATATAAATTGTCGGCGGACATTAAACGCAAAAAGGAATAACNTATGAAAAAGAAAATGATTTGTCTGGCTTTAATTNTTACGCTTGCCGGGATCAGCTGCTTGAGCGCGCAAATGTCAAAAGCACAATTGCAGAATATGTATGTCAATTATCTCAGGGGAGAAGGTTACAGCCCGACGATAGATTCGGACGGGGATGTTAATTTTACAGCCCAAAGTCAGAGATTTTACATCAATGTAATGGAAAACGATTTACAGTCATTCCAGATTGTAATGACGAATTTTTTAGATATCGGAAGCGCCTCAAACAGACTGAGGGCCCTCGAAGCCGCCAGCGCTGTAACCCGCACAAGACCTGTGACCAGACTTTATCTTACATCCAGCGGCAGAATCGCGATAGATTCATTCATTTTTCTTGCAAGACCTGAGGA
>WQRT01000227.1 GCA_009786625.1 Treponema sp.
TCAACTTGATCCAGACTGAACATTGAGGTATCACCGGGTGTTGTTGTGACTAACGCTCCGTGCGCCCAGCCGAGATTAAGTGATTCCTGCGGATCTTTACCTGATAAAAGACCGTAGAAAAGACCTGAAGCGAATCCGTCGCCGCCGCCAACTCTGTCGTATACATCAAGCTCCGCGACAGGAGCCTTGTATGTTTTGCCGTCAAGCCAGAGAACAGCGCTCCACGAATGGCGGTTTGTGGAATGAACTTCGCGTAACGTTGTCGCGACAGCTTTGATGTTCGGAAAATCTTTTGTGACGCTTTCCATCATGCCGAAAAAAGCTGAAGGATCAAGCTGACCTTTCGCTTCAACATCCTGTCCCTTAAGACCGAGTCCTTTCTGTAAATCTTCCTCGTTGCCGACAAGTACATCGACAAAACTTGCGATTTTGCGAAGCGTTTTCGCCGCGCCTTCGCTTGCCTGAGCCGCGCTTAACCCCTGCTCTGCCGCGGCGACCGCCCATAATTTAGCGCGGTAATTTAAATCAAAAGAAACGACAGCGCCGGCTTTTTTCGCGGCCTGCATCGCTTCTATTACAAGCTCGCTTGTTGTGGGAGAAAGCGCGCTGAAAATTCCGCCTGAATGAAACCAGCGAATCCCTTTTTGGAAAATTACTTTCCAGTCAAAACTGCCCGGCTTTAACTGCTGCGCCGCTTCGTTGGATCGGTTGTAGAAAACAACAGGCGCGCGGACACCCTGCCCGCGATCGCTCCACACAATCGCCATATTCGGACCGCGGACACCATCATGCTCAAAACGTTTATAATACGGAGTAACTCCGGCTTTCCGCACCGCGTTCTCGATACGTTTTCCGATTGGATAATTTACCATAGCGCTTGCGATGGCAGTTCTCATGTTAAAACACGTAGACAGGTTAGTCGCAACATTGTACTCTCCGCCGGAAACATGAAGGAGATATTCGTTTGCTTCAGTGAATGGGATAATCCCGGGATCAAGACGCGTAACAAGCGCTCCAAGCGCCAGTAAATCATGCGCCGCACCCTGCGCGGCGGGAATTGTTAATGATGGCATATTTTACCTCGTATTGTTGAAATTAGGGTTATTATAACATCAATTTTTCGAATTTGTAAGAGCCATTCAAAGTAATAATTTAAAACTTAAGCTCTCCCGTAAAAAAAGATTTTACTTCTTCTCCACCGTCAAGCGCGATTAAAATATCACCGTCGTTGCCGATCCCTTTAAGAACACCTTTCACCTCACGCCCGTTGTCTGCCGCTCCATCAATGAAAGCGACATGACTGTTGATTTTATACAATCTTTTTTCAAGCCGCAGCCTCCAGTCATTTTCAAGCGGTGTTTCAATCTCGTTATACAGCCGCGAGAGAACCTTCTCCAATAAAATAAACCTGTCACCTGTAACATTCGTTCCACTATCAACATTGGTTATTATACTTGCAGCTTTTTCGCGTAAATGAGAGGGAAATTCTTTTTGAGAAACATTGATCCCGATGCCAAGATACACAGTACCCTCATCAGCTTCGCAGAGAATCCCAGCGTTTTTCTTTGAGCCAATCATTATGTCGTTCGGCCACTTTACAAAAACAGATCCCTTTAAATACGGCGCAAAATCCTCAATAGCGAGAGAAACCGCGAGTCCGGTTCGCAATGTCAGCGCACGTGGAATATTCTCAATGCGCGGATAACGCAGTAAAATAGTAAATGGAAGGCTTGTGTTTTTTTCCATCTCCCACGTCCTGCTGCGAATTCGCCCCCTGCCCGCTTCTTGAAAATCAGCCGTGATAACAGTCCCATGCGGTTCCCCGGCAGCGGAGAGCTTACGTGAAATATCCATTGTACTAGAAACAGTTTCCAAATAATAAACAGGCGCGTTAAACGGGTTAGTTATATTCAATTTATCCATTATAAAGCTTGACCTATTATACACCATAGAATATTTTCAAGTATTATGCTACTATAAACGTATGAACTTAATATGCCTTGATCTTGAAGGAGTTCTTGTACCCGAAATTTGGATCGCGTTCTCGCAGACAACGGGAATATCAGAACTGCGCCGCACAACAAGAGATGAACCTGATTACAATAAACTGATGATGTTCCGTCTTGATCTGCTTAAAAAAAATAATTTAAAGCTGCATGATATCCAGAAGGTTATTTCCGGTATGGAGCCGCTTCCTGGCGCTGTTGAGTTTATTAACGCGCTTCGGGAAAAAACGCAGGTTGTAATTCTTTCCGATACATTCGAACAGTTCGCCAAGCCTCTTATGAAAAAATTAATCTGGCCTACCCTTTTTTGCAATTCACTTGAAATTGACTGTGCGGGGAATGTAACAGGTTTTGCTTTACGCCAGCAAAACGGCAAGAAAGAAGCCGTTAAAGCGTTCAAGTCGATTAACGCGCGGGTTTTCGCTGCTGGCGATTCATTTAACGATCTCGCGATGATAAAAGAAGCGGACAGCGGCTGTTTATTCCGCGCTCCGGATCAAATTCGCAAAGACTATTCCATCTACCCATGTGTTGACACCTTCGATGATCTATTATCGCAGATTGATAAATTTTTAATATGACCATATCGCGCAGTTCGTGATGTCAGTGTAGTTCGCGGCAAATTCTACCAATTCGCACGGTTCGCGGCTGAAGTTATCTATCAATAATACGCCGCAGTGTATTGTCATTATGACGCCAGTCTTTACCGGTTTTTACACGCAGATCAAGTTCGATCTTCCAGTCGAATATTTTTTTTAGCTCTTTTAAAGCGCTAAGACGGATCGCTTTGATCATTTCTCCGCCCTTGCCTACTACCATGCCTTTTTGAGAATCGCGCTCTACAATGATAAATGCCCTTACCCATAATTTTGTGTTTTCTTCTCTGAACTCGATATCCGCGATATCTACATAAAGGCAATGGGGAAGTTCCTGACGCAGCCTGTTGATCGCCTGTTCGCGGATAATTTCGGCGATGCGAAAACCTGTCTCCTGATCCGTGTAATACTCACCATCGTATAACGGCTCGCCATCGGGAGCCATGTCGTATAACGCCGATAATAAATCGTCAGTGCCGCTTCCCGTAAAAGCCGAGACAGTAAAAACGCGCTGAGCGCTGAGATCCGGCAATTTTCGTGATAAAAAATCCTTTGCGCGTTCAATATCCGCGGCGGGAAGATCCGTTTTATTAATGGCAGCTAACGTTTTTCCGCATATTCCGCGAAGAAGAGCGCATATTTCTTCTTCCTCAACGCCGGGAGCGCGGCTTGCGTCAAGAACATAAAGGACAAGATCGCTTTCCAAAAGAGCGCGCGAAGAGACATCCATCAATTTTTTATTCATTTTTTTTTCGCTTGAATGGCGTCCCGGGGTATCAATAAAAACAAGCTGCCCTTCTTCGCGGTTTACAATTCCGCGGATCGCGTTACGTGTAGTCTGCGGGACACTGCTTACAATTGCGACTTTTTCACCGCACAAGTTGTTGAGTAATGTGGATTTACCGGCGGACGGCCGCCCGATAATGGCGGCAAACGCGCTCTTTTTTTTATCACCCATTAAAAACTGCTTTTTGTAAAATATTAATTTTTATCATCGTATAACCATTACTTTTCTAATTTCGTCTATATCAGGCGCGACAACACGGATAAAATACATTCCGCGCGCTACCGGGCGGCCTCCATTATTGGTTCCGTCCCACGCGTCTGTCCATTCACCAGCCGCGCGAATTTCATTGCGCCTTATAGACCTTATAAGCGTTCCGTCAAGAGTATAAACCTGAATTGTTACCCTTCCAGGACGCGATAGCACATAACGTACATAGGTATTTTCCCTGTTATTTGAATTGATTACATTGTTTAATATTGTAACGCCGCCGCGCTGAGTTCTCATATTCTGAATGTCAAAACCAAACGGACGGACATGGGCATACCAGTCATTGGGAATAACGCTGCCGTGAGGAATATCAAGACGCGCTATAAACAGATC
>WQRT01000228.1 GCA_009786625.1 Treponema sp.
CTTACAAACCCGTACACGATTGAAAAAACGGCAATTTGAACGCGGTTTTCCTGCCTTGTTTTCCGCTTTAAAATTGTCAGATGATTTTTTATAGTTCTGGANCTGTAATTATAATGCCTTGCGATTTCATCGTCCGTTAACCCTGCGGCAATCTTTTCGATGATGCCCCGTTCTATCGGAGAAAAAANGTCTGTGTCATCTTCCATGTTTTGATCCTGAAAATCTGTTATATTTATAAGCGCATTAATTATTTTGATGATAACGGAACCGCTTAAATAATATCCGCCNGTAGANATCANTTTGACGATGAGNGCCATTTTATCCATGTCTGAACCTTTTAATANAAATCCCGATATTCCGGCTTTAAACGCATGACCTGTGTAATTGTTTTCGCTGCAGCCGCAGACAAGTATGATTGCCGCGGCAGGTGACCGCCTGCGGATGATACGTACAAGTTCAAGACCGTTTTCATCGTTCAAATGTAAATCGAGGATAACGATATCGGGCTGTAAACGTTCCGCTCTGATTATTACTCCGGTCTCATCTTTCTCAATTCCGGCGATTGTAAATTCAGTTTTTTCAGATAACGCCGCTATAATGAAGTCACGGTCTTCGTCATGACGGGAAGCGAGCAGTATTGTGATCGTATCGTTCATTGTTGCGCTCCCGGTCAGCTTGGAAATTTTCTGTTTATTACTTTAATAAGTCAAGAAAAAACGAAGCACTTGCATATCAAAATGGAATTTCTATATACTCAGATACAAGAGGAAATTGATGGCAAAGAAAGGTAAAATCATTATTAGTCGTGATATGTGCAAAGGCTGTTTACTGTGTATACGCGCGTGTCCCGTTAAAACACTTGAAGTTGACACCGAAATGAATTCAACAGGATCATATCCGGTAAAAACTGTAAACATGGAAAAATGCATCGCATGTGGAAATTGCTTTGAAGTATGCCCCGACGCGTGCATCGAAGTTTTCGATATGGAAGGTAATTGAATGAAACTAACGTTTCATTTTCGAATTAACTGCGCGGTTTTTCAACCGCGCAAAATGAGGTTAAAATGAGTGAAAAAGTTTTGATGAAAGGAAACGACGCGATCTCCGAAGCCGCGATTAGAGCGGGCTGCGAAGCGTATTTCGGCTACCCGATCACTCCGCAGAACGAGATACCTGCCTATATGGCAAGGAATATGCTCGATAAGGGAAGAATTTTTATTCAAGCCGAAAGCGAGATCGCCGCCATTATTATGGTATACGGCGCGGCTTGCGCCGGAGTAAGAGCGATGACAAGTTCGTCAAGCTGCGGCATCAGTTTAAAGCAGGAAGGAATTTCCTACGCGGCGGGCGCGGATGTGCCATTGGTGCTTGTAAATGTAAACCGCGGCGGACCGGGTCTTGGAAACATTTCACCCGCGCAGAGCGATTATTTTCAGTCAACGCGCGGAGGCGGACACGGCGATTACAAGTGCATCGTACTTGCGCCGAAGAGCGTACAGGAAGCCGCGGACTTAACATACCTCGCGTTCGATCTCGCCGACAAATACCGCATGCCTGTAATCATTCATGCCGACGGAATGATCGGACAGATGATCGAAGGATGCGTACTGCCGCCTGAAAAGAAAATTTCCAAATACGACTGGTCAGTGGGAGGCCTCGCGGAAAGAGCTGGTAAAAAACCTGTTCACATAACGTCGATAGAACTTGTGCCTGAGTTACTCGAAGTAAAAAACAAGGAACGTTTTAAACGTTACGAGAAAATCAAGACGGCGGAAATTCGTTATGAAGAATCTAATTGCGCCGGCGCTGATCTTGTGATGGCTGCGTTCGGCACATGCGCCCGCGTATGTCTTGGAGCGAAAACACTCGCAGAAAAAGAAGGAATAAAACTCGGTATATTTAGACCTATTACTTTATGGCCCTTCCCGTATGAAGCATTGGGAAAAGCGATGGCGGACAAGCCCGTTTTATCCGTGGAAATGTCAGAAGGGCAGTTAATCGAAGATGTTAAATTATCAGCCTATTATTCAAATTCAAAATCCAATATTCATCTTCTTGGGCGTTCAGGCGGAATGATTCCCACGGAAGAAGAAGTATTCACGAAAGTAAAGGAGATTTTAAAGAAATGAAAAAAATCTCGGGACATCCTGAATGTTTAAAAAATATCCAAACAAAATACTGCGGCGGCTGCGGCCACGGAGTAATCCACCGTATGATCTGCACTATCATTGACGAAATGGGAATCAAGGATAAATCTATTATTATAGTTCCTGTCGGCTGCTCGATCTGGGCGGATCTGTACTTCGATTTTGATTCGGTACAGCCGCCGCACGGGCGTACACCGGCGGCCGCTACCGGAGTAAAGCGGATTCTGCCTGATCACCTTGTAATTTGCTATCAGGGTGACGGCGACATGGCCGCTATCGGCACAGCGGAAATGATCCACGCGGCGAACCGCGGCGAAAAATTTACCACGATTTTTGTTAATAACGCGATTTACGGCATGACAGGCGGGCAGATGGCGCCTACAACCCTTATCGGGCAGAAAGCCGCCACAGCGCCGCGCGGACGTGACGCTGACGCCGCCGGAATGGGCTACCCGATAAAGGTCTGCGAGCTTCTCGCCACGCTGGAAGGCACCCGCTACATCGCAAGAGGCGCGGTGAACAATGCCGCCAATGTGCGGAAAACAAAGCAGTACATAAAAAAGGCGTTTGAGGCTCAGCTCGCCGGTGCCGGCAGTACGATAGTAGAAATCCTCTCGCCTTGTCCGACCAACTGGACGATGGACGCGGTGCAGGCTGTGGAATGGCTGGAAAAGAATATGATTCCTGTGTTTCCGCTGGGCGAGATAAAAAACACTTTAAATCCGGCTGCAGGAGGCNCCAAATGACAGAAAAATCGTTTTTTGCCGGATTNGGCGGACAGGGGATAATTTCTCTCGGGCAATTATGGGTNTATTTCGCCATGCAGGAAGGGAAAAATGTCACTTTCTTTCCATTNTANGGCGCGGAAAAACGCGGCGGCATCGCCCGCGCAAGCGTCATTATCTCTGACGAGGAAATTGCCAGCCCGTTAGTGACAACACCGGATTCGGCGCTTGTTATGAATCAGGATTCTCTCTCTCTTTGTGAGAAAATGCTTAAAGACGGCGGGCTTATCGTGCTAAATTCCACACTCGTAAAGGAAGAACCAAAAAGAAAAGGCTTGAATATTGTAAAAATTGATGCTTCCGGTATAGCGGAGCAGCTCGGCGGCGTGTTATTTGCCAATATGGTAGCTCTAGGAGCGATGGCAAAATTAACGAAAGCGGTGAATTTTGCCGATATTGAAGGTGTGTTGAAGAAATTTTTCCCCGCGGATAAACACCAGTTTGTCCCGATGAATGTAAAGGCTATAAAAGCCGGTTTTAACGCCGTTTAAGGATTAGGGGATAGGGATTAGGGGTTAGGGGATAGATTCTAGGAGATAGGGATTAGGGGGTAGGGGTTTGGATGTATGGCGGGGGACGCATATTTTATCATACATATTAAAATTTTCAACAAAAAAATTCATTTTTTTTAAAAGATTTATTGACATTAATTTTATAAATTATTAGAATGAGGAAACTTTAGATGGGAGCGATAATGGCTTCAGTTCATGAGTATAAGAGACTTGAAAACAAACTTGTTTTGAAGGTTAAAAATGCTGTTGTGATCACCGCAGTCTTTATTGTGGGGGTTTTTAAGGCAATTTGGCATTTTTTAACACGGCGTTATACCCTTGTTTTTGTACCTCATTCGGAAAAAAGGGTGTATAATCTCCATGTCACGGTTCTTTCTGTCATGTGCTTCCTTTTAGTGGCTTTCAGCGTAGTCGGCGTTTTCTTCTGGTATGGTTCGTCATACAGCAACTCGGTGTACGCGATGGCTGACAGAGACGGCAGGCTCCGCGATACACAGGCTTC
>WQRT01000229.1 GCA_009786625.1 Treponema sp.
ACGCCGCAGACACGGGCGCACGCGCAGGAAACACAGGTTACTATCCCTGAGAATTCTCTCGCAGTCGCGGAAGAACTTCAAAATGTTTTTAACGCTGTATCGGAAAGAATGCTTCCCTCGGTTGTTGAATTAAAGACTGTCTCTGTAAGACGCCAGCAAATCCCGAATTTTAACGGGATTCCGTGGGAGTTTTTCTTTGGCCCGCGCGACAGAAATCCAAACAATCAAGAAAGAGAATACAGGTCACAGGGACTCGGCTCCGGCATAATAGTACGCCATAGAAACGGTGTTTATTACGCGGTTACAAATAACCACGTTGTTGACGACGCGTCGGAAATCACGGTTGCGGTAAGAGACGGCAGGGAATATCCCGCGCAGCTTGTCGGCAGGGATGAGCGCAAGGATCTCGCCATTGTCTCGTTTACAACCGGCGATAATCATCCGCTTGCGGTTTTGGGTGATTCAGACAGAGTTACTGTCGGAGACTGGGCGATAGCGATCGGGAATCCGTTAGGTGAACAATTTTCGTTCTCTGTAACGATGGGGATCGTAAGCGCTGTCGGGCGCACGGGCGGCCCAGGAGGCAATATCAATGATTTTATTCAGACTGACGCTCCTATCAATCAAGGTAACTCAGGCGGACCGCTTGTAAATATAAGAGGCGAAGTAGTCGGCATCAATACATGGATTGCGAGTAACATCTCGGGCGGCGGAAATGTCGGGCTTGGATTCGCGATTCCCGTTAATAATATAAAACGTTCGATCGATGAATTGATCGATACAGGAACGACAACCTACGGCTGGCTCGGCGTGTCGCTCATCGAACCGACAAGAGAAACAATCGCGGCTTTAGGACTTGAGAACAGACGCGGCGCACTTGCGCTTAACGTCTTCCTCGGCTCTCCTGCCGACACGGGCGGAATAAGGGCCGGTGATTTTATCACTCATGTCAACAGAAGGGAATCGCGCGGCATCCAGCAGCTTCAGATGCTGGTCGGCGATTTACGCGCAGGTGAGACTGCAACCTTTACGGTTATTAGGGACAGGCAGCCGCGGGATATTCAGGTGCGCATAGAAGCGCGGACGGATCAAACCGCTTCGGACAACAGAAGGCTCTGGCCCGGCGTTTATGTTATGCCGCTTAATGAACAGTTAAGAGAATCACTGCGTATTGACAACAACGCAAGAGGACTTTTGGTCACACAGGTAATTCCTCAAAGCCCCGCGGATATAGTAGGGCTTCGCCAGGGGGACAGAATAATTTCAGTTAACGGCGAGAATGTAAGCGACATCGCGGCGTTTTACAGGGTGTTGCGGGACAGGATAAGAAGCGAACTCTGGTTTGGAATAATCAGGGGAGATTCAACGCTGGAGACTCTGCGCTTCAGGCCTTAAAGACCTATGTTAAACACGGGGCGTTTATTGCGGTTTTGCTCATAATGAAAAATGTCCGTGTTAAAACGCCTCTCCGCGTCAAGAGTCGAAGGCGGGCCGTGTCCCGGAAGCACGATATAATCACCGGGAAGGGATAGAAGGCGGCTGCGGAGCTTGTTCATTTGCGTGGCGGCTCCGTAAGCGCTTGCAGTGCTGCCGACAAGACCAGCGGTAAGAACATCGCCTGTAAAAAGCATATTATTAATTTTATATACCACAGAATCGGATGAATGTCCCGGTATCGATATAACATCAACAGGAAAGCTCCCGATATTAACAAAATCGCCGTCCTTAACCATAGTTGTTTTTATATCCATGATCGTTTGATTAACAGCAAAAACATCGGCATTATAAATGCGTTTTAATGTGCGCAGTCCATGCACATGCCCCAGATGATCGTGCGTTATAAGAACGGCTTTTAAATCAAAATTGTTATTTTCGATTGTTTCCAGAGTAATATTTTCCATGCTTCCCGGATCGATAATTATCGCCGGAGGATTTTGATCCGGATTATTATTCTCCGCTCCTAAAATATAACAATTGCTGAAACCGAATGAGCAGTATTGAAAAAAAAGTTTCATGTCTCTTCCATTACAAAAACAGCTTCCGCCGTATTGGATGCCTTGAATACAACATCGTTCTGTTTCGCGCTTAAATAGTTAACCCTTTTTATATTACAATTTATAAAAGTCGATCTGTTTAAATCCGCGCTTATAAACCTGCTGTTGTACAGGTTCGAGTTGTCAAATGATGTATTTACTATCACCGCGCCTTCAAAATTAACATGGACAATTTCCGACCCTGAAAAATCGCAGGTGTCAAAACCGGCTCCGGCGAACGATAAAAATTGAATGTCGGATTTTAAAAAAACACAGTTGTAAAATTCACAGAAATCAAAAAAACTCATTCTGATTTTCGCGCCGGTAAAACTGCATCCGGAAAAATAAGCATCTTTAAAATTACAGCCGTATAAATGACGGTCCGAAAAATTGATATTATCAAAGCGCATTCCGCTTACGCATAAATCCTTTATTACCCGGTTTTCTTTTATATAACCGCAAATGCGCACATATTCCTGCTCAGGGTTCGCCTGATGAATAAAACACAGATTGTTCCCCGTAATGGCGGGTTTCCCGCATCCTGCGGCGCACGGATTAATTGTAAACATCACCTTAATCATAACACATTTTTTTCTTTACAACCAGTAAAGCGGATTGTATAATCAACTCATGTGCTGGTATTGCGGTTCACCCATTACTGACGAAGCGCCGATTGGACGTTCTGCCCGCTGCGCCGATTGCGGAAAAGATTTGCGTTGTTGTAAACACTGCCGTTTCTTCCTGCCCGGTTCACGCGGCGATTGCAGCGAATCAGGCGCCGGGCCGCAATCCGACAAGGAACGCGCCAACTTCTGCGACTGGTTTTCTCTGGATCAGAAATTCCGAAGCCAGAGCGCGGGTCAATCAAAAGAAAAGGAAAAAGCAGATGCTAGCCGAGCGGCATTTGATAATTTATTTAAATAACAAACCGATTTTTTACCACCATGAATAATAAACCTGTGCTTTTTTTAGATTCCGGTATCGGCGGGCTTCTCTACTGCGCCGAATTCAAGGAGAAGAATCCGAGGGAGAATGTTTTTTATCTTGCCGATACGAAAAATTTCCCGTACGGCGGAAGAAGCAAAGAAGAATTAATTTTTCTATTAACTCAATTAACAAAAAAAATTATAAAAATAATCGATCCGAAGATTATTATAATTTCTTGTAACACAGCGACAATTTCGGCAATTGATTCATTGCGTGAATCATTTCCTGGCGTACATTTTGTAGGCACTGTTCCGGCGATCAAACCGGCGGCAAAAATGAGTAAAACAGGCATTGTAGGACTGCTTGGAACGGCGCGGACTATTGATGATCCTTATAACCAAAGCCTGTCACAGGGATGCGAAATTAAAGGCATCGCCGCGCCCGATCTTGTCGAGTTTGTGGAAAAACGCATGGACAACGCAGGCACAGAAGAAAAAATCAAAATTGTAAGAAAGTATATTGATCTTTTCCGCGTAAAGGGAGTGGACACGCTTGTTCTCGGATGTACGCACTTTTTACACCTGCTTGACGAGTTCAAACGTGAAGCATCTCCCGGTATAAAGGTTTTCGATTCGCTTGATGGAATTACAAGACGTGTTGAATTCCTGCTTGAAGAAAATAAAAACGCTCTCATGGCTGACAGCGGCGCTCAGCCTGTTTATAAAATGCTGCTGACAAGCGCACAAGCAAATGATCTTTCATGGCAAAACCGTTCGGCAAAAATGGGTTTCGCTCTCTGCGTGTTAGACGAAATATGAAAAAAATAAAAGAAACCATTAGAGGGCTTGTAATCCGCGGATCGCGTAACATCATTACAGTGCGCGTTGATTCAGAAAACGGTCATGAAGATATTGAATGTAGAATAAAAGGAAAAGTTTTAAA
>WQRT01000230.1 GCA_009786625.1 Treponema sp.
AAATAATTATCTAAGGTTAGGACGGAAATTATGAACAAGGTATATAGCAAGATTGAATCAATAACCGGAAGCGTTATAACCGTCAAGGCCGATGGAGTGCGTTACGGTGATCTCGCGGAAGTAGACACCGTTTTCGGCACATCGTTAGCCGAAGTAAACCGCCTTAACGGCGATACGGTTTCCCTTCAGGTATTCGCAGGCGGCCGCGGTATTTCAACAGGCGACACAGTGCGCTTCTTAGGGCGCCCGATGCAGGTTCCGTTCTCGGAAAACCTCATGGGACGCGTGTTCTCCGGCTCGGGAAAACCGCGCGACAAAGGCCCTGAACTTCACGATAATAAAATCCCGATCGGCGGTCCGTCTGTAAACCCCGCGCAGAGAATTATTCCGCGCAACATGATCCGCACAGGTATCCCAATGATCGACCTTTTCAATACATTGGTCGTTTCACAGAAACTGCCGATCTTCTCGGTTTCGGGCGAGCCGTACAACGAACTTCTTGCGCGTATCGCGATGCAAGCCGAAGTTGACGTAATCGTCCTCGGCGGCATGGGATTAAAATACGACGACTATCTTAACTTTAAAGACACATTGGAAAACGGCGGCGCTCTGGCGCGTACTGTAATGTTCATTCACACAGCGAGCGACCCGACCGTAGAATGTTTGATGATCCCCGATATGTCGCTCGCTGTCGCGGAACAATTCGCACTTCAAGGAAAAGACGTTCTCGTTCTTCTTACTGACATGACAAACTTCGCGGACGCGATGAAAGAAATATCGATCATTCAGGAGCAGGTTCCGTCTAACCGCGGTTACCCCGGCGATTTATACAGCCAGCTCGCGAGCCGCTATGAAAAAGCGGTTGACTTTGATTCAAGCGGATCAATTACAGTTCTTGGCGTTACAACAATGCCCGGCGACGACGTAACACACCCGGTTCCCGACAACACAGGTTATATCACGGAAGGTCAGTACTATTTAAAGAACGGACGCATCGAGCCGTTTGGTTCGCTGTCACGTCTTAAACAGCAGGTTAACGGAAAAACACGCGAAGACCACCGCGCCCTCATGGACGGCATGATCAAACTTTACTCCGCTTTCCGCGACACGCTGGAAAAAAAGGCGATGGGCTTCGTCATGACAAACTGGGACGAGAAATTATTAAAATACGGCGAACAGTTCGAAAAGAGAATGATGGATCTGTCGGTCAATATTCCGCTTGAAAAAGCGCTCGACCTTGGCTGGGAAATTCTATCCGGCTGTTTCAATCCTGAAGAAACTGGGCTTCGTTCGGAGCTTATAAAAAAATTCTGGCCGAAGAGTGAATAGGATTTAGAATGGCAAAAATCAGGCTCACAAAGAATGAGCTAAAAAAGCAAAAAGATTCTCTTAAAATGTTTAGGCGTTATCTGCCTACGCTGATGTTGAAAAAACAACAGCTGCAAAGCGAGATTCGCATAACAGATATAAGGCTTAAGGAATTACAAATTGCTAAAGTGCAGCTCGATGAATCATTTAAGCCGTGGATCGGAGTTTTCGGAGAAACAGGGGTATTTTTAAAGGATATGCTGAAGATTACGAGCCTTAAAACAGGTTATGGAAATATCGCGGGCGTTCCAATCCCTGTTTTTGAAGGCGCCGAATTTGAAATGGCGGTTTATGATTTAACTACGACTCCGTCATGGCTTGATAAGGCCATAGAGTGCATGAAAAAAGCGCTTTTGCTGCAAATGGAATCTGAAGTTATCGAAGAGCAGAAAAAAAGGCTTGATAAAGAGCTGCGCACAACAACACAGCGCGTTAATCTTTTTGAAAAGGTAAAGATTCCTGAAACAAGAGGAAACATCAAAAAGATTCAGGTTTACTTGGGCGATCAGCAGACAGCGTCTGTTGTACGCGGTAAAATCGCAAAGAGCGGAACTGAAAAGGCGGCGAATTAATATATGATACTACCGATGAAAAAAGTCTGCATCATGGTGCAGGATAAAACAAGAATAGATGCCTTAAGAAAGCTTCGCGCCGCAGGCGTTATGCACCTTGAAAGAAGAGACGCGCCGGTCGATGTAAACTCGACCGCGTTAAAGCAAAAAGCCAAAGTAGAAGATTCAATCGGACTCATACAGGATTTTAAACCGCCTAAAAAGAAAAAACTGGCGGCGGTTCCGGGCGATCCGCGAACAGGCAGAGAACGCAGGCAGCAGCCTGTCGGTATGCACAGAGGGCGGCGAGCCTCCGATGTTTTCGGCACAGATGATGAAGCTCCTTATTCGTTGGACGCTGTTAGGGCGACAAAGAGGCCATACCTTCCCGATATGATGGTCGGCTTCGGCGAAGAGCGCAAAGAATTAAAAGAGCAGGATTTCACCTTAAGCCGCGAAATAATGCGCATTGAAGGGTGGGGTGAGTTTGATCCGAAAACTGTAACGGAAATGAATGAATGGATTCCTACATTTCTTTACGAAATTTCCCCCGATGTATTTTCTCATCTTGATAAGGACATCCAATATATAAAAATTAAAAGCGACAAGTCGGTTGTACGCCTTCTTGTAATCGAAAAACCGATTCCCGGCGTTACTCCCTTCCAGCTGCCCGAACAGCCTTTAAGCGAACTGGTGCAGGAAGAAGAAAAAATTAAAGCCGATTTATTAAAGATCGAAGATAAGCTGAAAAACTTCGCTGACCGCCGTCCTGCCTTGAACAAGGAAATGGCGCTTGTGTTATACGATCTGGAATTTGAAACCGCAAACGCCGGTCTTTACGGCGTGGATGAAGTTCCTGACAACATGAAGCTGTCGTGGTTTACAGGTTATGTGCCCGCTGAAGATATGAATAAGTTAAAAGAGATTGCGCGCAGTAACAGCTGGGGGCTTTCTGCTGAAGATCCGCCTGTGACAGACGAAAAAGTTCCTTCAAAACTGCGGAATAACAAATTTGTAAACCTCTTAACGCCGATTACAGGCTTCCTGGAAATCACTCCGGGGTACCGCGAAGTTGATATATCGCCTTTCTTCCTTTTCTTCTTCTGTATCTTCTTCGGAATGATCTACGGAGACGCCGGATACGGTTTACTTCTTACAGGCACCGGAATCGCGGCGGTATGCGCAATGGCGATTAAGAGAAAGAAAATACCTCTTGCTTTCCCCATGCTTATATTACTTGGATCTTTCAATATCGCATGGGGTTTGCTTACATGTTCATGGTTTGGAATAGAGTCGCAGGACGCTCCGCAGTTTTTAAAAGATATTTCACTGTCTTATATATCCACGGCAAAATCGGGTCAAGACATGGTAAATCAAAATATGCAGATTTTCTGTTTCTCGCTTGGTTTAATACATCTGTCGATCGCGCATATTATCAATATGGTCAGAGCCAAGTCGCTTAGAATACTTGGCGAGTTAGGTTACATCGGAATGCTGCTTGGTATGTACAATGTTGTTTTAATGCTCATTGTAAGCAATGATACAAGAGCGATTCCGCTGCACCCCGCCGCGGTTCCCGTGATTGGGGTTGGATGGGTGCTGTTCTTCCTGTTCGGAGCGTACCGTGAAAGCATGGGGCAGTCGATAAAATCGAGTCTTGGCAATATAATGTCTGTAATACTCGGAGTTGTCAGCATATTCTCCGATGTTATGTCTTATATCAGGTTATGGGCAGTCGGTCTTGCCGGCGCCGCAATTGCGAGTACCGTTAATTTACTTGCAGGGCCCATGCTTGGAAGTTTCTTAATTTTCTTCGGGATCATACTTTTGGCGTTCGGGCATGGTATGAATATAGTATTGAACGTACTTTCGGTTCTTGTACACGGAGTGCGTCTTAACACATTGGAATTTTCGGGGCATGTCGGTATTACCTGGTCGGGTGTTGCTTACAAGCCTTTTGCGGAAAAAGTGAT
>WQRT01000231.1 GCA_009786625.1 Treponema sp.
TAAATAATTGAATTTAGTTTTCATAAACTACTCCATAAAAAGATTTACCCTTATATGGGTGCGGATATGCTCTCCTGCTTGCGAATAATGAAAAAAAAATTTAAATTTTATTAAGTGAAGATTGTTTTATAAATATTTACTGATTTTATGGCTGTTATTATGTTTTTTATATGTTAGATATACTTTCCCGCCAGGCATGCAAGGCAATTCCGAACGCAGTCGATACGTTAAGCGACGCTTTTGTTCCATAACAAGGGATCGAAACTCTCCCCAAAGACGCGTCAGCCGCGGAAAGCGCACGCGGGCTTACGCCAAGCTCTTCAGAACCTGTGATCATTATCCCGCGGCGGGGAAAGGGAAACTCCGCGATGGGTATGCCGCCTGTTTCCAGTGCGAAAACAGGGATTTGCGGCTCCGCGTCAGGCATACTGTCATCGTAATCACTTGCGAAAAGCTCCTTACGCTCCCAGGGGATGATGCTTGTACAGCCCATGGCCGTCCGCTCGGCACGTTTGTGGCGGGGATCGGCGCAGAAAGGCGACAGGATGATCTTCTCTACGCCGAAACTTTCCGCGGTACGGAACATCGCGCCTATGTTAAACGGCGAGCGTATATCTTCCATATAGACAATCATACCATCGATTATCTGCCGTTTTTGCGGGTCAAGATGTCCGTCGCTTCCGGTAAAATCCCAGTCAGATTGATCCTTGCCTGTTTCCGCAAGGAGGATATGTTTAACGCCGTTCAGCGTGCGGAGTAAAAGCGCGGAATCATCTGCTGTTGAGGCTGTTGTTGCAACTGCTGTTGAGGCTGTTGTCGCAGAGCCGCCGATATCCGTATTTTCTGCCGAAGAGCTGTTATTTATAAATGTTTTAAAAAATTCTGCCGTCTCTTTAAAAAATTTTTTTGCGTCATCGGAGAATAAAGCGTCTTTTGCGAGCAGATTAGCGGCATCGCGGAAAAATTCAAGCTCTGCCTGTGAAAAAATTGACAGCCGCTTTTCCGCGGCCATGCACAATCTGTTTTCCGCGAACGAAAACACTTTTGCAATTTTCCGCAGTTTCTGAATACGCGGCAGTTTCTCAAGTTTATATAGCGGAATCATTTTTGATCGTTGACGCTGACTTTTAATAACTGCTCGATCTGCTGCATTATATAATCCTGAAACTTCGGAGACAGTTCGCTGAAAAGGCTTATCATTCTGTTCAGTTTCTCTCCCGCAGTCATGTAAAACATATCGCCTGATCCGTATTTCAACCATTTCTCGCTCACTCCGAATGTAAGCGATATTAAATGAATTATCCGATCGTTGACCCTGCGGTGTTCACATTCAAGTTCTGCAATGTAACCGTTACTTATATAAATTGCTTTCGCGAATTCTGTCTGGGACATATCCAGTGTCTGCCGTAAATGCCTAATGCGTTTACTAACCGTCATAACCATATCATACGATATAAATACTCACTATGCAATGTTACAATCTACTGTATTTTTTTAATATGATAGTTTACAATCAATATTATGGAAAAAGANAACCCCAACTCGGAAAGCGTCAGCGCAGGTAATCCAAAAGCGAAAAAGCAGCCGGAAAAAGCTAAAAAACCCAACCGTTTCTTAAGGTTCCTAATTGCGCTTGTTTGCGTCATTGTTGTAATTTCCCTTGCGTGGGTCGTTTTTTCCATGATAGGAAGGGTAAAGGCAGAATCTGTCATTCCTGTTTCCGCGAATGTGCGGGTCAGTATCAATAATCCTGTAAGGCTTCTGGACGGCATTCTGGCTCACGAAACTCTGCATGAGATATCCACAGTACCGTCTTTGTCTGCGGTCTCTTCCATCCTCAATATGCTTATCGAAAATCCGCTTCTTAAAAATAAACTTCTGCGTTTTGCCGCTCGCGGAAATATGGAACTTTCTCTTCTTCCCGCCGCCGGNGANGATATCAGGTTTGCCGCCGCCTGGGATTTNGGGCTTTTTTCGCCNTTTCTGCGGATACTTCCGCTTGTTTCCAATTTTATCAATGTGCCGAATTTGTACTATGTNGGAGCCGGAGGGAATTCCCGTTTTGAGTACCGTCTTGATAACATGACGCTGTACTTCGGTCCGTTCAGGAATCTCATTTTTATCGCGAATGAGCAGGGGATTTTTGAATCCCGCTCAAACACGGCGCAATCGTCAGGCTCGCCGCAGCCTGTAGGCGCGAATACTTTTGATAATATAAAAACATCATCGTATGACGCCGCTCTTCTTTTGTCGGCGGATTATGTCAGCTCGCTTTTGTCCGGGCAGGATGACGGACTCGCGGAGATTTTAAAAAACATCGAGATTACCTCCGGGGTTGAAGCCGGTATTTCGATATATCCAAAAAAGTTTGAATTAAGTCTGGCTGCGCCGATGACCTCAAGACAGGCAAGCCTGAGCCGTTTTCTTGAACAGCGATCGGGTGCGCCCGGAATGGCGGAGCATATCCCCGCGGACGCGCAGTACGCGACAATTGTTTCCGCCGGTACGTTACGCGAACTTATGGACGCGGCGCTCATTTTTACTCCGGGGCTTGATGCCGCGATGCGGTCAGCGGACAGTGCGCTCCGCGTGTTGATGAGGCTCTCTGTTGATGATCTGCTTTTTTCGTGGATGGGAAATGAATACGCTGTTTATGGGATGGAAGGAAGACCTCATCCTGTATACGCGATATCGATAGCCGATGAGCGCAGGCGGCAGGAAATGTTTGACCGTGCCTTTAGATCCGTTCTGCTTAACGAAGANGCCAGATTGAATCTTGACGGAGTGCGTATGCCNCGCATTGAGATACCCGAGCTTTTACANGCGTTACTGCGCAACATGAATATTTTTCTGCCTTCTCCCTATTACATTGTACACAGGGATTATTTTTTTGTAAGCGAATCCGCGGAAACTCTTCTCGCTGCGTTACGCGCAATTCAAAGAAACGAAATACTGCCCAGATCCCCCGCGTGGCGCAATATCGCGTCCGGGAGGAATACAAATTCCAATGCGAGCGCATTAAGCCTTTACTATTCACTTGACAGATCGATTCCATTCTTCTTGCGCGGAAACACCGCTTTAAGCGGTTTTCTTTCGCTCTACCGCCAGGGGCTTGCCCGCGTGAATTTTAACAGGGGAACGGTCGAAGTATCGCTTTCGCTCATTCCCGGATCGGGCAGCGGAGTAACACTCGCAAGCGGCTACCCTATAGATATCAGTGGAAGGCCGTCTAACCGTTTGTACGGGGCAGGTTCCTTCACAGGCGGCGAAAGCGGGAGGCTGTTCTTTACATCGGGAAGCACGGCTGTCTCAATCAATGTTGCAGATAACGCGGTTCACGAACTTGGCAATCAGGGGACGCACTGGATCATTCCCGCCGACGGCGTAGGAAAAAAAGGCGATATTAACGCGTGGGTAGTAACGGATCGAGGGCGCGTTAATCTTGTTGACGGCAACATGGAGCCTGTTTCCGGGTTTCCTGTGCTTACGGGGCATCGAATCGCGTCTCCTCCGCAGGCATTTAATGGTAAATTATATCTTAACGATGAAGACGGAAGGGTTCATACTGTTGACGAACATGGTGCGCAGGGAACGTGGGTTTCCTCATTTATCGCGGCAGTGCGTTCTCCGCCTTCTTTCCTTGAAACAACGGGAAGAAACGGTAAAGTCTATTCGGCGGTTTATCCAAAAAGTTTCTTCGGCGAGATATGGCTTCTTGACGCTGACGGTAACACGATGCCCGGCTGGCC
>WQRT01000232.1 GCA_009786625.1 Treponema sp.
GATAACCAGAGCGGTTTTCAGTTAACTCTTCCTCTCCCCTGGGCGGAACATTCATTTACAGGCGATGACAAATTCTCGCTTCAGTTTCCTCCATCATTTGAAAACGGTTTCGCGGCGAGNGAGNTGCCGAGAGACGACGGAGCGATACGTTATGTGCAAAGAATGTCACAAAACATGCTGCGCGTAATCAGTTATAATCTTGGAAGTGATTTTGACAGAGGAAAAGCCGCTTTGGATAATCAGACTCAGCGTTTTGAAACAATTAATNTGTTAAAAGAAAATATAAGACCTTTATTAATCTACTATTACATTGTGTTTTTNCTGCCGCCTCTTCTTATGACAGCCATCATCGTAATTTCATTTACACGGCGCATAACATATCCTATNGTAGAACTGACAGATTCTGTGCAAAAGGTCGCGGACGGCGATTTTTCAATACAGATTCTTACNCGCCGNGATGATGAACTGGGTACGTTAATTAAATCATTTAACACAATGGTGCATAACATGGAAACATCGCGCGCTTCCCTTGTAAAAAGCGAGAAAATCTCCATATGGCAGAATATGGCGCAGCAGCTTGCGCATGAAATAAAAAATCCGCTTACTCCGATTAAACTGTCGGCTGAACGAGTGCTCAGAAGATGGAAAAATGATCCGCAGAACATTGACAGCATTATAGAAAATTCTATGATGGCAATTATACAGGAAACAGAAGGACTTTCCATTCTTTTAAACGAGTTCAGAACATTATCAAAACCGATGGAACCGTCAACCTCGACGAGCGATCTGCGCGAATCCGTGGAAGTATTAATAAATTCATATTCAAGTTCATACCCGAATGTATATTTCAATATTGATTATGTTGAAAATGGAATAAACGTGAAGATAGAAAAAAACCGGCTTTCACAAATTCTCACAAACCTTGCCGTAAACGCGATAGACGCGATGGACGGCTCAGGCTCAATCGAGATACGCTCTGATCTTGTTAAAAAAAGAGAAGTATGTTACTGTAGGATAAGCGTCAGAGATTCCGGAAACGGAATCAGCGCAGAAGACAGCAAATTTGTTTTTACGCCGTATTTTACAACTAAAGAATCCGGCACAGGGCTGGGGCTTCCGATTGTTGAAAGAATTGTAAACGATCACGGAGGCGCGATCTGGTTTGATTCGGCAGAAGGTACAGGAACTACATTTTATATTGATCTGCCGGCAGAAAAAATTCAATAATCCGCGCAACAGCGGGTTAATAGGAATGATTTATTATGCCTGCAATTTTAATCATCGATGATGAACCCGGAATCAGAACTACTCTCTCCTCGATCTTAGAAGATGAAAAATATAAAGTCTTTACATCAGAAGACGCAGTTACCGGAATCGAAACGTTAAAGCGCGAGGTAATTGATATAATTTTTCTTGATGTCCTTCTGCCCAGGCTTGGCGGCATTGAAGCGCTGGAAAAAATACGCGCGGAATGGCCGTTAACTGAAATTGTAATGATCTCCGGGCACGCGAATATCGACATGGCAGTGCGCGCTGTTAAACTGGGCGCGTTTGATTTTTTGGAAAAACCTTTATCGCTTGAAAAGGTGTTTACTGTCTGCAGGAACGCGCTTGCCATCAAAAAACTGCGCGAAGAAAATAAAAGACTGGTAAAAATAAACCGCTATTCAAGCGAAGATATTATCGGAACAAGCGCCGTTATTCGAAACATTCGGGAAACGGTAAAACAGGCGGCGGAAAGCGACGCGCGTATTTTAATCACGGGCGAGAACGGATCCGGAAAGGAAGTAATCGCGAGAACAGTTCATCAATGTTCGCATCGTTGCGACCACCCGTTTACCGATGTAAACTGCGCGGCAATTCCCGATACATTGATAGAGAGCGAACTATTCGGACATGAAAGGGGCGCGTTCACGGACGCGGTGTCAACACGCAAGGGCCGCTTTGAGCTGGCAAACGGAGGAACGCTTTTTTTAGACGAAATCGGAGATATGAGCCTTTCCGCGCAGGCCAAAGTTCTGCGCGTAATTCAAGAACAAAAAATTGAACGGCTCGGCAGCGAAAAAACAATCGAAACAAATGTACGTATTATCGCGGCGACAAATCAAGATTTGGAAAAAGCGTGCGAAACAGGCCGCTTCAGGCGCGATCTTTTTTTCAGATTGAATGTTGTACCTATACATGTGCCGCCGCTCAGAGAGAGGCCTGAAGACATTTCCCTCCTTTTGTGTCATTTTCTGAATGGATTTAAAAAGGAGCTTACACTGGATGCCGGCGCTCTTGAGGCTGTTACCACATATGACTGGCCCGGAAATGTCAGAGAATTGAAAAATCTCGCGGAAAGAATTTCTGTAATGCATCCTGGGAACACCATAAACGAAGAAGAACTGCGGAAACTTCTTGGAAAGAAAATTGAAAAAAAGGAACAAACCATCTTGCATACATCTCTGCCTGAAGGTATTATGGAGAAAGAGTACAACGAGGCAAGGGATAGTTTTGAAAGGTGTTATCTGGAGTATCAGCTTTCAAGAAATAACGGCATAATCTCCAGAACAGCGGAAGCAATCGGGTTGTATCCGAGCAACCTTCACGCCAAACTTAGAAAATACAATATCAGCCCCGCACAGAAAACGCAGGCGCTGGATTGAGGTAATGGGGAAAAATTATGAAAGAATTGACAAATCGTCAAAAACAGGTATTATCCTTTATTGCTGATTATATCAAAAAACACTCATACCCGCCGACAATAAGAGAAATCGCCGACAACTATTCGATCTCTGTAAAGGGCGCTCATGATCACATAACAGCCCTTCGGAAAAAAGGCTACTTAAAACAGCTTGATAAAAGACCGCGAACAATGGGGCTTACCCATTCAAGGCCGGAAGATAACGATCTTTTACAGATACCGCTTCTTGGAAGCGTAGCGGCGGGCATCCCCATTCTCGCCGAAGAAAATTTTGACGGGAATATTCTGCTTCATAAATCCATGCTGAGAAAAAATAAAAAATATTTCGCGCTTAAAGTAAAAGGCGATTCCATGTCGGGAGCTGGTATTCTGGAAGACGATCTCGCGATAATCGAAAAAGCAAGCACTGTCCGCAATGGAGAGATTGCGGTGGCTGTAATGGAAGAAGCCGTTACATTAAAACGTTTCTACCGCGAAAGCACGCGCGTTAAACTGGTGTCAGAAAATCCGGCGTACAAGCCGATGTACAGTCAGGATATAAAAGTTCTGGGAAGATTATTTACCATCATTCGTTCCTATTAAGATGAGCGTATATTTTTTTCTGGGTCCCGAAGCCGGTAAAAAACAGGATGCCGTTAACTCTGTAAAAAATAAATACCCGGGAGCGGAAATTACCGCTTTTTACGCGGACGAAACACCGGCAGGTTTAATCGCGGATGCTTTGCAAAATATCAGCCTTTTTGCCGACGCGCGAATAATCATCATAAAAAATTCAGAATCAATCAAGAAAAAAGACGATATTGATCTTTTAGTTTCATGCATAAAAAGTATAACTGACAATTCAATTAAAAACACAGCGTTAATTTTTCTTTCTGATGAAACAAAAATTAACACGTCTTTATATAACGCCGACCCAAAGGTAAACCGCCAGATTTTTTATGAAATGTTTGAAAGGGAAAAAGCCGAATGGCTGAAGCAATTTTTCAGCCGCGAGGGAGTAAATATCGACAGGAACTGCATTGACACAATTATTGAAATGGTGGAAAACAACACAGG
>WQRT01000233.1 GCA_009786625.1 Treponema sp.
CCTTTTAAAACCGTTCTGTGAAGGCGCTTTTCAGATCTTTTAAAGTTAACAAAGAGTCTGTACCGTTCCCACTTTATCCGCAGTTCACGCAGAACGCCTTTTCCCTTTACAATAAACCAGATCGCGAACAGAATTGCAAAAATCAACGCGGCGATAAAACCNTAAATCATCATGGCNGTTCCCGGCATTGCCAGCGCGGAGGCAGGACCTGAAAGTACGGGAGCGGAACGTTTNTCCAGAATCGAGTTTACCGTGACCTTAAGGCCGCTGAAATAATCTTCTCCTGCNGTNATTACAGGAAACTCAAGAACNCCGGGAGCAAAAGGCGTAAACTCAATTATAAGGCGGCTTCCCGTTACGCGCTTTTCCAGCACTATTCTGTGAAAATCAATATTTTCGTCTAACGGAAAACCGGCAGATCTCGGAGTAAGAATAATATCGCCGCTGTTCTGCGCAGCGGCGGGCAGCGGCAGAATCAATACAGCGCTGTCGCCGACAAAAATTTGCCGCGGGATCAACTGCGGATTACTCTGCGCGTACGGCATATGAGTAAATAATAGAAAATTTACCGCCAGCCATAATATTATGTTCATATTTTTTTTCTGTGGCGGTATTGGCTGCGGCTGCTGAAGAATTTCATCAGAGCGGCCGGCGCGTCGGCATCCGCGGATAAATCTAAAAACGACGCGCCGCATTTCCGGCACTGCGACTCCCAATGAGCGGAACGTTCGTTGTGCCATAACGCCCAGCTTTCCTTGAATGAATCAAGACCTGCCGGCGCTTCAATTCTTACGCCTGTCTCCGGATCTTCCAGCGTTATCAATCCCGGGTAAGGGACTTCTTTTGAACCGCTGATGCGAAGCGCGATGCAGTCATGCTTCCGGCAGAGGCTTCCCATTTCTTGTTCCCAATTAATGCTGAAAAAATCCGAAATAATTACGACAAGAGATCTTTTTTTTAAAAGACGCTGTGCGCCGATTAATGCCGATGCAATATTACTGCCGCGGCTGTCGCTTCGCGGTATCACATTTTTTTGATACTGCACTGCCGCCATTAAAAATGACATTATGTGCTTGCGCCCTTTATGCGGGGGAAAAACTTTTTCTATTTCCCTGTCAAAGAAAAAAACTCCTATTCTTTGATCTGTGTTCTCCGCGGAGAAGGCGATAAGCGACGCGCAGATTAAAGCCTGTTCATACGGATTCAAACCTTGACGCAGAATACTTCCGCCGTGCATGGAAGGAGAAATATCAATTAAAACTAAAATTGTTAATTCACGCTCTTCCCTGTACATCTTTACAAATGGATATCCGAAACGCGCGCTTGCGTTCCAGTCGATTGTTCTTATGTCATCTCCGGGTTCGTAGTGGCGGGCTTCGTCAAACTCCATACCTTGGCCTTTAAAGATTGATCTGAACCCGCCTGATAGCATTTCTTCGGCAAGTCCCGTTGATATTACGGGAAGGTTTATGATCCGCCTGATTAAATCATTTGTTTCCATATTCTACGGAACCGGCACATGGCTTAAAATTCTGGCGATAACGGCATCCGTATCCATTCCTTCGGCTTCGGCTTCGTAAGAAAGAACGATCCTGTGGCGCAGAACCGGATAAGCGGCGAGTTTGACATCTTCAGGCGTTACAAAACCCCGCCCGTCCAGCATGGTAAAAATCCGGCTGAGGCGGTAGAGCGAGATTGACGCGCGCGGGGAAGCGCCGAATGACACATAACGGTACACGCCGTCGGAAGCTCCTTTAATATTTTCCTGTTTTGAAAGCCCTGCGTATACATGCCTTGTGGATGCCGGGCGTGTGGCGGCGGTTATTGATACGATGTATTTGCTGATTTGATCATCAATATGAATCTTGTCCGCGGCGTTTCGTAAAACAGTGAGCTTTTCCATATTCAATACAGGAGCAAGGTCTGCGTTAGGTGAAACTGACGAAGACTGCGCGAAGGGAGGGCTGTTCTTTACTATGTTGAGTTCTTCCAAAGGCGCGGGATAAGAAACCAGAAGCTTCATTAAAAAGCGGTCAAGTTCCGCTTCAGGCAGTGAGTAGGTGCCTTCATGTTCGATGGGATTTTCTGTCGCGAGGACAAGGAAGGGGTCGGGCAGGGGATAGCTTTGTTCTCCGATTGTTACCTGCTTTTCTTCCATTGCCTCAAGCAGGGCGGACTGCACTTTCGCGGGAGCGCGGTTAATTTCGTCNGCAAGAATTACATTCGCGAAAATCGGACCGCGGCGTACNGAAAAACTCCCCTTTGACTGTTCCCAGATCATGGTTCCGGTTAAATCGGCNGGAAGCAAATCCGGGGTAAACTGAATTCTTTTAAATTCAAGCGCGGTAATTCTGGCAAGGCTTTTTACGGCAAGCGTTTTGGCAAGCCCCGGCACACCCTCAAGCAGAATATGCCCGCCCGCGATGAGTGCGCCAAGAAGCCCGTCTACCATTTCTTTCTGCCCTGTTACGCGTACCGCCATTTCATTCCTGTACGCATTAATAAGAGCGGCGCAGCTATCAAGCTCTTCTTTTTGTATCATGTTTTATTTTAACAATGCACATCGAAATAGTCGAGCGAAATAGTCGAGCCTAATAATCATCCCTTTGCGCCGCGTTAGCGGGTTCGATCTGCGCATCCGCAGCCGGACGCCTCTCCGGAGCGGCGATAGACCGTAAATACTCAGGATCGAACAGAGCCGCAAGCTCTTCTGCCTGTGCTCTTGTAAAATACAATGTAATAACCGGGCTATCTCTGTCATCAGCATTATTATTTGTTTGAATGGTTGGATGAGTATAGTACGCTTCACGCTGGCAGATAATAAAATACGGCGCTCTATCTCTAAAATCGTACCCCAAATCCATTAACATATTGCCGTATAACAAGAAAGTAATGGAAGACATCCTCCAGGACAGGTACCCGTTTACCGTACCGTAACGCGCTCTATCGCCTGTTCTGCCAAGATCACGAGCCGCGTATTCCTCATTATAACGTTCTAACGCTTCTATAAAGGCGTTCCTGCCTTCTCTGTTCCAAAACTGCTTATAAGTATATAATTCATATCTGTATTGCAGGCATACAGCGTCATCGTACGGGTGGTACAAAACGGTGACATCTTCCCTTTTTAGGGCGCCCAGGTTATAAATACTGGAAAATTGCGCGCTGATTTGACCCAGCTCTGTGCCTGAGCGGTCGAGGTCTATCGTAAACGGCTCCGAGCGTACCACAGGAGCAGGTGTGCCGCAAGCGCTGAACGCCAGCATAACGGCTATTAAATAAACTATTTTCATTTTCATAAATATGTATGTTATCATTTAAATTGTCCAGCGGTATTAAGGTTACAGCTCCTTTTTCTTAATAAATTATCAATATCCTTTTTAAAATATTTTTTAAATCGAAAAATATATTAATATAATACAATAAATAACAACAAAATACCCTAAAAATGTGAAAAAAATACTATTTTTTTTGTTGACAAGTTAAAAAAAATAAATTTTTTTTTTTTAAATTTATTGAAAAAAAAATGCAAATCCCTTGACACGGTTTGCCGAAATATGTTATATGTTTAGCATAAGTGAAAGGACTATAGTAATCGTTGATTACTACTTTCATTCAGGAAAGGCGCTGCTTAATTTAAACGTTCGTTTTTTTTAAGCAGTTCCGATGGAAGGGAAAATGCAGAAACGGCACAGCCGGATGTATTTCCCAATAACATTAGGAGGAGA
>WQRT01000234.1 GCA_009786625.1 Treponema sp.
AAATCAATCTTGTAGAGGAACCTGCGTTCAAACGCCGTGTCCATGTTAGACGAAAGATTTGTCGTCGCGATCAATATGCCGTTTAACGTTTCAATTTCCTGTAGAATTATATTCTGAATGGCGTTCTCTGTCTGCGCGGGGCCGCTGTATTCGTTTTCTAAAAGGCGGCGTTTGCTGAAAACCGCGTCTGCCTCGTTAAAAAGAAGGATTGGGATTACAGCCTGTTTTTTCACGCAGGCGCGGTATTTATCAAAAAGCGACTTAATCAATTTTTCGCTGTCTCCGAACCATTTNCTTTTNGTGTTGGCGATATCAATCTGCATTATNTCGCGTTTGCACATCCGCGCTATCTGAAGAGCTGTCTCTGTTTTNCCGGTTCCGGGGCCGCCGGAAAAAAGACAGGCGAAACCCGTTCTCATTCCCTTGCCGCTGAGCCGTTTCTGGACATCGCCGAAATTTTCCTGACTTAAAAGCGACGCAAGTTCATCAATTGATCTTTGGGTTTTTGCCGGATAGAAAAGTTTTTTCTCTGTAATGGAATCTGATAACTTCAATCCCTTTACAGGCATATCTGTCAGAATATCGTTTATCCCGCCCAGGAAATTTTCTCTTGCCTCATTTGTCAGCCTGAACGATTCCGTTTCGCAGAATCCGTCGCCGCATGAATTTTCGATCAATCCTTTTTTTAACAATATGTAACTGCCGTTTCTCAACTGGCGTTTGATATTAATAAAATGGGAGCTGTGATCGTATAACGCCTCAAGATGGCGGAGTGACATATCAGGCTCGTCAACATTAATCGTGTAGTGAAAAAATCTGAGCAGAACCATTGTATCATCATCGGGAAGCATCAATTTTTCAATTTTTCTGACAAAATCAAGATGCATATTGTCTTCCAGCAGATTTTTCATTTTCGTTTTGGTATTTTTTAATGACATCCGTTTTTGAACGCGCTCTTCGCATAAATGTTCCACCTGTGAAAAGAAAGCTTCTATTGTAAGGTTCTTTTTATAAAGCAGATCGGAGCATGATCCTTTCCGCAGTGCTTCAATTGTTCTTACAGGCAGTTTAAAAGAAATTATGTCATGCGAATATGAAAAAGGATCGGAGTTTTCATTGCTTATCTGGAGAAGCTCCATCTGTTCCAGCACTTCAAGATCGTCCATTAACATAATTATTTCTATACATTCCATTCTCAAATAATTTGACAAATGATTAATTGTTATTTCCTGTCCGTTGTACATGTTCACAAGAGCGGCGAATAACGCGGCTGTTTTTCTGTTAATCTGCAGATGCTCTCCAAGAAAATCAAGATGAGGTTCCGCGAAATCATAAAACAGTTCGTTGATGCCGCCGGCTTGTCTTGTAATTTCGCCGATTTTTCGGATGTGTCCCAGAAAGTCCACCTTGCCGCACTGTGCGCTCAGATCATCAAATAACTCGTAATTCATGTTTACCTCCGTTTAACATAATTTTATATAGAGACGACAAGACATCACGGCATTATATTAATATGCCCGCAATCTTGTTATTAATAAATGTTTAAAATTTCATTTTTTTAGGTTAATCACTACCCTTCTGATATGTAATTGATAATAACGGCCTGACTTCTCATGCCAGGCCGAATTCGTTTGATTTCCCATGAAGCTTATCAGGATTTGTAACGCGGATAAAATCCGAGCCATTTCGCAAAATGCTTTGAACAAATCCTCATGACAGATCACCGCCGTCATGTCATAAAATGTTTAAAATTGCCTTTTATTTATAAAGAAAAGACCCGCCTCCACGCTCAACAATATACCGCATTGAATTTTATCTGTCAAGTTTATAGCAAAAAAAATAAAAAAAAATTAGTATAAGCCATGGACTTCGATTGTATCATAATCGGAGGCGGCCATGCCGGTATCGAGGCGTCCCTCGCGGTAAGCCGTCTTGGTTTTTCAGCTCTATTAATCACGCAAAACCCGGATAAAATAGGAGCGCTTTCCTGTAACCCTGCGATTGGCGGTCTTTCCAAAGGTAATCTGGTGCGCGAGGTGGATGCTCTCGGCGGAGAGATGGCAAGACTGACAGACGCGGTTATGATCCAGTACAGGGTGCTGAACCGGTCGCGCGGTCCCGCGGTGCAAGCGCCGAGAGCTCAGGCTGATAAGCACGCGTATCAATGCGCCGCGCGCGTTGTTCTTGAAAATCAAAAAAATCTGACAATTTTTATGGATACAGTAATTGATTTATTAATCGATGGAGATATTAATTTATCAAGCGCGGTTATCAAAGGAGTAATCACTCAGCGGGGGCATCGTATTACATCAAGAACTGTGATTCTCGCCGCCGGAACTTTCATGGAAGGGAAAATTTTTATCGGCGAGTTTGACGCGCCGCAAGGAAGGCTTGGCGAAGAAGCGGCGATAGGTCTTGGCGCGTCTTTGCGCCGCCTTGGTTTTTATGCGGGAAGATTGAAGACAGGCACTCCCGCGCGGATTGCAGGTACTTCGATTGATTATTCAAAAATGGAAAAACAAGACGGCGAAGAAATGCGTCCGTTTTCTTTTTTAAGAGGTTCGGAGTATTCCGTTGATTTTTCGCAAAGGAAGTCCATGCCGTGCTGGGTTACATTCACAACGGAAAAAACGCATGAGATTATCAGATCGAATATTCACCGCTCGCCGCTGTACGGCGGAAAAATTTCCGGAACGGGCGCGCGTTACTGNCCTTCAATCGAAGATAAAGTCGTGCGNTTCGCGCAGCGTGAACGACATCACATTTTTATNGAGCCTGAGGGAATGTCAACTAACGAAATGTATATGAACGGCGCGTCCAGTTCTCTGCCGGAGGATGTGCAGCGCGATTTCATTCACAGTATTCCCGGTTTGGAAGAAGCGATCATTGTCCGCCCCGCTTACGCTGTGGAATACGATTACCTTGATCCTCTTGATCTTTACCCGTCGCTTGAATCAAAGCGGCTGCCGGGATTTTTCGCGGCAGGGCAGACCAACGGTTCTTCCGGTTACGAGGAAGCGGCGGCGCAGGGAATAATGGCAGGGATCAACGCCGCGATGAAAATGGCAGGGAGACCCGCTCTTATTTTAGGCCGCGCCGAAGCGTATATCGGCGTTCTTATTGACGATCTAACGACGCTTGGAACAAAGGAGCCTTACCGAATGTTTACAAGCCGCGCCGAACACCGCTTGATGCTGCGCCACGATACGGCGGACACAAGGCTGACCCCCAAAGGACGGGAAGCCGGTCTTGTTGACGATACGCGTTGGGAGCAGTTCCTTGAAAAAACAAGAACGTTAGATGTAATTTCGGAAATGATCGCAAAACGCGGACAGGCTTCTGTTTCAGCTAACGCGGACGACGCGGAGCTGTCATCATATCCCGCGGAATTTGTTGAGAGAGTATTGCTGGACATCAAGTACGCCGGTTATGTGGAAAAGGAAAAACGTTTCGCCGCCAAGGCCGCGAAAATGGATGCCATTAAACTTGATCCAAATTTTGATTACGCGGCCGTCACCGGGCTGTCAACAGAGTCAAAAGAAAAACTGTCGGCTGTAAAACCTTTAAATGTCGGGCAAGCCGCGCGGATTCCCGGAGTGCGGCAGGGAGATATAGCTCTTTTAATCATTCTGGCTAATAAAAAATAATCAGCCTGAGTTTATCTGTAAAGTAACCGGCTTTAT
>WQRT01000235.1 GCA_009786625.1 Treponema sp.
TGCACTTGGGAGTTAGCGGCAATAACACAGGTGCGGTCGCCTTCTATCGTAAACTGGGCTTCTCGTCATTAAAAGATGAAGAATGGGGCTTTGTAATGGGAAAGCTTTGTAATTGAATTTTACGCTTTATTAAGTAAAGCTCGATTCTATTTTTCAGAAAGGTTAAACACGCCGTCCCAGTTCGGATCAGGCGGCGTTTTTTGGAATTTTCTGCATCGTACCTGATAAAGAAGAGACGGTTTATCGTCAGGGAACTGTTCTAATAACTTATTAAAAATTAACTCCGCGTCCATCCATTTTCTGGATTCAAAAAGTCCGTATGCTTCCGTGAAAATATCAATACGGTCGCGTCTGGCGCGGGAAGCATCAGCCTTTATATCAATAATTTCATAAATNCGGACAGGCTCATTTATCCCTACAACTCTGATGCGGTCCAGTTTTCTTACAAGNAGCTTACCCTGAGTGTCCTTAATTGTATTTTCCGTCGCTAAAACCCCTGTTCCGTATTGTTTATTTACTCCCTCTATCCGCGANGCCAGATTCACCGCGTTACTGATGATNGTATAGTTCATCTTCTTCTGCGTTCCCATATTTCCAACTATCATTTCNCCGGAGTTTATACCGATTCTNGTAAAAAGCGGCGTCGGACTTAATTTATTTTCCAGAACATATTTGTTTAATTTCTTCTCCAGCCTTTTCATCGTTATCGCGGTAATACACGCTCTTAAAGCATGATCTTCAAGTTCCAAAGGTGCGCCGAAAAATGAAATTATCGCGTCACCCTGGTATTTATCAATAGTTCCCTTTTGATCAAGAATAATATCGCTCATTGTGGAAAGGTAATAATTTAGAAGATCGACAAGCTGCCCCGGATTAAGTACTTCCGCTATGCGCGTAAATCCCTTTATGTCGGTGAACAACGCAGTCATGTTCCTGTTTATTCCGCCAAGCTGAAGGCGTGTAGGATCGCTTACAATTTCTTCAACCACATCCTCAGAAAGATATGTTGAAAAAGCGCGGCGCAGATTGTTATTAAAGTATTGAAGCTGTCTATGCGCTTCTTCAATCTGTATCGCTTTTCTGCGGTACAGCAGCATATTTAACAAAGCGAAAATTATCGAAATTGGAATAACTATAAGCTGAAAAATTGTCATGTTACGCGCATTGCTTCTCTGCATTAAAATAAAATCATCGCTTATATCAACACCGGCGATGCAATATACATTTCCGTTTCCGTCAAACACAGGAGCATATGCCGATAACAGCCCTTCCCAATCCGGCGAATAAGAACCAAGATCCGTAACGCCGATAATTCCGGCNAGAGCGTCATACTCCGCGGCATCGTGGAAAGATTCGATATCNCCGGGTTTTACGCGCGTTTCCTGATCAAGATCGTTATCAATAATATATTCAAATTGATTGTTACCGATGCTTCTGTAATAGTAGGCGAAAAGCACATTATTATCTTCGCTGAATTTTATTAATTTCTCTCTTAACTTCAGATACTCCGGNCGGTTCATATCATCGCGTGTGTGAATTAAATCCAGTTCATCCGCGTTTGTTAAATTTACAAGAGCCTGTACTGCGGAAATCATATGATTCTCGGTCATCTCCACAACCATAGCCTCATAATTTTCCATCTGCGCGTTAACATAAAGCGCGATAAATAATGTCATAAGCGCGGAAACAAAAAACAAAGGCAGTACAAGTTTATTTCCAAAATTTTTAATTTGATTACCTACACCCATTTCACTACCTCTGTACCGCAAAAATTTTCTTTAACGCTTAAAAATATCATCAATAGATGTAGTATATCCCCTTTTTTTCCGGCAAACAATGAAATTTTTCTCTAATAAAATAACGCGGCTCTGCACTACTTTTTATTAATTTTCTAAAATGATAAAATATTATATGGCAAAAATTGATTCAGACGGATTACCGCCATCGGAACTTCCGTTAGGTAAAATAATCCCTATAGCGATAGAAGACGAAGTAAAAACCGATTACCTTAATTACGCGATGTCGGTCATTGTAAGCCGCGCTCTTCCTGATGTGCGGGACGGGCTTAAACCGGTTCACAGGCGGCTGCTTTACTCAATGGATAATCTCGGTCTGCGCCCCGGCAGCGCCACTAAAAAGAGTGCGCTTATTGTCGGTGACGCGATGGGTAAATACCATCCTCACGGCGACATGTCTCTTTACGATGCTCTTGTGCGTATGGCGCAGGATTTTTCCCTGCGTTACCCGCTTGTAAAAGGGCAGGGTAATTTCGGCTCCATTGACGATGATCCCCCGGCAGCCATGCGCTACACCGAGGCTAAAATTTCCAAAATCGGCGATGAGTCGCTTCAGGATCTTCACAAGGAGACAGTGGATTTCGCGCCTAACTACGACGAGTCTCTTTTAGAACCCACGGTCATGCCGTCGGCTATCCCTAACCTTTTAATTAACGGCGCAAGCGGAATAGCAGTTGGTATGGCGACAAACATGGCGCCTCACAACCTTACCGAGATCTGCGACGCAATCTGCGCCTTGATTGACAGCCCTGACGCGGGAAATGACGATTTAATGAAATATGTGCAAGGCCCCGACTTCCCAACCGGCGGAGTGATTTTCGGCAAACGCGGTATTAAAGATGCCTACAGGACGGGGCGCGGCAAACTCCTAGTCCGCGGTAAGTTTAATATCGAGACCAACAAACAGGGCAAAGAAAAAATCGTTTTTACCGAAATTCCGTACAATGTGAACAAGGCGCTTTTACTCGAAAAAATCGGACAGTTAATGCGCGACAAGGTTATTGACGGTATCGCGAACGCAAATGACGAATCAGACCGTGACGGCATCCGCATTGTAATCGAATTAAAAAAAGGAACAATTGTAAAAGTCATATTAAATCAATTGTTCTCGAACACACAGCTTCAAACGACATTTGGAATCATAAATCTCGCGCTTGTAGCGGGTAAGCCGCAATTACTCACATTGAGAGAATTGATACACTACTTTGTCGAACACCGCGTTGATGTGGTTACCCGGCGTACCCGCTTCGAGTTACGTAAAGCCGAAGAACGCGCTCACATTCTGGAAGGATTATTAATCGCGCTTGCTAACATTGACGAAGTAATCGCCGTGATAAAAGCCAGCCGCGATGTAGCGACAGCCCGCTTAAAATTGCAAGAACGTTTCCTGCTCACCGAAGCGCAATCCGAAGCAATTGTTGAAATGCGCCTTGGCCGTCTTACCAGCCTTGAAGTTGAAAAATTGCAGCAAGAACTTGCAGAATTAAAAACGCGCATCGCTTATTATAAATCGCTGTTAGCTGACGAGAAAAAACTGCGCGGCGTGATCAAGGACGAGACAAGAGAAATCGCCGAAAAATACGGCGATGCCCGCCGCACCGAGATTGTCGCCGGCGAAGTTGAAAATATCAATATCGAAGACCTAATCAAAAAAGAAGAGATGATGATCCTCATCTCCAATCTTGGTTATGTAAAACGTGTTCCTGTCTCCGCTTACAAAAATCAAGGAAGAGGCGGCAAAGGAATGCAGAGCGCAAAGCTATCCGAAGAAGATTTTGTGGAACAGATATTTGTGGCTTCCACCCATGAATACATCATGTTTATCACAAGCGCGGGTAAAGCGTACTGGATGAAAGTTCACGAGCTGCC
>WQRT01000236.1 GCA_009786625.1 Treponema sp.
ATTGTAAATGTCCACTGCATCATGTCTTCGGAAATTACCCAATTCTCCGCTAAAGCCGGAACAGGTTCCAGTGTCGCCGGATGATAGGAAAAAAGACCTTCATAAATTCCCGTAAAGATCTGCGCCTCGCTTGCGTAATATGATTTACGGAAATCAAGTTCCATCTCATGTCTGGTAAAAGCGATTGCGAGTTCACCGCGGTTACTGATGCCGGGACGCACATGAGCGAAACCGCCGTCATCTGTTATATCACCAGCGTAATCGTCATTTGACTCTTCCGCAATTTCAGAGGCGGACTCATTTATCAATTCATTAGATATATCACCGGTTGCGGCGGCGCGCGAACTCTGACAAGCCGAAAGCAAAACCGCGCATAACAAGGCAGATAAAAGCCTTTTAAAAAACAGCATACATCAAATATAAAATAAAACTGCGATAATTACAACACTTATAATAATCTATACGCCGGTATTATTCGCTTTTGGTAATAATCCTGTAATGCGATGATGTCATATCAATACCGGCTTCGCGGAAACCATTTTGTATATTTTCGTACAGCAGAGTATAAATACGCGGAATCATGCTGACATTTTTCGTGTAACAATTAATCTGATAACACGCGTAAAAATCATCAAGCTTTGTCTGTAACACAAACGGTTTCGGTTTTTTCAGGACATTATCAGTCGCGGCCGCGGCGCTGATCAGAATATCGTGAACTGTCTGCCAGGGCGTTGAATAACCGAATGTAACTTCGGCGAANATGATCAAACCTTCCTCATCTTCATCGCTTGATGTATTATAATTTATTATATTTGAGCTTAATATCATCAAATTCGGAAACGTGACATATTCGTTCTTNTGAGTTTTAAGCCNGATTACCATCAGGTTTTTTTCTACAACAAAACCTGTTATATCATTTATCTTAACGCGGTCGCCTTTTTTGAACGGGCGCATNTAAGTTATTACAAGCCCCGCGACAAGATTTCCNATTGCCGANGTAGATCCGATCGAAAAAATAATACCGATAAAAACAGAAACTCCCTGAAAAGCCCNTGANTCCGATCCCGGTAAATACGGATACGCCAGCGCGACTGTGAAAGCCCAAAGAAGTACCTGTAAAATTCTATATGTCGGCTCCGCCCATTCTGTGTAAAAACCTGTTATTTTTAATTTTCCCTTTTCAATCTGTACCGCGAAATATTTTAATCCCTTTAGCACATAACGCGTAATTATAACTATCAATATTATCCTGAAAAGATTTGGAATATACATGACTGCGCTTACAAATGTATCTCTTATCGGATTTAAAATATAAAGAAATAATGTCGAGGCAAGTTCTCTTGTCGCGGGGAAAAGGCTGAATACAACAGGAAGCGTAAAAACAAGAAGCACGCCTGTTATCAGATATTTTAACAGCCGCAAACAATTTTCGATAATATCAATAACCTGTTTCGCGGTGAGAACTGTAAACTTTTTAATCGTAATAGGTTTTATTTTATTCTTGCCTGATTGTTCAAGTTTTTTCTCAAATCCCTGGAACAATATCCATAAAAACCATATAAAAAGAATCTGTCCCGAGATTATCGCGACAGCGATTCCGATTCTTTGCGGAAGACCCAATTCATCATCAATAATTTTTACAATCCCCGGCGATACTGTTTCGCCGGACTCAGCGACATCTTCTCCAGTTTCGGGAACACTTTCCGCCGCGGTTTTTGTAATTTCATCGTTTATTTCCGTTATATCAGCTTCGTTTTCCTGAGCAATCAAAAAGGAAAATGATAATAAAAAACATAAAATCGTTAAAAATATTCTCATATAAATTAATTATAACAGAAAAATGTGTTAATTTAAAGAGAAAGACAGTTAATTTTTAAATTGCGTTGAATAATATAAATATTAATAATTTAAAACAAAAATAAATAAAATTTATTACAATGTAATATAAAATTTATTAATGGCGTTTCGATAAGCGGCGTTTTAATGCCGCTTACCGCGGTAGTTTACGGCATTTTAATACCGTAAGCTGCTATAATATCGAAAACGCCACTGTCACTCCGATAAATACAATCGCGACTGTAGCCGCGAGGGTGATCAATATATTATAAGAAGGTCCGGTTGTGTCCTTTAATGGATCGCCGACAGTATCGCCGATTACAGCTGCTTTATGACATTCGCTCTTTTTTCCGCCATGCTTGCCGCCTTCGATGTACTTTTTCGCGTTGTCCCACGCTCCGCCTGCGGTTAACATAAAAACTGCTAAAGCGAAACCTGTTACCGTAACGCCTGTTAAAAGACCAATAACGCCGGCAGGACCGAAGATCAATCCTACAGCCACAGGCGAAATAATCGCAAGCAGCGACGGCATGATCATTTCCCTCTGTGCGCCGCGTGTGCAGAGATCTACGCATTTCGCGTAATCCGGATCTGCCTTTCCTTCCATCAAACCAAGTATCTCCCTGAACTGGCGTCGGACTTCCATCACAACTTTTTGCGCCGCGCGGTGAACCGCTCTAATCGTAAGTGCGCCGAACATAAATGAAAGCGTCGCGCCGAAGAAAAGACCGATAAGAACGCGCGGATTTGTGATTACATTTAAATCGAGCATCTGACCTTCCAGCAGCTTTCCGGCGCGGATCATCTCGATTTCCGCCATATTTTTGTACGATACCAAAAGAGCGAGCGATGTAAACGCAGTTGATCCAATCGCGAAACCCTTTCCTGTCGCGGCGGTTGTGTTGCCGAGTGAGTCAAGAGCGTCCGTTCGTTCGCGCACTTCGTGCGGCAGCTTTGACATTTCAGCGATGCCGCCCGCGTTATCCGCAACAGGACCGAATGCGTCTGTCGCGAGCGTTATGCCCAATGTTGCGAGCATTCCGACGGCGGCAATACCGATGCCGTAAAGCCCTGTGTAAAAATTCACCATGCCGTCACAGACAATAAAACATCCTATAACGGAAAACGCGATTGTAAGAACCGGTCCGGCGACTGATTTCATGCCGAGCGAAATACCGCCGATCATCAATGTCGCAGTTCCTGTTTCGCTGGAACCTGCGAGTTCGCGGGTCGGGGTATAATGATCGGAAGTGTAATACTCGGTGAAAAATCCGATGATAATACCGCAGGCGATTCCGATCAAAATTGAAATGTAAATGCCAACAGCGTTAGCTGCCATTGCTCCGGCGATCGACTCAGGTATTGACAAATTGGAGACAAAGAGAGTCAATGGCAGCGCGGCGGCGGCGGAAAGACCCGCGGCAAGCCATGTGCCTAGATGCAAAGATGTCAGCAGATTTTTCTGTGTCGCCTGTTCTTTTGTGCGCACAAAGAAGGTTCCGATTATCGATGTTAAAATGCCGACAACTGCCATCAATATAGGCAGTAAAAGACCTGCAAAACCGTAACCCGCCGAAAAACCAAGCGCGAATGTCGCTACAATCGCGTTTGAATATGATTCGTAAAGATCAGCGCCCATTCCGGCGACATCGCCCACATTATCGCCGACGTTATCTGCAATTACAGCCGGGTTTCTTGGATCATCTTCCGGAATACCGGCTTCGACCTTGCCGACAAGATCCGCGCCCACATCTGCCGCTTTTGTAAAAAT
>WQRT01000237.1 GCA_009786625.1 Treponema sp.
GCCGCGGCCGCCGGGGTTTTCAACTGGGAGATTTTCTGGAGTCTTATCTTAACAAATTATATATTAAAATGCGGAATAGAAGCGCTTGTTACGCCTTTTACTTATTTAACTTCAAATTTTCTTAAGAAGAAAGAAAATATTGATGTATATGACAATTAAAATAAATATTTTTAAAAAATGTTGTATTAATAAAAGGAGTAATAAAAAAAATTTGTTTTCGGTTTTTCCATTTCCGTGATATAGTTACAGAGCAGTCCGTTTAAATCAAAATCTTTTGGATTGCGAAAGGAGTTTTATTATGAAAAAGTTTCTGGTTGTTTTTGTACTCGCTGTTATTTTAGCAACAGGTACAGCGTTCGCTGATCATCCGTCAGGATTAGGAGTCGGCGTACAAGGCGGCGGCGGCGGCGGCTGGGAAGGCGGCGGATTCGGCATATACAACGGCGCGTCATTATCTTTAAAAATACCGAGTATGCCGGTATTCTGGGCTGTTGATTTAGCAATAAACGATTTAGGCATGCTGCTCGGCGTGTCCGGTGATGTCTATTTTATTGACGCTGTATTAGTATCCGATATTGGTTTACACTGGTATTTAGGAGTTGGTGTCGGAGTTGGGATAGGTGTTTATGATGATCTNTATTTAAACGCTGTAGGCCGGCTTCCAATCGGNTTAAGCTGGCAGCTTCCNTTAAATGCNGGTCCTATCAATGCACTTGAGATTTATCTTCAGGCAGTTCCTTCATTNGGTATTACAATCCTTCCCGGCGTAAACTTTCCGGCCGGCGGATGGCCTATCAATTTAGGTATTCGTCTCTGGTTCTAATATGTTAGCGCTGTAGAAACGGCGCCNCAAAAATTGTTTACAAACCGGTATTCGTTGAATACCGGTTTTTTTTAAGCGGCTTTAACTTGATCAATTTTTTCCGCCGAGAATTTCATAGAGCCTTTCAAGATCTTCCATTGAGTAATAATCGATATAAATTCTGCCCTTGTTTAAATCGCCTTCTATAGCTACTTTTGTTCCCAGCCTGCCGATAAATTTTTCCACCATAGCGTTTATTTCCGCCGCGTGTTTTTTCCCTTTATCATTTTTAGCCGCAGGTGGTTTTTCTTTAACGCCTGCGCTTAACGCCGACGCGCGTTTTTCCGTCTCTCTTACCGAGATGTCATTAGAAAGAATTTCTCTGTAAAGTTTATCTCTTGCTTTTACTTCAGCTACGGAGAGCAAAGCCCGCGCATGGCCGGAGCTGACTTTTCCTTCTTCGATGCTTTTTTGAATTTCCACCGGCAGCTTTAAAAGCCTGAGCGCGTTCGCGACAGTNGAGCGGTTCTTTCCCATACGCGCCGCGAGTTCGTCCTGCGAAAGATTGGAAAAGTCCATCAGGTTTTTNTAAGCGGCGGCTTCTTCTATCGGGTTTAGATCGCTGCGCTGGATATTTTCGATAAGGGAGATTTCAAGGCGTTTTTGATCGGTGTAATCGCGGATGACTACTGGAACGGTCTCCAGCCCCGCAAGCTTTGCCGCGCGTGTTCTGCGTTCGCCCGCGATGATGATGCAGGTGCCGTCTCCGCCATCGTTTTCTAATCGTGCGGCTATTATCGGCTGAATTATACCGTAGGATTTTATCGAGTCGGCGAGTTCACGCAGTTCGGTTTCGTCGAATTTTTTACGCGGCTGACCTGGGTTTGGAATTAATTTGTCTATGCGCAACTGCACAATGTTCTGCGATTTCCCGCCCGCGGGCGGCGCGGCTTTAGATTCAACGGCACGCGGTTCATCATGAGCAGTATCATCGTTATTATCAAGTAATGCGTCGAGGCCTTTTCCAAGACCGATTCTGCGCGCCATCTATTCCTCCTTGCCGCGTTCAAACCTGCGCAGTAATTCCTGCGCGAGCGCAAGATACGCTCTTGCTCCAGGACATTGCGGATCGTATAACGGAATCGGCATCCCGTAAGAAGGCGCTTCGGAAAGGCGTATATTCCGCGGGATGATCGTGTTTAAAACATTGTCTTTATAAATCGCGCTTACCTGTTTAATTACATCATTCGCAAGGCGCGTTCTGGGATCGTACATCGTGAAAAAAATTCCGCCGATTTTCAACGACGGGTTTAGATTTTTTTGAATCAGCTTTGTTGTGTGCAATAACTGTTTCAACCCTTCCATCGCGAAGTATTCGCACTGCATCGGGATCAATACGCAATCGGCGGCCGCAAGGCCGTTCATAGTAAGCTGCCCAAGGCTCGGAGGGCAGTCGATCAATATAAAATCATACCTGTCCCGGATTGGAGCGAGCGCCTTTTTTAAAAAATAGTTTCTCTCTTTTTGATCGATTAGTTCCACAGCCGCCCCGGAAAGATCGATGCTCGCGGGAATCACATCAAGGTTTTTAACGGCAGTTTTCTTAACTGCCTGATCGGATGCCGCTGTACCTGAAAGCAGCTCGTAGATTCCCGGTTTTGGGGGATTCGCGCCGATACCTGCGGAGAGATTTGCCTGAGCGTCAAAGTCCACCAAAAGCACGGATTTTCCGGCATCCGCCATGTACGCTCCAATATTGATAGCCGAGGTTGTTTTACCGACGCCGCCTTTTTGATTTACAAAGACGCAGATTAATCCCATTATCACAGTCTAGCAAATAAAAAAAAGCCCTGCAATAACTATTATTTGATCTATCATTCTGTGACAAAGCGGTGGTATATTAATAATATTATCAATGCATAGAAAAGCAGGGTAAAATGAATTTTGTTACAATCGATTTTGAGACCGCGAAATATTCGCAGGAGAGCGCCTGTTCCGTCGGGCTTGCGAGGTTTGTAAACGGAGAAGTCACTGACACCTATTACTCGCTTATCCGTCCGCCTAAACTTTACATCCGCCCGGATTTTACCGACATTCACGGGTTAACAGTAGACGATGTGCGTGATGCCCCGCGATTTTCGAAGATATGGGATAGTGAAATTCTACCGTTTATCGGCAGCCAGCCGCTGGCGGCTCATAACGCGTCTTTTGACATGGGCGTACTCATGGCGGTTCTTGACTGGTACGATTTGGACACACCCGCCATACAGTATTTTTGCACTTGCCGCCTCGCCCGCCGCACATGGCCTAATTTCAAGTCTCACGCGCTAACCGCTCTCGCCGGGCACTTCGGCATTACATATAACGCCCACAACGCCCTTGATGACGCTGTCACCTGCGGGAAACTCGTCACGATGTCCGCCGAAAAATTCAAATGTAATAGTGTTGAAGAACTGCTGTCCGCCGCCGGTGTTGGGATGAGCGTGCTGGCATAAATGGTTGTNTTNAATTNATAAAAAGCTATAATTGTTATATGAACGAATATACTGTAACACTGTCATTTGATGATGATGCCCAAAAATGGTACGCCCAAAATGANGAGATTCCCATAATTCTGGAAGACATTTCTCTTGATATNTTAATAAAGCGCATTAAACTGGCAGTACCGGAAATGCTGGAAATTAATAATCTGCCTAAAACTNATATTTATTTAGCATTTAAAATGGAGCGTCAGGCGGTTATGGTTTAATGGCAGAATACGAGAAAAAGGTTCGTGAAATTCTGCGGGAAAATGGCTGTTCTT
>WQRT01000238.1 GCA_009786625.1 Treponema sp.
GCGTCTTCTTTAAAATAGTCTCCTAACGACCAGTTCCCAAGCATCTCAAAAAAGGTAAGATGGCTTTCATCGCCTACACATTCAATATCATCCGTGCGCATGCATTTCTGATAATCGACAAGCCTCTTTCCCGCCGGATGCTCCTCGCCCAGAAGATAAGGAACAAGCGGATGCATTCCGGCGCATGTGAAAAGGACGGTTGGATCATTTTCAGGCAGCAGGGATTTACCCTGTATCTGCGCGTGTCCTTTAGAGACGAAAAAATCAATGTATTTGCCGCGTAATTCGTCAGCAGTAAGAGTTTTCATGCAACTATGGTAGCATATCGGGATATGATTATCTACAGTCAATTTTTAACATAAAATCCCGGAAAAACATGGTATAATAATATTGATGGATATGAAAACAATTTTTATAGTGGATGATAACGCCACTAACCTTGTAACGGCAAAAAACGCGCTGGGCGGCGCATACAAGACATACGCCCTGCCGTCCGCCGAAAAAATGTTCCATCTGCTGGAAAAAATCACCCCCGACTTAATCCTTCTTGATGTTGAAATGCCGGAAATGGACGGGTTTCAAGCGCTGTCTGTTTTACAGGCGGATGAAATTAACAAAGCAATCCCGGTTGTTTTCCTGACCGCGAAACTTGACGCAGAATCAGAGATTCATGGGTTTGAACTTGGCGCGGTCGATTTTATTAATAAACCATTTTCTCCGCCTGTTTTAATCAGACGTATCGAAACCCATATCGGGATTGATAAGATTGTCAAAAAAAGCCTGCTGAATGTCCGCGAAGTGCATAACGCGACAATCAACATTATCGCAAATATGGTTGAAGACCGCGATAAGGTAACAGGCGGTCATATAGACCGCACGCAGAAATATCTCGCGATTCTTGTCAACGAAATGATTCATACCGGCGTTTACACCGAGGAGATTTCAAAATGGAATCTTGATGTTCTTCTGCCGTCCGCGCAATTGCATGATGTGGGTAAGATTAAAGTAAGCGATTTAGTTTTAAATAAACCCGGCAAGCTCACCGATGAAGAATACACTCTTATCAAGAAACACTGTGAAGACGGCGAAAGCATCATTAACGGTATTATGGAAAAAGTAAAAGAAGACAATTTTTTAATACACGCGAAAAGGTTCGCCGGAAGCCATCACGAAAAATGGGACGGCACAGGTTATCCAAAAGGGCTTGCGGGAGAAAACATACCTCTGGAAGGAAGGATCATGGCAATCGCGGATGTGTATGACGCGTTGGTTTCCGAACGGCCGTATAAAAAACCGTTTACCCATGAACAGGCGGCAGGTATTATTAAAGAAGGCTCCGGCGTATTTTTTGATCCCTGCGTTGTAACGGCGTTTTCATCAGTAGAAGACAAGTTCGCACAGGCCGCGCAATCTTTCAGTCAGGGGGCGGGTAATGCCTGATACGCGGCATTTCTTTGTGATCAACCTCCATTCGTTCAGATCGGCTAATAATCTTAAACAAGTGCTGCTGGATATTGACAGTTGTTTCTCGGGCAAGCATAACGCGGATTACAAAACATATATGTCACGTTATCCCCGAGATGCCGTTGCCGCCGTCCACCGCTATATAACGAGTACTCCCAAAAATGAAACAGCGCGTATCTATGCTGTCGGCGGAGACGGAATTCTTTTTGACTGCCTCAACGGCATGATGGGTTTTGAAAACGCCGAATTGACAAGCGTTCCTTATGGCAGCACTAATAATTATACCCGCGCTTTCGGCGAGGATTCCAAAGCGGCTTTCCGCGATATTAAAAAACTTTCCCGCGCTCCGTCGCGGCCGGTGGATGTAATACACTGCGGAACCAATTACGCTCTTGTTGAAGTCAATATCGGCATTGTCGGAAAAACCGTAATACACGCTAATAAAATATTACGCGACAGTCCCTCTAAATGGATCAGGTGGTTTTCCCCGTGGGTTTACACATTGTGCGCGGCAAGCGCAGTTTCAGATATGGAATTAGTCGGTCAGCATTACACTGTAAAAGCGGACGGAGAAGATATGTCAGGCAGTTATTCCAATATCCATGTCGCCAACATCCCATGTGACGGCGGAGAGTTTGTGCCGAGTCCGTATGCCGTGCCGGATGACGGGATGCTTGATGTTATTACAGTACGTTCAGCGGGTAGATTAAAAACAATGCGCGCAATCAGCGACCGGAATAAAGGCACTTTTGAAAAACATAAAATATTTAACCATTCAAGACGCCGCGTTATCAACGTGGAAAGCGAACTGCCGCTGTGTATTCAGATTGACGGTGAATCCCTGTTTGCGAAGGAAATAAAACTGGAGATTGTGCCCAACGGCGTAAAATTCTTCGCGCCGGAAGATTTAAAATTCGCGGATTATTCTGACAGGGCGTATAAAGCCAAACCGGGGGAACGCCATGAAAATAAAGGATAAACTGCGCAAAATGAGGTCCACGATTATCGCGTGGTCTGTCTGCTTCGCCCTGTACTGCGGCTTGTTGTTAATTGAAGATTTATTTTTTGGCGGCGACATCAGAGTTGGTCTTTATTCACTGTACGCCGGAGTGGTTGTTTTATCATGCGCTTTAATCCTGTTTTTCGTTATGAAGAAAACAAATATGCTTTCTTTTACCGCCTGCACGGCAACTCAGTTTGTGTTTATAGCCGTGGGATCTTATTTGCATGAACTTGAGTTCTACTTCTTTATGATGCTGCTGCTTGTCGGGATTGTATCGCTTGTAAAGAACTTCAAAATCATGGCGTCATATATCGCGTTGAATATAACGATTACCATACTCATGTTTATATTTCTGGTTCCGCGTTTGGAATGGCTTAACGATTACCGGTTTTTCATGCAGTTTGTCATGTTTCTTTACGGTTCTCTTTTTATGCTTGTCCAGACCTTCAATGTCACACAGAAAGAAACCCGTGCTGAACAGGCCTTTTCGTCATTCTCGTCGCTTTTGGCAAATACGCCCAACTATATGGTAATTATAGATTCAAACAAAAGGGTGCGTTATATCTCGCAGCAAATGGCTGAGTTCATGTGCTATACAAAACAGGAGTTCGCCGTAGGACAACCGCTCATTGATTTATTCACCGATAAAGCGTTAAAGCTGATGTTCGCCGATATAATGGATTCCGATAGTTTTGTAGAAACAATAATGACGATAAACTCAGGCGGCAGAGAGCGGCACTTCAAAGTTATAGCGGATAAACTTTCAGGCGAAACAGAAGGCATGTTCATCGACATATCCGATATTTCTCCAATGGTAGAAAGCAAAAAGAGCGCGGAGGATGCCCAGCTACGCGCGGAGGCGGCGAATACTTCCAAATCCCGGTTCCTCGCCAGCATGAGCCATGAAATCCGCACGCCGATGAACGCCGTTATCGGGATCGCTCAAATTGAAATGCAGGACGAAAACCTGTCCGATAAACACATGGCGGCGTTTGAAAAAATTCACAGCTCCGGCAATACACTTCTTGGGATAATAAATGACATTTTGGATATGTCAAAGATCGAAACCGGAAAAATGACATT
>WQRT01000239.1 GCA_009786625.1 Treponema sp.
GTTACAGGACGCCCGAAAATATCAATCTTTCTTTCCATGCTGCGTCAGTGCATCGCGTTTATTCCATGTATACTCATCTTCGGAAATATTTGGGGGCTTTGGGGAGTCGTAGCGGCCGCTCCTGTCGCCGATGGTTTTGCCTTTCTGATTACAGGCATAATGATCATATTTGAGCTGAGAAAGTTGAGAAGAGTTCCCGGCGGGCAGCAGGCGCTATCTTGACTGTTAAATTATAGTTTTATAAGCTGATAATATATGGGTAACAGCTTTGTATCTATCGTTGTCATAAGAATTTTGGCGGCTTTAACCGTAATAATTGTCATTGTTATCGGTGTAGCTCTTGGCATTTCTCTCGCCATGACCGCGAATATCAGAAATCAGGAAAATTTTATTGAATTCGCCCCCGCGCTTCCGACCAGNCTTCTTGATATAAATGGAATTCTTATAACCGAGTTCGCTTCCGATGAAAAACGCGAACTTGTTTCTTTAAGCGATTTGCCGCGTCATTTGATTCACGCGGTTCTCGCCCGCGAGGATCCTGATTTTTACAATCACCGCGGTTTCAGCATCCGCGCCATTGCCCGCGCGGCGCTTGGGCAGATAACGGGCAGGGACGCAGGCGGCGGCTCAACCATTACGCAGCAGGTAGCCGGTACGCTTTATACAAACAGAAGCGAGCGCACTTACACGCGCAAAATAAAAGAACTCTGGTGGGCGTTTCAAATAGAGCGTCGTTATACAAAAAATGAAATCCTTGAAATATACCTTAACTACATGCCGATGGGTCCCGGCACTTACGGCGTGGAAACCGCGAGTAAATATTTTTTCGGTCACGGCGCGAAAGATGTAAGCCTTGCCGAAGCCGCGGTATTGGCAGTGCTTCTTTCCGGGCCTTCGCGTTTTGATCCTTTAAGAAATCCGAGCCTTGCGCGTAACAGACAGCAGCATGTTCTGGATCGGATGATTCTGCTTGGTTATGCCGAACAGGAAGAAGCCTACAATTCGATTAACGAGTATTGGGATAATTTTGACTGGACAAGGCCGTCTCTTTCGGCGTACCTGACCCGCGAAGATAAAGCGCCGTGGTTCAGCGAGTATGTGCGCCGCGAGCTTGACGTATTGATGTACGGCTCCTTGAATTATTACAGAGACGGTTACACCGTTCATACCACCCTTAACCTTGCGCATCAGGAAGCCGCTGACAGATTTATGGCTGAAGGTCTGGAACGTGCCAACAGGACATATACCGCGTTAAACAGAAGCCGCAACACGCAGGCAATTCGCTCGACTTTGCCTCTTGTTGATATGATTACGCTCGCTTTCAATCTGCTGCCGGTTCATGAAATCGCATCCGGTCAGAATGAATCAAGATCAATTTCACGTTACACAAGAACAATAAATCCGATAGTTGACATGGCGGCTCTCGCGTTCGGCATACCTGAGTTGAAAGATATAACTGGTCCCGGTTTTGCGATGCTCAGGCAGAGGGCAGAGCAGAATGTTGTGGAAGGCGCTCTTGTAGCGATAGAAAATGAAACCGGATATATAACGGCGATTGTCGGCGGTTCAAGGTACGATGAGTCAAACCAGTTGATACGCGCGAGCCAGGCAAATGTCCAGACAGGTTCCGCGTTTAAACCGCTTTACTATTCAGCGGCGATTGACAGCCGGAAATTCACAGCATCGACAATGATCTACGATATGCCGATTGTTTATTACAACGAAGATAACACTCCTTATATCCCGAGCAATTACGGAGATTTATGGAGAGGCTCGGTATTGCTTTACAACGCGTTATCGCTTTCACTTAACATACCTTCGCTGACAATTCTTGATACCATCGGTTTTGACGCGGCAATCGACAGATCCGCGTCCCTTCTCGGCATTTCTGATGAATCGGCTATCCGTAGAATTTTCCCGAGGGTTTTCCCGCTCGGCCTCGGCATTACTTCAACATCTCCTCTGCGAATGGCGCGCGCCTTCGCCATTTTCGGAAATCAGGGGCGCGTCGTAACTCCGATCGCGATTCGTACTGTCGAAGATCGTAACGGCAGAATTGTTTTTGACGTTGAAAAAGATGTGCGGCAGGAACAGCAAAGAATGGGAAACCGCGGGCAGATTGTCAGCCCCCAGAACGCGTACATCATGACAAGGGTGATGGAGTTTGCCGGAACATCGGGAACTCTTGCGGGCGGCGTCGGCACCAGATTTACCTTCAGAGATGAAGACGGTAAAACATTCAGAATACCTGTCGCCGGTAAAACAGGAACAACGCAGAACTGGGGTGACGCGTGGAGCATTGGTTACACGCCGTACTACACCACGGCGGTTTGGTTCGGTTTTGACAGGCCGGGAAATTCACTCGGAATGTCTCAAACCGGCGCCGCGCTTGCCGCTCCTGTCTGGGGAGATCTGATGCGCGAAATTCACAGAGGACTTCCGCAGAGAAGTTTCCAAAGACCATCTTCCGGCATTATGGATATTACTGTGTGCAGAAGATCGGGGCGTTTAAGAACAGAGAACTGTAATGAAGGCGAAGTGACTCTCCCGTTTCTGGAGGGAACGGTTCCGAATCAATACTGCGATATTCACAGAGCGTCGTCTCCCTTCCAGCCCAGAATACCTGTAACGACAACGCGTTTCGGCGTTGACGATTCAAGATTGATGGATTCGCTTTCTCCCATGCCGTCATTGCCGCCGGAATTGTATTCAGAGCTTTTTGATCCTCCGCGCAGCAATAGAAGACAGCCGCAAACATCAACCGTTTCTCCGTCAGTCCGCCGCCAGTCTGACTCGTCATTGTTCAGTAACCCGTTCCTTGATGATGATGTGCCCACGCCGGCAGTTCCGCAGCCGCCTCCCGCGCAGAACACGCCTAATAATGAACCCGCGGTTATTACCGAATCAATAATTCATGTTAATCCAAATGATGAAGACGATGAAACCGAAGATGACGATATGCCGTCATGGAATCCATTGCTTGATTAGTGTAAAATGATATATAATAAACAACGGTACTTTTATGGCATATGATCACGGAAACTACGATTATTCTCACGGCTTGCTGCCGAGGACGCATTTCAGGGATAAATGGTTTAACTCGCCAAACAGCGGCGCGATGAAGCCGATCGACCGTCCGAAGGACAGACACGGTTATGACAGATCATCCTTTACCCCGAAAAAAAAGATGCATCCNTATGGCGATGGTTCAAAGTCCTGGTGGTCGCACGACAGAAAGCAAAATACATCNACAGTAATGAGAAGGCATTATTGCAGCGAAAGAAAAACCAGCAAGCGGTTCCGGNTGAAACAGGAAATGATGGAAATATTGCAAGAGGTAAATTTATGGGATTAACATATGAAAATATTTCAATTATNGATTCCGTTAATGTAGGNAAANCCAGACCTTGACTTTTATAAGATCTGTAGTATACAGTTAAACGATGGCGCCGTACCCAAGCGGTAAGGGAGCGGTCTGCAAAACCGTTATGCATCAGTTCG
>WQRT01000240.1 GCA_009786625.1 Treponema sp.
TGCGCTTCTTCAATTTTATTTTGAAGCTCGCGGAGGCTCTCTTTAAGACCGTCTACCGACGTTTTCTGTGCTTCCCACTGCTTCTGGTATTCGGCTGCTGCGTTGTCGTATTCCTGCTTGCGGAGAAGGGCTTCCTTTGCGAGATCGTCCTTGCCGTTTGTGACCGCGAGCATTGCCTTGCGTTCCCACTCCTTGGACTGGGTATACTGATTGTCTTTCTCGCGTTCCAGCTTTTTCTCGTCCGCGATTGCCATCGCGACAGCTTTCTTGGATTCGATTANNTGCTCATTCATTTCNATGATNAGCTGGTTCAGCATTTTTTCTGGCTTTTCNGCTTTGCCGATTAAAGAGTTTACGTTAGCTGCAACGAGCGTTTTAAGTCTTGAAAAGATACCCATGATCTAGGCTCCTGTTATTTCAGCATTTGCGGCCGAAGAAGGTGATTTTTCTCTGTATTTTGACAGAACCGGATAATGTTCCGCCAAAGCCAGGCTGAATGATTCCAGCGATGCCTGGAAATCCTTATAAACCATAGTTTCGTACTGCAGAGTATCAATCATAATGATTTTATTTTTATCCAGCGCGTACGCACCGTGAATTAAACCGGCNGTATTGTACTCCAGCAGCTTTGTGTACAATTCCAATACATTATCTTTTGGAACATCCATCACCTCTGCCCTGATGATTACGATAGGTTCAGCCTGAACAACAGCCACGCCGTGTAAAGCGTTTTCCTCGTCATCAATCAGCCAGAGATTTTCATCAACCTGCTGATATGTAATCATCATGTCAATCAGGAATTGTTCGATTTTACTGTCTGCCATATACCAACCTTTAACCTAATAATACCTGTCCGGCTTCGTCAATCGCAAGAATGCTTTTGCACTCTGAACAGCGGAAACGGCCGGGCTTTACGGCTTTTAATTTTTTATAACAGATGGGGCAAGATACAACCTTCGGGAAAACTGATGGTTTCTCGCGGGTATGATCGGAGTTGAAGAAATGGATTGAATCTTCCAAACTGTCCTTTATATTAAAAAATTGTGAAAAACCAAGAAGCTGGAAAACCTCGTAAACCTTTGGTTGAATATCTAAAAGAACGAGATCTCCACCCTGCGGCTTTACCGCTTTTAAAAACGTTGTGAACGAACCAATGCCGGTAGATGAAACATAGTTTAAACTGCCGCATTGAAATATTAACCTGACAAAACCGCCTTCTATTGCTTTCTGGACGCGCTTCTGGAAAAAGTTGGAATTATATGTGTCTATGTATCCCGTAAGGGTTAAAAGGAGACATCTGGGCGCCTCGTTTACTTTATCAAGTTTTATTTTGAGACTATCATCCTTTTCTTCATCAAATCCCGGGACTATATCATTGTTAGCCATGCCGCTCCCTTTTGCGAGTATTCAAAAATACTCTAAATTTATTCCTTTCTCACAACATGAGAAGAGAATATATCATCTTATATAATACATATTTTTATGTCTTTTGTCAAATATACTTTCCTTATTGACAATTAATTAAAGATAACTCTGTTGCTTATCGGAATAAAATCATATATTCTTAAATACGAAGCAGACTACACTATATGTAGCGTTTAGTTTGATGAACCACCGCGATATATAGCGGTGGTNACTGCCATTCTTTATAGGGAATTTACCCTATGGGTAACAGATACCTGTGAATTTATAATTCTTCATGCAATTACATGACATTAAAATAATTCTTTCAAATGTTTCNGACGGCGGAAACGCGGGCGCGGTATGCCGCGTAATGAAAAATATGGAGCTTGGCGGGCTCCGCCTCGCATCTCCGCAGCCGCTTATACTNGAGAGNATTTTGACAGTTGCGGTTAACGCNCTGGATGTTTGGGAAAACGCGCGCATTTTNAAAAGCCTCGGCGAAGCTGTCAGCGATTGCTCCATTNTTGTCGGCACAACACGAAGAAGAGGCAGCAACCGCAAGAATATTTCAATGACGCCGCGCGATCTTGCGGCATGGCTCGCGGAACGCCCCGGACCCGCGGCTATCGTTTTTGGTAATGAACGCACAGGCCTTGAGGAAAATGAGCTTAACCTTTGTAATTTCGCGTCACATATTCCTGTGAGTGAAGCGCATCCGTCGTTAAATTTATCTCACGCTGTACAGATTTACGCTTACGAATTTTTTCTTGCGATGGGGAACGCGCTTCCCGTCAAGGGAGAATGGACTCCGATGAACCAGACCGAGATAGCCGCGCTGACAGAATCAATTACAGACACGCTTGCCGGTTTTGGTTTTTACAAAAAACCGAACAGAGAAGAGCAAACGCGTTTTCTGCGCGATATAATTTCACGCGCCGGGCTTTCAACGAAAGAAGGTTTGTATTTCAAAGAAATCGTTGCGAAATCGGCACGTTTAGGAGGATGATTTTTGCGGCGGCGGCTATTTTTAATTTTCGTGGTGACAACCGTCTTTTAATCATATATAATTGCTGAAGCGGAAAAAAATGGTGACAGTCACTTTTCTATAAAAGGAGAAAAATATGGCGGATATTATGAACATCGAAACAAAAAAAAGATTGATAGAAGCAAACTGGCGCATGGAAGAGTTAAATGAGGTTCCTTTTATCGTAGAAGTAGGCCCGATGCATATGGGGACAAAAGAGTTCTACAATAATCCCGACGCGGAGATTGCGTGGGCGGAAGATCACGCAAGAAAAAGAGAAGGCGTTTATGATTACGGCTTCCCCAACATTAAACCAAATCAAGGGATTAATATTGTAGCGGGAGCGTTCGGCTGCGCGTGTAAACCCAACGATGAAGCCGACCCCTGGGTTGAGTGCATCATCCGCGAAGAAAATGTCGATGATGTTTATAAATTAAAAATCCCCGATCCTGTTAATAATCCTTACTTTGAGCAGGCATGGAAACATATTGAAGCCTTGCAGGCAAAATCTAAAATTCCGCTGAGGGTTGTCAATGTTCCATCGCCCCTTGTCACAGCATCGCTTGTCTGGGAATACACTTCATTTATCGAAGCCACGCTCGTTTACCCCGACGAAGTTCACGCGCTTATGGAAAAAATCACCGAAGCGACAATCGGTTATGTGAAAGAAATGTTTAAGCGCATAACGAACCTTTACGGCGTAAGCCACGAGTTTTGGTATGTTCCAAAGGAGATGGGCATCCGCGTCAGCGATGATACAGCGGCGCTTCTATCACCGAACCTTTACCGCGAGTTCGGCGTAAAGTACAACGCGATGATCGCGAAAGAATTCGGAGGCATTGTTGTTCACTCCTGCGGCGATGTTTCAAATGTCGCCGAGGCGATGACGGAAATTCCGGGGCTTAAGGGATTGGACTTTACAATTCCGCAGGTGCAGAGCTGGGAAAAAGTACGCGACGTTGTATCGGGGAAAATGCCGCTTTGCCTGCGCCACTTTTACTGGGATCATTTAGATGACGGCGTGACGGATTTTGCCGCGTACTCTAAAAA
>WQRT01000241.1 GCA_009786625.1 Treponema sp.
GCAATGTCTGTGGGCGGCGGTTTTGCGGTATTGGCGTTTTCAAAATTTAAAATTATCGCGGAATTCGGACTGCTTACCGCGCTTTGCATGTTATCGACAACTCTTGTCAGCTTAACAATTATTCCTGTATTGTTAAACGTAATAAAACCTAAATTTATATACGGAGGAAAGAAATGAAAAAAAATCTTTTAATCGCATTGTTCCTGTTAGGCGCAATTTCGCTATACGCGCAGCAGACCGCGAATTCGATTATTCTTGCCGCTAAAAACCGCGTTACATCGGAAACTGTTTCTTCACGCTCGCGTATGGTGATTACCGCGCGGGATGGAAGCACTACGGAACGTGTTATCGATCAATATTCAAAAGACGGTCCTAACGGCGCGCGCACTGTAATTGTTTTTCAACGGCCTGCAAATGTGGCAGGAACGCGCTTCCTGACAATGGATAACGCTTCCGGCGGATCGGATCAATGGATATTTCTGCCAAGTCTCGGCAGAGTACGCCGTATCGCGGCATCCGAGAGCGGAGGAAATTTCATGGGGACAGATTTTTCTTACGATGACATCTCGTCTATGGACAGAGATGTTTCGCTTGACAGCCATACACTTTTAGGTGAAGAAATAATAAATGGAAGGTCTTGTTATATAATTCAATCTATTCCGAATGACAGCTCTTATCAGTATTCAAAAACAATTACTTGGATCGACAAAGAAAATTATCTGATCTACAAGGCGGAAATGTTTAACCGCAGAAACGAAATTGCCAAAATTATGGAAATGGCGGATTTCAGAGATGTACAAGGCCGTTTAACGCCGATGCAGACAAGAATATCAACTGCCGCCACGGGAACATCAACAACGATATTTATGGATATTTTAAGATATGATGATCCGATCCCGGAAAGTGTTTTTACTACAGCGTATCTTGAGACAGGAAGAACAACAAGATGATTATTTATAAAGAATGAGGAGAGTCAGTGATCTATGTTAAATAAAAACGCTTTATTATTTTTATTAATTTTTACTTTTGTTAATATAAATATTTTTACTCAGGAGTTTGGTTTTGGTTTTAATGATGAAGCTGATTCATTATCCGGCATGGGTACGGGTTTTACCCCCTCTGTATTAATAAGCGGCGATGTATCGGCGGCTATCGTCGGATATCTCGGTGAAATGTCCGATGGTGCGGATAAAATCGATACAAGGGAAATGTTTAATTTTTCCGGAAGGTTGAATTTTCTCTCGCGGTCATCTTTCGCGGAAGGCGTAATCAATTTAAAACTGGTACCGGCTCTTGTGCCTGTCAGTATTGACGAAGCGTACATCCGCGCTTTCTTTGGAAATCTTGATTTTACGGCGGGACTGCGAAAACTCACATGGGGCAGGGCGGATCAGATGGGCCCTCTTGACATTATCAATCTTCCTGACACATCAAGAATATTCACTGAAATGGCAGATAACAACAATCTTAACGGAATTAAAATAGCGGTACCAGTTATTCACACATCATACAGATTCGGGCAATTTTCCAAAATTGAAGTCGTTTTTTTACCGAGTTTTGAAATAACAAGCATGGCTGTAACAACCGCTGTAAGTCCTCCCGATCCATTGATGGCGGCGGTAATAGGAATTGGTTCAGCGGAAAGATGGATGCCCGCGCAAATGAATGAGTTAAGCGGATTAATTAATTTATTTCTTAATACAAATCCCGGAAAGAGTATATCTGATGTAATACCTGATACTTCAGGACTTGATTACGCACAGGCAGGGTTAAGATTTACAACTACCATTGGGAGCGCGGATATCGGCGTACAGTATTTCTACGGACGGATGTTTCAACCGGCGGTGAGAGTTGATTTTGATTTTGTTTCCAATCCGCCTATACCGGAAATTAAATCTGTTAAACTTATTTTTAACGATTACCACCAGATTGGAATTGATTACGCGCAGGTGCTTTTTGGTTTTAATGTCAGAGCTGAAGTTGCAGCTAACATAACAGAAGATTTAAACGGCGATGACGGTTATATTTACAATCCTTCTATAGGATGGTCTTTTGGTTTTGACCGTGATATTATCGCAGGTATTAATATAAATCTTCAAGCAAACGGGAATGTGCGTCTTTTAAACGATAAGGTTGGCAGCAACGATTTTTTTAGCGCCAATTTTGATAATGAAGGCGGCAGATCAATGACCTCGACCAGGCTTACCGCAATGCTTTCTAAAAAATTCCTTCGTGATGAACTAGAACTCCGCGCCGCGGTTGTCTGGGGTATTGAAGACGAGGATGCCGCTGTTATTCCGGCGCTGATTTGGACAAGAGATGATTTGCGGCTCGCGCTCTCCGGAGGATTCTTTTTGGGTAATTCAGATGGACAGCTTGGTCAATACAATAATAACAATTTTCTAAAAATATCAATCGCATACACGTTCTAACATTGGACTCGTTCGACAACTCTGTCAGGTGTCTATTTTATTATTTAGACATTCTGCCATGATACTTGTGATATGTTGTACAATGAGTATTAAATCATTCTACACATTATAGATCTGATCTTTAATCTCAAAAAATACATCGGTAATAAGAGGATCAAACATTTCTCCCGCGCTGTCTACGATTATTTTTCCGGCTTCTACGGGAGTAAACGGCTGTTTGTAGGGGCGTTCGGAAATCAGAGCGTCGTAGACATCGATTATTGTCATAATGCGGCCGTGAATCGGAATGTTCAATCTGTCCAATTTACGCGGATAACCGTTTCCATCCCATCGTTCATGATGATAGCCCGCGAGCAGTTTTGCGTGATTAAAAAATTCAACATTGGCTTTTGTCTGAAAAGCTATTTCGCTTATTATATTCTCGCCTTTAATGGAATGAGTTTTCATTATTTCAAATTCATTGCTTGTNAGTCTGTCGGGTTTATTTAAAATCGANTCAGGGATAAATATCTTGCCAATATCATACAAGCGGGCGGAAGAGCANAGTAAATCAATATCCAGATCTTTTAAATCGTTGATGTATGTTTTATGCTCTTTCATCGCGCACACTAAAATCTTCATTAATTTTGATATACGCTCAACACGCCCGATTTTTCCCTTACCGCGGTTTACTATTATATCTGCCAACACAGTTACAATGTTGTATTGATCGTTTAACGCTTCTTTAATCGTTAACAGATTTGAATCATTATTATCCGCCATAAAAACCATCCTTTATTTTAATATAATTTGCTTTTACCGGCATTGGGACTTGAACCCAAACACACTCGCGTGCGGTAGATTTTGAGTCTTGCGCCGTATAATATACTAAGCGTTATTAAGAGTTATTATAACATAAATTCATTGAAAACGCAAGTATTTTAATGGTTTTCTCTTGTTTTTCACTTATTGGAGATTATTCAAACATACCGAAATGTGTCATTCTATGTGTCGTTTTATATGTCGTTTTTGGG
>WQRT01000242.1 GCA_009786625.1 Treponema sp.
ATCCGCTTAAGCGACACAGCAAAAGCCGCGGCGGACGCTGTCGAGCAGATGGTCGAAGAATTACGCACATGGGCAAACCAGAAACTCGCGGCCTTTTCGCGCCTGAGCAAAATAGTGATAAGAGAAGAGCCGTTTGAAAAAACGCCGACGATGAAAATTAAGCGTTACTTGTACGTTTGATTAGTTACGCTGCGGTCATGAAAGATCAGGCTTAGACAAACTCTTCAACGTATTAACAAGCACCGGTATCACTACAATTAAACTCGCGATTTCTGATACAGGTCTCGCGAGCTGGATGCCGTTTAATCCCAACAGCGGACCTAGTATAAAAAGACTTGGAATAAGAAAAAGACCCTGGCGCGAGACCGCTACAATACTAGCTTCCAAAGCTCTGCCCATTGTCTGAGTCATCATGTTTACCATTATAATTCCGGCAGTGAATGGAAGGCTGATACAATTTAGTCTTAAACCAACAGCGCCTATCGCTATTACGTCAAGGTCGTCTTTTCGGAACAACGTTATAATGTGAGGCGCGAAAATTGCCATCGCGATGGATATAATCAAAATAGCAGAGCAGCAAAAACGGACGCAGAACCAGAACGCTTTCTTTACACGGCTGTACAGCTTCGCGCCGTAGTTGAAACCGCACACGGGCTGGAAACCTTGACCGAAACCGAGCACCATCGAAGTCGCGAACATGGAAAGCCTGTTCGAGATTGATATGGCGGCGATCGCCGAATCTCCATAAGGCCGCGCAAAGTGATTGATTAAAATCGCCGCGACGCTCATAAGGCTCTGGCGTAAAAGCGCGGGAACTCCGCCGCGAAACATTTCAACGTAACGGGACACGGAGGGAGTAAAATATTTTATTTTAATCGGAATATTTCCCTTCCGCGCCGCCGCGTAGAAAAAGAGAATGGCAAAACTTGTCATCTGGCTTATCAATGTTGCGACCGCGGCGCCTTTTACTCCGAGACCAAACGCGAAAATAAAAAGCGGATCAAGGAAAATATTAAGTATCGCGCCCGATAACATCCCCCACATCGCGGCAGAGGCGCTGCCTTGGAAACGAAGCTGCTGGTTTAAAACGGTAGCCGCTACCATCCAGGGAGAGGCTAGAAGAATAAAAAGTATGTAATCCCGCGCGAAAGGTATAATCGTCTCTGTCGCGCCAAGCCCGATTGCAAGATATTCAAGAGCAGCCAGCCCCGCGGCGGCGATCAAAGACATGACAATAAAGCCGCTTATAAGTCCTGTTACCGCCATCCTTGACGCGCCGTCCGTGTCCTGCGCTCCAAGCGCGCGCGCCATGTAATTCCCGGAACCCTGCCCGAAGAAAAAACCCATCGCTTGAATTATCGCCATTAAGGGAAACGCGATGCCGACCGCGGCAACTTCGCTTGTGCCGAGCGAGCTTACAAAATACGTGTCTGTCATGCTGTATACTGCGGAAATCATCATTATGGCGATACTGGGACCCGCGAATCCCAGAACAAGTTTCTCCACCGGAGACTTAGTCATTTTGANAAAATTTATCGTCATTTATTTCCGCTTTTTCGCGCATCAAATAATTATATCTTTTTTTTCGATTGCATGGAATAATATTTAAATGAATGTAAAATTAAATTTTTTAATTATTATATTCCTGCTCGCATCAGGCGGTATTTTTGCCCAAGAATCAGATGATGATACTGATGAGGATCCGCAGTCATCTGAAGTTGACGAGCACTCCCCGTTTCTGGATTTTTTACCATTTACGATCACATCGTTGGAACTGGAAGCATATTTAAGGGGTGAACACAACAGAAATTTTCAATATTCAGGCGATTTTTCCGTAACAGGTTTAATAGAACTGGAAAATATTTTTTCATTAAAATGCGGCCTGTCAGCCGGAACGCTTGTTAAAAGTTATTATTTTAATACTTTCGTATCTCCGTCTATTTCTCCTTTCACAGGCCTTCCTTTAAGTTTTACGCTTTCCTATATTTACAACGGACTCTTGGATTATAACGTACATACCCATACGCTCCTTCCTTATATTTCGTTTAACGGAAGAACCGCAGGTGTATCACTCGGCATGAATTTCAGATTCACGAACTTTATGGGAACGGATGTAATTTTTGAATCGATATTATCGTTTAATGCTTATTTAAATATTTATAACAGCAGCGCCATGATCATCGGCATTAGTATGGGAAATTTTTCTGATTTTTACGAGGAGAACCTGAACGCGTATTCATACATTTTTTACGCTGTAATCCGCCTTGATGCCAGATGGTCAATCTTAAGCGGCATTGAGTTAATGCAAAGCGGCATAGACGGTCTCACCACAACATTTTACGGATTCTCGTGGCGTACGGGTGTGAGGCTGACATGGTAAAAATATTTAACAAAGATTTAAGGACATTTCCATTGTTATGTGCAATACGCACAGTGTTACACGCCGTTATGCGCATCGCAAAATGCTGTGCATCATGCATCGCAATTTGCGCCGCAGTTTGTGCGCTGTCTTCCTGCAACATCGACCTCTTAGGTATTTTTATTTCAACCGATCTGGATGAACGGCTGGAGTCCAGGCATATTTTTAATTTTCTCACTAATGATGATTTTAATATCACTCTTCCTGATACATACTCATTCATTGTGTTATCTGACACTCATATAGAAGACGGCAATATGTACGGTCTTGAGAACATGACAGAAATAATCACGGAAAAAGCGGCAAACAACGCGTTAAAATTTGTAGTAATACTCGGCGATATTACTCAGCATGGATCATATAATGATATACGCAAATTCATTGAATTCGCGCAGACATTGTCGGTTCCCTGCTACCCCGTAATCGGAAATCATGATATATATTTCGGCAACTGGCCTATATGGAAAGAAAATATCGGCTCAACAAGTTACAAGGTAAGCCTTAATAATACAACGCTTTTTATACTGGATTCCGCCAACTCTTTTATCGGGGCAAAACAACTTGACTGGCTGGAAAGTGAATTAAAAAACACATCCGGGCGTATTTTTGTTTATACACACTGCCCTCTTTTCGCCACAAATCCCGTTAATGTAAAGCAATTAAATGATACAAGTGAAAGAGCAAGAATTGTGTCCATGCTGGTGAACAGATGCGACATGATGTTTATGGGACATTCGCATCAAAGGAATGTAAGCGAAGCCGGAAATGTCACATATATAAATATCGAAGATTTTAAAAAAAATAAAACATACTGTTTTGTCACTGTAACAGAAACAAGCATAAGCTATGTATTTGAATCGCTTTAGGATTTTTTATTTACCGCTTGAGAGTTATTAAATTTTTCATTATAGTGACATACATGGCAGTATACATTGAACCTAAAGTACTTAAAGGCTTCAGGGATTTTCTTCCCGACGCGGAAATAATAAGGCGCAGCCTGACAGAGCGGATA
>WQRT01000243.1 GCA_009786625.1 Treponema sp.
GCGGTATCGGCAACCGCGTAAAGGGAGCCGCCGGCGTCAGAGACAAACGCGCCGCTCTGCTCAACAAGGCGGCGGCCTTCGCTTTTGGTGGAGGTCAATTTTGTATCAAAGAAAAGATCCACAATGTTATAACCGCCTTCAAACTTTGAGCGTTCAATCTCGGCGCGAGGCATTGCGGATTTATCGCCGCCCGCGCCGAACGCGGCTTTCGCGCCTGACAGGGCTTTATCGGCTTCATCCTTTCCGTGAATCAAAGCGGTTATTTCCCAGGCGAGGCGTTCTTTGGCTTCGTTAGGATTTTTTCCCTGCCCGCATAACATCCGGCACTCATCTTCCGGCAGAAATGTAAAAATTAAAAGGAATCGTAAAATGTCCTGATCATGAATATTGCGCCAGTACTGAAAAAAATCGTACGGGCTTGTTATTGATGGATCGAGGAAAAGAGCGCCTTTTTCTGTCTTGCCCATTTTCTTGCCGTCCGTAGTGGTAACAAGAGGAAACGTCAAACCGAATACCTCAACGCCTTCGACACGGCGGATCAATTCAACACCGGCTACAATATTACCCCATTGATCGTCGCCGCCGATTTGCAAACGGCAGCCGAAACGGCGGTAAAGCTCCAGAAAATCATAACTCTGTAAAAGCTGATAATTAAACTCGATAAAAGAAAGCCCGGTTTCCATGCGCATTTTGTAAGCCTCAAAACTGAGCATTCTGTTAACGGAAAAATGCTTGCCGATATCGCGTAAAAAATCGATATAATTTAAATTGCCGAGCCAGTCTTTATTATTGGCGGTAAACGCGGTCTTGCCGTCAAACCCGGTAAAACGGTCAAGCTGGGCGCGGATGGATTCGGTATTTTTATCAAGCTGCTCGTAACTCAGCATCTTGCGTACCTCGCTCTTTCCTGACGGATCGCCTATACGCGCCGTACCTGTTCCAAGCAAACCGATCCCGATGTGCCCTGCGCTGCGCAAATGGCGGAAAGCGAAATAGGGAACCATGTGTCCGATATGAAGGCTCTTGCCCGTGGGATCGGTCCCTATATAAAAAGTAACGGGAGATTCATCCATCAATTTTGACAGACTGCCGGCATCGGTGCATTGTTGAAGAAAACCTCTTGATTTTAATGTTTCTAACACGGGATTCATAATTTTATTGTACCAATCCGGCGTAGAAATGAAAAGGTATCTCCGGCTCCTATTGCCAAACATACTGCGCCGTATGATAAAATAGATACAAATTTAAGCCGATAATAAAAGAGAATCCTATGGGTATGTTACAGATATTATTAAATGTAATCACATCATGGCAGGTGCTCGCGATCACGCTGGCTCTGCTGGTTTTTTATCATGTTGTTTTTTATTTAGCCAGAAGTTATCACCGGCCTAGAGCGATCAAGGTCAAAGAGAAAAAGAAAAAAGCTGAAAAAGCTCCCGCAGAAGTCCAGATAAAAGACGATTCAAATTCCGGCCACGGCGACGATCTGGGTCTTGAAGAAGGATAGAATCCCCGGTTACTTTCATTCTTATACACATATTTACCCGCCCGCGCTTTCCGCAAAAGTATTATCCTCATAAGCTGTATAGGAAAATATAAAAATTTTAAATTATTCGCAAGCAAGATGACATCCGCGCACCATTATATTGTTGGAGGTATTTATGGATGATTACTTGCAGTTAAATGAAATCCTTGACCCATTGGATGAAGCAGTGAAAAATCTGTTCGGGCTGTCGTACCTGTTTCCGTACCAGCGGCTCGTCATATCAAACATTCTGGAAGCGGCGCGTGAAGTTGGAATCCCGGTTAAATGGAATGACAGCCCGCGGAATGAAGAGCGGCCGCCCGAAGAACAAACGGAAATAGACAGAGGAGCCTGCGGAAAGCAGATAGTGATTCTTCCGACAGGAGCGGGCAAGTCGCTTTGCTTCCAACTGCCGGCAATGCTGATAGAGGGGTTAACGCTTGTCATTTATCCGATTCTGTCGTTGATGGCGGATCAACAGCGCCGGCTTCACGAACGTGGTTTCTCTCCCGTAACAATCCGCGGCGGACAAAGTAAAGAGGAACGTGATGAGATCTGGCAAAAACTGGAAAACGGACAGAGTAAATTTATAATCGCAAACCCGGAGGTTCTACTTACAACGCAGGTGAAGGAGCGTCTTGAAAAAATAAAAGTAACCCACGTGGTAATTGACGAAGCGCACTGTGTCAGCGAATGGGGTGAAAGTTTCAGACCGTCTTACCTTGAGATCGGTACGATAATCGATTCACTTAATCCGCCGCTTGTTACGGCTTTTACCGCGACTGCAAGCGCTCCGGTCTTGGAAAAAATTAAAAAGTACATTTTCGGCGCGGCATCCGAAAAGTGCGAGGCGGGATTGATCGTGGGAAACCCCGACAGGCCTAATATTTCATACAGCGCGAAAGGATGCATTAACCGCAATCTCGCGGTGCGCGACTTGTTGATTCAAAACGCGCGGCCTGCGATTGTATTCTGCTCATCGCGCCCCGGCACGGAAAAACTGGCGCGTTATCTGCAAAATGAATTCGCCGAGATGGGATTTAGCTGGCACACCGAGATTCGTTTTTATCACGCCGGGATGAGCCGCGAAGAAAAAACAGCCGTGGAAAAATGGCTGCTTAAAAACACCGAAGCTGTCCTGTGCTCTACTTGCGCGTTCGGGATGGGCGTTGATAAAGCCGATATCCGCACGGTCATACACAGGGACTGCCCTCCTTCAGTCGAGGCGTATTTACAGGAATCGGGAAGAGCCGGGCGCGACGGAGAACAATCAATAGCGGTTTTACTGTGGGGGCCGGAAGACGAAGCCGCGATAAGACGCGCCAAAAACGACGCTGACAGGCAGAGGCTTATGCCGCTTTTAAATTACGCGAAAGATACGCGCAATTGCAGACGGCACGCGCTTCTTTCCCTGCTTAACTACGAAGGTGAAGGCGAAGTGCCGGAGAAACTCTGCTGCGATGTATGCGAAAAAGAAGCCGGAGGTAGTTTGCGGGAAGAGGAATCAGTAGTGGATTTCATCAGAAAAAATAAAAGATATTTTACGCAGGATCAGGCGGCATCGGTATTGGCGGAAAGCGGCACAATACGCTGGTCGCAGGAAGACGCTTCAATTGTAATTAATTATTTAATTAAATCCGGCAAGATAAAACGATTAAAATATTTTCCCTGGAAAAACAAACTGACAACAAAAATTAAGAAATAAAAAATAGAGATGTATGTCCAAAATTACTTGAACATACATCTCTGCATTAAATCTGTTTACTTTACTGACTGCATTATTCTTTAATGCCGCCCATTGTCAATCCCGAAATTATATATCTGGACATAAACGAGTAGAAAATAATAATCGGGATCAATGAAATCGCTATACCTAAATAAATTCCGCCGAACTCGGTGCG
>WQRT01000244.1 GCA_009786625.1 Treponema sp.
GCGGCGCTTTTTGAAATGGTAGGCAAGATCGAAAAAGAACACGAAGAGCGTTACCGCAAATTGCTTGCGAACATCAACGGCAATCTTGTATTCTCACGCGACGGCGATCAAATGTGGCAATGCGCGAATTGCGGGCATATTGTTATCGGCAAACAAGCGCCGGAACTTTGTCCTGTTTGCAAACATCCAAAAGCTTATTTTGCTATTAAAGCCGCGAACTATTAAAAACTTCGGTTGCTGTGTCTGAAGAAGCTATTTTTGCGCGCGCTTTATGCGCGATGTCGGGCGGCGTTGACAGTTCTGTTGCCGCCGCTCTCATGCTTGAACAGGGTTATCCGTGTGTCGGCATTACGCTCAAACTCTACAAGGGTGAGAGCCGCTGCTGCTCGCTTGCGGATGTAAACGACGCAAGGAATGTAGCGTTTAGTTTAGGCATGGATCATTATGTTTTAAACTTCACTGAAGAGTTTGACAAATATGTTGTGCGCCACTTTATTGACACTTACGAAGCCGGCGCGACCCCTAACCCCTGCATTGAATGTAACCGCCATATTAAATTCAACATTCTCCTTTTAAGAGCCCGCCAGCTGGATTTTGACCTTCTTGTTACAGGGCATTATGCGCGGACATCAAAAGACCCTGTAAGCGGAAGACACCTCCTTTTAAAAGCAATTGATGAAAAAAAAGATCAAAGTTATGTGCTTTACTGCCTTACCCAGCAGCAGCTTGAAAGATCGCGCTTTCCGCTTGGCTCTCTCTCAAAAAACGAAGTAAGAAAAATAGCGGATGATAAAAAATTTATAAACGCTGCTAAAGGTGAAAGCCAGGATATCTGCTTTGTGCCGGACGGCGATTACGGAAACTTTATAGAAGAATACACGGGTAAAACATATCCCGAAGGAGATATCATCGATCTTGATGGTAAAGTTATCGGAAAGCATAAAGGGTTGATCAGGTATACGATTGGACAGCGCAGGGGGCTTGGCGTTGCGGCTAACACGCCTGTTTATGTCGCCGCCAAATCAACCGCGGCAAACACCGTTACCCTCGCCGCGGATGAAGCGCTTTATACAAAGTCGCTGTCCGCCAAAGACATCAATCTAATTGCGTGCGAAGACCTTAAAAAGCCGATGCGCGTAATGGTAAAAACACGCTATCTGCAGACTGCGCAGAGCGCAATAGCGGAGCAGACTGACAAAAACAACCTGCGCGTTGATTTCGACTCGCCGCAAAGAGCAATTACCCCAGGGCAGGCAGTTGTGATGTATGACGGAGATATCGTTGTCGGCGGCGGAACGATAGAGTAAAAATCAGCCGCCGTGTAATTTTTTTGTAAGTGAGGGGGATGAATACCAAAGAGATACAGGTTCATTGTACCTTGTGTTCGCTTTGAGGTAGACATATCCTGTCGGCAGGTTCCATGACGTTTCGTAAGGGCGCATTTCTCTTAACATTTCATCGTATAGCAGGGTAGGACCGAGCTGCGCGACAAGATCACTTTGAACATTTGTATAGCATTTTTTCATTTCTTCAAGCGTGGAGCTGTAAAAATAATATGTTCCGCCTTCTAACCCTGTTTTAGAAAAATAAGCGATCATGAATACGGGGTATCCTGACACCTTTACATTTTCATAAACAAGCGATTGAAGCCCGTTAACTTCATCAACATGAACAGGATTTCCCATTTTTGCCTTAAAGGCGTTTAAACTTGTTCCCCACGCGAAATTATGGAAAGAAACGGTTACAGGTTTATCCTGCGCAAAAAGAGCCGTTGTTATAACCAACAAGCAGATAATAAATGATAGTTTTTTCATAATATGCCCCCATTTCATTATCGGCAGAAATGGGGGTGTAAATTAACCATTAACTGTTCTGTGGAATTCCAGGGATAGAAGCAAAACCGCGCTGAAGGTCGGCGTCGCTTGGAGTCTGGTCATTCATGGTCTTGTTATTGTACGACTGATAGGCTGTCATGTCGAAGAAGCCTGTTCCGCTCAAGCCGAAAAGGATTACCTTTTTCTCGCCTGTTTTCTTGCACTCAAGAGCTTCGTCTATCGCGACTTTGATTGCGTGCGAAGATTCAGGGGCCGGTAAGATGCCTTCGGTTTTCATAAACTTGATAGCCGCGTCAAAAACGTTGGTTTGCACTTCCGCGCGCGCTTCCAGAAGTCCGTCTTGAAACAGTTTTGAAAGCGTTGAGTTCATTCCGTGGTAGCGAAGGCCTCCGGCATGATTTGCCGATGGGATATAGCCGTTTCCGATTGTCATCATTTTGATGAGCGGAGTGGTTTTCGCCGTGTCGCCGAAATCGTAGGCAAAGCGTCCGCGGGTAAACGACGGGCAGGACGCAGGTTCAACCGCGATAAAACGCGCGTTTGATTTTCCTGTAAGTTTTTCTCCCATGAACGGAGCCATAAGCCCGCCCATATTTGAACCGCCGCCTGCGCAGCCGATGATAATGTCCGGTTTTATCCCGAACTTATCAAGCGCGGTTTTTGTTTCAAGTCCGATGATCGATTGATGGAGCAATACATGGTTTAATACGCTTCCAAGCACATAACGGCATTTATCGGTCTTAACCGCCGTTTCGATCGCTTCGGAAATCGCGCAGCCGAGAGAGCCGCCTGTGTTCGGATCAGATTCAAGAATTTTTTTACCTGATTCTGTTGTGTTAGAAGGAGATGGAATTAAGTTTGCGCCGTACGCTTCAATCAGCGCCTTGCGGTACGGTTTCTGTTCAGAGCTGACTTTTACCATATATACGGTTAAATCGAGTCCGTAAAAAGCGCATGACATTGCCATTGCGGTTCCCCATTGCCCTGCGCCGGTTTCTGTAGTAAGAGAGGTAAGCCCTTCTTTTTTTGCGTAATAAGCCTGAGGCCCCGCCGAGTTTAATTTATGCGAGCCTGAGGTATTGGAGCCTTCAAACTTGTAATAAATTTCCGCAGGTGTTCCAAGCATCTTTTCCAGATAGTACGCGCGGATCAGCGCAGACGGTCTGTATGCCCGGTAAAAATCCTGAATATCTTCAGGAATCGGAATTAAACGGGTAGTCTCATCAAGTTCCTGATCGATTACCCCCTTGCAGAATACCGGACCTAAATCCGCCGCGGTAACAGGCTGCAATGTCCCCGGATGCAGCATCGGCTCGGGTTTGTTCTTCATGTCCGCCCTCAGGTTATACCAGAATTTGGGCATTTCCTCTTCGGTGAGATAGATTCTCGTTGGGATTTTGTTTGCCATAATTTTCTCCTGTGTTATTTATTTGATTTTTTGAAAATTGCCGGCGATGAGACTCGAACTCATACCCCATTGCTAGGAGGGGATTTTAAGTCCCCAGTGTCTGCCATTCCACCACGCCGGCCGGTAAAAATATCCCGCA
>WQRT01000245.1 GCA_009786625.1 Treponema sp.
GCAAGCCCTGATAATCAGGGACTACAAGGCATAATTAATAAATGGAACAATATCGACAAGCTTTTAAACGCCGAAATAGATACAGCACTTCCTGTAGAAGCGTCACTTCTTGCTGAAGCGTCGCTTCTTGCAGAAGCGGGTGATGATTTTTTACAATCTTTGCTTGATTTTAAAGAATCGGAATTATTCCGCATATACAGGGCGATCCCTTTTTCACCTGAAGTCAGGCGGAGCTTTTTGGGCTATAGAGTCACTGATATTCCTGAAATTGAAATATTAACAGATTTGACATTAACGTTCCGCGATTTTGTAATGTCATCCGATATGGAAAAAGCGGCGGCAGTGTCGGATGAAATTTCAAGAAATTTAATTAAGCTGTTAATCATTGACACTGAAGCGCAGAGGTACATAAGCTCATCTTATTTTGATCTGCTGATCGCGCTTGTATTTTTTATCACGGTAATAATTCTTTTCATTCTGTTATTACACAGATCTCTTACCGCAACATTAAAACGCGAAACCGAAGGCACAATTTTTTCACATGCATGGATGCTCGCGCAGGATGAAGAACGCGCAAGGATCAGCCGCGAACTGCACGATACAATTATACAGGACATGCGCTGCCTGCTTTTAGAGACCGAAAAAATCTGTTATACCGATGATAAACCTGTTCCGATGATCGCAGACCTTATCAGAAAGACAAGAGACATTTGCAACGATCTTATTCCGCCTGACTTCCGTTTCAGTGAACTGCCCGACGCGCTGCGCCAGCTTTGCCATGACTTCGGCGAAAGAACGGGAATCAACTGCCGCGCGGAAATAGACACTCACATCAAACTGGATTTTCTCTCTATGGAAAAAAAATTGCAAGTTTATAGGATCGTTCAGGAAGCGCTTGCAAACATAGAAAAACACGCAGAGGCGGAAGAAGCGATAGTAACCATGCGCTCGGGAAATGACGGAATAATTTATCTCGGCATAGATGATGACGGCAAAGGTTTTATTTCTCCTCTGGATGCTTCAGGGCAAATTGTCAGCGGTATCGATAAATCACACATCGGTATTATCAGCATGAAGGAACGCGCCGCAATACTCGGCGGACGTTTAAAAATTGAAAGCGCGGCCGGAGAAGGTACGCTGGTGTGTTTGGAAATACCGGGTGGTTGAGAGAAAGAGATTCTCGCCAAGACGCGAAAGCTGCAGAAAACGCAAAGGTTGAGAGGAGAGATCGATTTATCCCGCGCATTGATATTTTCTCCTCTCTATGTTATATTTATTTCATGACCATTACTCAAACAATAGATATTCCCGCCGACCGCCGCATTACCGTTCCAAATGATGTTCCCATAGGAAAAGTTATTCTGACATTTACTCCGGCTCAAACCTCAGTAAAATCTCCTGAATCTACCATCAAACCGCAAAGCGGTGATGGTTCCCGTTCGGAAGAAATTGCGGCAAGGGATAGGGAACTTTTTGAAAAATATGCGGATGAGCTGAATGCCGAAGCGGAAGATGTGCTTTCGTATCAAAATATGTACATTGACGAAATAGATAAATGAAACGCGGTGACTTTATTAGTTTTCCTAAGCGTATACTCACAAATTACATTGGCTCTCTCTCAGATTCCAAAATGGAAGAAGTAAATTCCGCATTGCGTATTGCATTGGCTGTTTAAATTAATTTATTAGTATGTTTCATATAAAACTCCATTACGGATTTAATGCCGCTGCCGGCATTTTTACATTCCCATGCAGGAATATTTGATAAAGTTTAAAGCAGAAATTATGACAAAAAGTATGTAAAACGCACAATTTTTATGATTAAAATAAAATTTATGTGCGTTTACGCACAAGATTGGAGTCAAGCAATATAGTGACAGTATTATGAGCATATTTTAAAAACTGAAGTTTATGAAAAATATCTTCCGGTTTGTTTATTAATAAATCTTTATCCCAAAAATCGCAGATCTTATTTTTCTCCAATTCGCATTTGAAATATATATGTAATTTTCTGATTTTCGCAGCTCACGAAGAGCAATATCAGTGGCGGCTTTTTCTGCCGCTGCAGGCAATTTTTAAGAAAGTACACAATCAAGGGCTAGGAAGTTTATACTCCCTGCCGCTGATTGTTATGCTGCATTTAATACGGTGTCAGACGCTTCTGCGTATCCGTTATACGCTATATCTGGCGTGATCTGACATGATGACAACACTACGGAAATGTGGTGCCTGACAACATCGCATGAGCACGAAATCCTTTAGTTTGGATTTTGTACGGTTATAGTACCGTCATTGTTCAATGTAACAGTTGTGGTTTTACCATTTCCTATCCATAAACTCGCAAACACAGCCCCCCCTAATGGTAAACCGCTTGCATATAATGTTACACCCCAGAAGCCAGAATCTTCTGGCATTCCCATAGGAATAGTAAGTGTTTTTGAATTACTACCCGCAGTGTGAGGAATTACTGTTGTATCTTCAAAATCAGTACCACCATAATTTGTGACTTCCACTTTCGTAATAGATGCAGTGTAGTTATTAACTATTTTTAACGTTGCGTTAACCCCGCCGCCACCTCCTCCGTTGCTGCCGCCGCCACCGCCACCGCTGTCACAGGCTGACATACCAAACATGATTACCGTTGCAATTGTGATAATTACAATGCTGCGCATAGTTTCCAAGAATTTAAATTTACTTTTCATATAAAATTCCCTTTACGGTTTTAATGTCGCCGCCGACAAAATGTGTTCCTGTACAGGAATATTTGTTAAAACCTAAAGCAGAACATTAAATTAAAAAACCGTTTAAAACGCATAATTTTTGAGAGAAAACGCAGGATTTTTGTGCACTTACGCACAAGAACATGGAAAATTACAATTAAAAGGGGGTTATTCCTGAGTCTTTTCTACTACTTGACTCTGGTATCACATTATAGTACCATTATAAAATGAACTCTAGATACAAAAAGACAATGGAGTTAGTTTTTAAGAACCCTACACAAGCCAATATCCTATGGACAGATATTGAAAGTCTTTTTGCTGCTTTGGGAGGTAAAATATCGGAAGGTTCAGGATCGAGAACACGAGTTAAACTAAATGGATCACGCGCTGTTTTTCACCGTCCTCATCCGCAAAAAACCACTGATAAGGGAGCCGTAAATTCGGTTCGAAGATTTCTTGAAAATGCGGGGGTACAATTATGATGGAATATAAAGGTTATTTAGGAACTGTGGAATATGACGCACAAGCTCAAATTTTTCATGGAGACATTATCAATACCAGAGATGTGATTACTTTTCAGGGAACAACAGTAAAGGAAATAGAAAAAGCGTTTAAAGATTCCATAAACGATTATATTTCATGGTGCAAA
>WQRT01000246.1 GCA_009786625.1 Treponema sp.
CCAGACCTTGACTTTTATAAGATCTGTAGTATACAGTTAAACGATGGCGCCGTACCCAAGCGGTAAGGGAGCGGTCTGCAAAACCGTTATGCATCAGTTCGATTCTGATCGGCGCCTTTTAATATGGACGAAGCCATTGAATCAAGTTATCTTCCCTTGATTGTTCTTCTTGTGGTATTGCTGTGTTTTTCGTCGTTCTTTTCCGCATGCGAGATGGCTTACTCTTCGCTGAACCGCATTAAATTAAAAGGGCTTGCCGCGAAAAGCAGAAGGGCGCGTCTTGCCTTAAAAATGCTTGAGACATACGACAAAATTCTTTCCACAGTGCTTATCGGAAACAATACCGTTAATATCGCTTCTTCCGCTATCGCAACAGCGCTTTTTATCAGTTTGTTTGGACCGTCCGGCGTGAGCGTCGCGACCCTTGTGATGACATTGCTGCTTTTAGTTTTCGGCGATATATCCCCGAAAGCTCTGGCGAAAGAGGTTCCGGAATTGACCGCTCTGACGGCGGCGCCGCTTCTGCGTTTTTTCATGTTTGTTCTTACGCCCGTCAATTATTTAATGACTTTATGGAAAAAATTTCTAATGAAAATTTTCCCGATAAAGGCAGACCGCGGAACGACGGAAGATGAGCTTTTAACCTACGTGGAAGAAGTCAGGCAGGAAGGTGTTATCAATATTCATGAAGAGCAGATGATCCGCCAGGTAATAGAATTTGATGATCTTAAAGTTTCCGGCATTTTTACTCCGCGCGTTGATGTCGAAGCGGTTTCTGACTCAAGTCCTGTTGAAGAAATTGATCAAAAATTTATGGAGACCGGTTTTTCCCGGATGCCTGTTTATCACGAGTCAATTGACAATATTACAGGCATCATTTTATTCAAGGATTTTTATCACGAGGTGGTGAAGGGCGCTAAAACTTTAACGCAGGTAATAAAACCTGTTGTGTTAGTTACAAAGACCATCAAACTTACAAAGCTCCTGAAGACCTTGCAGGAAAAACAGTCGCACATGGCGGTTGTCGTGGATGAACACGGCGGGACTCTGGGAATTGTTACCATCGAGGATATTGTCGAAGAGCTTATCGGAGAAATCTGGGATGAGCATGACGAGGTAGTTGAGCCGATCACGAAAAACAGCGACGGAAGCTTGATCGTGCTTGGTACGGTCAGTTTCAAAGACATACTCGATTTTATCTCCGATAAAGGATCTGACGACGAAAAGGATCAACCCGCGTTATCAGCCGGTATTGAACCTGAAGAAGTGCCTGATACCACAATCGCCAACTGGATTATGGAGAATCTCGGCAGGCTTCCGCACGCCGGGGAGATGCTCACATGGAAAAATTTGACAATTAACGTTTTTAAGGTTATAAAACAAAGAGTGATGGAAGTTAAAATAACTGTCAGTTAAGCCGCATTTATAGCTTATCATAAAATCCAGGAGGTAAAGGATTATGAAAAAATTTGGTTTATTTTTACTTATTACTTTTTTGTTTGCAGGTGTTCTTTACGCGGGTCCTATCCGGGATCACGGCGGGACAGGCGAGCTTGTTCTGCTCCATACAAATGATATGCACGGTACCTTGCTGCCCAATAACGGACGCGGCGGAGTCGCGGAAATCGCGTCATTCATCAGGGCTGTAAGGTCTGTTAATACAAATGTTCTTCTTCTTGACGCAGGTGATTTTAACACCGGCAGCGCTCTTTCAAATATGTACAACGCCGAGCCTGATATCCGCGCGATGAGCATAATAGGATATGACGCTGTTACTTTCGGGAATCATGAGTTTGACGGCACGCAGGCAAAACTTGACACCCAGATCAGCGCGGCGGGATTTCCTTTTGTTTCTTCCAATGTAATGTACCACGGCAGTTATCTTGGCGGTAACAGATATATTGTTAAAGAGTACGACGGCTTTAAAGTAGGCATTTTCGGAATTACAACCCTGCGTACCCGCACAATCGCAAACCCGGACAGCTCGATCGTTTTTATTAATGAAATTGACGCGGCGCGCGAAGTTGTAGATATTCTCCGCCGCACCGAAAGAGTTGATATTGTTATCGGTCTTACCCACATGGGAAATGTCAGAGAAACCGATGATCATATCACCTCAATTTTACTTGCGGAAAATGTTGAGGGAATAGACATAATCGTTGACGGCCACTCGCACACATTCTTCCCGATGCCGGAAAGGCACGGCGGCACATGGATTGTAAGCGCGAACGAATGGGGAAAGTATGTCGGCTTTGGAAGATTGACAATACAAAACGGAAGGCTCGCCGATTTTACATGGGCGCCGGTTTACATCGGCCCGGATGCCGAAGTAACCGCCATGCTCCGCCCGTATATTGAGAGCGCGAACGCGACATTGAGGGAAGTAATCGGGCGGGCATCGCAAACCTTTGTATTCGGAAACCGTTTAACGCGTTATCAGGAGACTGAACTAGGCAACATGATCACAGACGCAAATGTCTGGTACTTCAGAAATGTCAGCAACCAGAGAATTGATTTTGCTTTCCACAACGGCGGCAACATACGCGCCGAGCTTCCGGCGGGGCCGATCACGCGGGAGCAGATTTTAACCATACTGCCTTTTGACAACTACCTGCATATTGTTACTATGACGGGTACGCAGATTATCGAGTTATTCAATTTTATCGCGACTATCCCGCAGGGTAACGGCGGTTTCCCGCAGTTCTCAAGCGATGTGCGTTATACTATTGATAAAAATATCGGCAGCGGCATAATTACAGAACTTACAATCGGAGGGCAGCCTGTTGATCCATTGCAGGTATACAGGTTCTGCACCAACGATTACATTCTTGGCGGTGGCGACGGATATACAGTAATGTCAAACGCGGTACAGCCGTTTAATTCTTCCCTGCTGCTTTCCTACACTGTAATTGAATACATAAGAGCGCAGGGCGGCGTTATCACTCCGGCTCTTGACGGAAGGCTGACAATCATCGGCGGAATCGTTCAGTAAAAAACTTTTATAAACCGCAAGGCCGCTCGTTGTGAGCGGNCTTTTTTTAACCCTTGATGAATTCNTGTCATTACTGTAGACTGACACATGGAAAAATTCTCATTNGCATCCGCGCAAAGCAATCCGGCTCAAGCGGCTGTGGAAGAAAGAAANGAAAAATTAGTAGAAAAACTCTCTGTACATTATTCTTTAAATAAAATTTCNATTGAAGAATACGAAAGGCTGATGAAGTACAGCCAGGAAATTGAAACTCCCAGAGAACTGCAAATACTGGAAAGTCTGATTGAAGGACACGCCGAAGTCAAAAACGATTACGTGAATACGGCATCCACCAGAGCAGACAG
>WQRT01000247.1 GCA_009786625.1 Treponema sp.
AGTTCCAAGGAGATCTTCAATGCTTACTGCCATTTTTCTGGAACGAATATACGAACCGATAGTTTGACCGAACGCCGATTTAAAAAGCAACCGTAAATGAGTTGATGATACGGCAAATCTTTCTGCAAGATATTCGGTATCAATATCCGCCTTTAACCCGGCTTCAATTTCGTTTAAAACATTTTCTAATAATTTATCATTTTTATACATAAAATAGCCTTTACTCCCATATGTATATTATCATAAATTCTGATATAAATAAGAAATAAAAATGAACATTTTTGACTATTTTTAAATTTACTATCAAATTGAAAATATTCATTTTTGCAATACAGGCATCTGTTTATTTTCATAGATCAGTTTAGGGCATTTACAGTTACCGTTTGTTATGTGACGGTCTTTTGCTTATATATTTTATTAACTACTTTACTTCAGAATCATAACTGTTTGGAATATCTGACAAGGAAAGTGTTACGATTCTTCATTTTGTTTATACCAGCGGCGCAACCTCGATGATTGCGGGATTGTTGTCAGTTTCTTCGGTTCCGTTGGTATCTTCCAATAGCCTTTCGAAAAAATCGCAGCCGGAAATCAAAAATGCGCTGATTAAAAATATTACTAAAAGCGCGATTAAACTCAGTTTCTTTTTCATACATCTCACCTTAAAATTTATATATGTTCTGAGGTACGACGTATTTGTTTTTATTCCTTATTTATGGTATATTTGATTTATGACCATAACACAGACCATAGATATTCCGGCGGACCGCCGTATAACCCTTGAAGTTCCCCGCGAAGTACCTACGGGACCGGTTGTCCTCACCTTTACTCCGGCAAGCGCCGTGAAGACTGAGCCTCAAAAAATCCCTGTCTTCGGTTGCGCAAAGGGACAGTTTAAAATGGCGGATGACTTTGACGCTCCGCTTGAGGACTTTAAGGACTATATGTAAATGGGGCGTTTTCTGCTTGACACCCATACCGCTATTTGGTTTTTCAATGGGAATGATTCGCTTTCTGAAATTGCCAAAAAAACAATCATTGATACTTCCAACATTAAGTACCTAAGTATTGCGTCCGCTTGGGAACTTGCTATAAAGATTGGTATCGGGAAACTGGAATTCAAAGGCGGAGTTGAGGGTTTTATCCGGCTTGCCGAAAACAACGGCTTTATCGTTCTCCCCATAAAAACCGATCATCTTTGTGCGCTTGATACTTTGCCGATGATACACCGCGACCCCTTCGACCGGCTGCTTGTCGCAACCGCTCTTGCCGAAAGAATGACGCTCATTACTGTTGACGATAATATCGCGCAGTACGACGTGTCTCAAGTCTGGTAAATACCTCTTAGCACCCCCTTAATAAAAATCACCACTGCTCTATCCACCCAACATTCGTTCCATTTGCATACGAAATACCGAGTGCACCGTTAACGCTCCGTGTAAGAGTGACATGCTGGTTTGCGTCCGCGCTGCGGATAGTAAGCGTCGCTCCGGCTTTAGCAGGAGCTCTGATGTTGTTCATTGGTAATTCGATTGTCAAATCTTCATACATTCTCCCTATGCTTAATATGTTTTCTGTTTAAAATTGACTATGCACTTAGCTCATATTTAAGGCAAAAAGAATTTAATTTATTAGGCGTTTGAATGACTTGCAAAACCGTCACTTAATTTCCAACACAGTATACAGATGAAAGATATCATTTATTGATAAAATTCCATTCACCGCAGCCGGCAGGGGAGCAGACCGGTGAAACCATTTTTGCTGTTCCCTGCCGGAGAGACCTGACCATAAAAATATTTGTTATAATAACTATAAATATTTTAAAATAAAATTAAAAAAGTCGGGGCTCAGAGGCAGGCTCTTAGCAAAGGTTTTGCCGGTCTGCTCCCCTGCCGGCTGCGGTGAATGTATTATTAACAGAAAATATTTTAGAAATCCAGCCTGTAAAGCTCGTCAACATTCTGTATCAATTCTTCACGGTCATTCAACATTGCAAGGCTCTCAAGCGCAGGTTCGTAGCGCGGATTAAGACGCAGCGCTTCGTTCCAGCACAGTCTCGCGTCAGCCCAGTTACCGTGAGAAAAGGCTTCCAGTCCCAAAAGATACAGTTCATCAACTCTTGACGACAGTTCGCGCCTTCCCCTGTCGCCCATATCGAAGCGAACTCCAAGGCTGACTCTGTTAAGCGGCTGCAATTGCGTCAGTAGATCCAGGGTGTAATTAATATCAACAGAAATATTGTTAAGTTGTACCGCGCTGCCTACGGAGATGCGGCTGCTTCCGGCTTTATATAAAAAACCGGCGCGCATCGACAGGAAGCGTGTGATATTCGCGCTTATGCCAAGCGCGGCGTAAGGCATTTCAGATAACGAAATATCCATCAAATTGACGGGAAGGGTAAAATCAAGAGCGATTGTAACCGGGCGGATCGGCCGCCATGAGAATGCCGCGCTTACAGATGAAGGTAAAGGTTCGTCAAGCGCGGGAAGTCCGAAATTCCTCATTACAATGGCGGCGGACGCGTTCTTTTCCCTTGAGTTAAACGCCTTAAGCATATTAAACCTTGTCAGAAAACCGATATCAGCCATTACGGATGCCGCGGATTGTGAAAGCCCCGATCCGCCGAGTATGTTGCTAAAATCATCCGTATAGTCGGGCATCAAACGGAACGCACCCTTCACATTTATACCGACGGAGACGCCCGAAAAATAATAACCGGAAAAAAAGTTGTAGGAAGCGTTTAGAGTAGCGACGCCCTCGGAATAATATCCGTTGGAAACTCTCTCGCCGTAAATATTGTATTCGGTAAACGGCATATAAAGCCATTTCATTCCAGCGGCAAACCCGAAATTACCGAATCTGGCGGCATAGGCCGCGCCCTCAATTTTTGTATCGGCAATCCAGTTATTGTGGAAAAAAGCAAGTTCAGTCCTTTCGAGCATGGAAGAACCTGCCGGGTTAAAATCAATAAAGGAAACATCATTGGAAATGGCGGAAAAAGCCCCCGCCATGCTCTCCGCGCCGCCGCCAATCGGTATATTCAATATTGGAAACACCGTTAAACCGGCGTTATTATCTATTCCGTAGATCAAATGCAGATAATCGGTGACGTTTCCGTAATCATCGGAAAACTCCGCATGAACGGAAAAAAGAGGAAAAAATACCAGTAATACGGTCAAAAAAACCGCTGCCCCGGTCCGCATAGCTCCTACCTGTAAATATAGCCAATTTTGTCTAATAAATCTATGCCGGTTTGCGCTTTTTACCGGCCTATCACTATATTAGAATCGGTTTTTATTAAAAAAAACAGTATACTTGCGAAGGATTTATAAGAA
>WQRT01000248.1 GCA_009786625.1 Treponema sp.
GAAAAAGCCGAATGGCTGAAGCAATTTTTCAGCCGCGAGGGAGTAAATATCGACAGGAACTGCATTGACACAATTATTGAAATGGTGGAAAACAACACAGGCGCGTTTAAAGATGAATGTTCAAGGCTTTTACTTTTTCTGCCAAAGGGTAAACAGATAACAAGCGAAGATATTGAAAAATGGCTTTCGCATAACAGAGAAGAATCGGCGTTTACGCTGTTTTCAAGAATAGCGTCAGGTGATCTTTCAAGAGCGCTTGAATCTCTCTCTTGTATTCTCGCGGCAAAAACAAGCGCACAGAGCGTTCTTGCCGGTCTTGCATGGTGTTTCAGAAAACTGGATGACTACCTTTCGCTTTTGGAAACAGGAGACGCGAACAACAGCATTGAATTAAAAAAAATTGGTCTTTCCGCTCCAAAAATAAGAGACGATTATACAGCGGCGTCAAGAAGGTACAATTCAGATTCAACGGCGCGATGTCTCGCTCTTACCGCCGAATGTGACACGCTGCTTCGCTCTCCTGCCGCTGTTATGGAAAATATTATTATGGAAAGATATATCCTGTCATTGATTAGAGCATCCGCAATTTAAAGCTGGTTAACAAAATCCTCTATCGCTCTGGCGGCTTCGTCAAACTCGCTGTGTAAAAGATGCTCGGCGATAATACCAAGCCAGTTTCTTGTCTCGGAAGGCCATTGTTTTTGCCGCAGATGAGACAGCAGATCCTTGGCGGATTTTTTGTTATACGCAATACATTCAATCTTTATCGCTTCCAATTTTTCTTTTAAAAGGGAATTATCGCTTTCCACGTTTTCGTCGGATACTTCCTCAGGTTCATATTTGCAGATAACAGCAAACAACTTTTCCATGAATATGGGAAGCAGCGACATAATGTCGGTAACATTTTTATCGCGTCCTAAGTGTTCAAGTTTGGCGGCCTCGGCGGAAAGTTCATTCTCCCCGACGTTCGCAAGAGCGCTCTTCATCGCGTGTACATTAATTACAAACATCGACATATCATCGACTCTGCGGCAATTGTTTAAATATATCGATTCCAGTACTTTCATCGACTTCTTCGCGTCACGCACGAAAAATTCAGCAAGCCCGGAAGCGATCGTCTGCTGGTTAACATCCTGCATCTTTACTTTTTTCTGCCGCGCGGCTTCAATTATCTCTGGAGGCGTTCTGTCACGGATTAATTTATTTAAAATAATATTTAAACGGCGGATATCTATCGGTTTGGAAATAAAATCGTCAAAACCGCTGTGCATAAACATCTCGGCCTGTCCCGTAAGCGCGTTAGCTGTCAACGCGACAATCGGTTTTGAGTAGCCTGTACCGCGGATAACTCTTGCCGCCTCGATGCCGTCCATTACAGGCATCATATGATCCATAAAAATTATATCATACACATTGCCGTCTTTTATTTTTTCTATCGCTTCAAAACCGCTTAACGCGATATCAATTGACAAGCCGTAAGGCGCTAAAAGTCCTTTTGCGACATATAGATTCGTTTCCACATCGTCAACGACAAGAACGCTGCCGTAAGGCATGTACTCTTTTTTAACCTGCACATTCCTAATTTTTACCGCGCTTGCGTGGTTAAGCTGCATCAGGTTTTCCGCCATATCTTTTCCGATTGACTGGTTATCAATATATTTCTGCGGAAGCCGCACAGTAAACACAGACCCTACTCCCGGCGTACTTTCAATTTCAATATCTCCGTTCATAAGCCGGATCAAGTTGCGCGTAATGCTCATCCCAAGTCCTGTACCTTCGGTCTTGCGGTTCGCCTCCATGTTAAAACGGGAATACTCGCTGCCAAGTTTGCTAAGCTGTTCGGAGCTCATCCCCTGCCCCGTATCGCTTACGCGGAAAATAAGCAGCGTGCTGGAATTTCCAATATCATTTTCTGCGGAGACATCAAGGTTTACAGTGCCTTCGTCGGTATATTTAAAAGCATTGGTCAGTAAATTGTTTAATATTTGTTTTATGCGAAGCTCGTCGCCTACAAGTATTATGGGAGTATTTTCGTCCATACGCAGTTTGAAAACAATTGGCTTGCTCTCGTAGCGCATAATGTTAAGCTGAACAGTATCGTGAACAAGACTCGCGATATCGTACTGCGCGGGAACAATTTCAAGTTTGCCGGATTCTATTTTGGAAAGATCGAGAATATCATTAATAATTCCAAGCAGAAGATCGCCGGAATTATAAATTCTTTCAAGAGCATCCTTTGTGGTCTGCGGAAGTTCATTATCCTGAAGCTGAATTTCGGTTATGCCGAGTATGGCATTCATGGGTGTGCGGATTTCGTGGCTCATCCTTGCGAGGAACTCGCTCTTCGCCTTGCTGCTTTCTTCCGCAATTTCAGCTTTGCGCATTTCGGCGATCATTGCCTTCTGCTCGCGCAGATCGCGGATATATTCCGTAACGGTAAAATCATCCCTGTGTTTAACGCGCACGCAAGTAATTTCCGCGGGGATCAATTCGCCGTTCAGTTTCTGATGCAGCCACTCAAAACGCGAGTAGCCGTCCTTTAACGCCTTTCTGACGAGTAAGCCGCCTTTCACTGTTGATAAGATTCCATCAGGCTGATACGCAGGCGAAAGCTGTGAAAATTTATCGATAAATTCCTGCTTATCGATTAAATCAAACATTTTAACCGCTTCTTCGTTGCAGTCGATAACTCTCATGTTTTTATCCCAGAAGAAGGCGCAAATCGGAGCCGAGTCGATCATTATCTGAGTACGTTCTTCCGCTTCGCGCATCTTCATAATCTGGTTGTTGCGGTTAACAGCGGTACTCATCATAAGACCAGCGGATGACAGGATGCTGACCTCTTCCTGCGAAAAAGTGCGTTCGCGGCGGCAATCGCTGAGGCTGAAGAACCCCCAGAAATCGCCGTCAAGAAACATCGGGATAATCACAATCGATTTAATATCATAGTACCCAAGAAAATCCTGATCGTCCTGCGACAGTTCATACAAGGGAGCGTTTATATTCTCGCCCCGTAAAAAAAGATTTTCCCAGTTCGGCTTCATGCTGTACGGAAATTGAAGTCCGTACGGTATCTGAGTGCAGCCTTTGCCGAAATCGCTGAGCCATTCGTAGCGCAGCACAAAGTAAAGATCATTTTCATTAACTTCATTACGCCAAATCTGAACGCGGTCAACATCCAGGCAGTGCCCTAATATATCAAAACTTTTTAATAAAGATGTTTCAAAGGAAGCGTATTCATTTCCGGCAAGCAGGATGGTCGCCGCTGTAGTAACAGTGTCCA
>WQRT01000249.1 GCA_009786625.1 Treponema sp.
TCGTATACTTCCCGGGGTGTCATTAATGGACGATCAACCCCCGCGCCCGGTATTTCAAAGTTATAAAAAAGTTTAAAAGCTTTAAGCGGCATATTGTCAGCGCGCGCGTTCATCGCGTAGGAAGCGCGTTTCATGGCCGGCGTTCCGATACCGTCGGCGCAGTGGATCAATCTTACCCTGTTAAAATTTGAAATTACATTCTGCCTGTTTCTGATCATGACATGATTAAACTGATGAAACACAAGAAGTCGTTCGCCGGGAATATTGTTATTAATTATATATTCTTCCATCACCTGCTGCGCCCTGTTTATTTCCTCCGCCGTAACGTGTCCAAGTTCAAGGCCGGGACGTTCTGTCCGCCACTCAGGATCGAGAGCAAGATGAACATTCGGGTATTGAAGATACGGCAGCATTCTTTGAAGACAAGCTATCGGGTCAAAGCGGCCAATCTGATGATCGATAAAAACCAGAATATCGTTCCTTAGACCGTACTCGATGTAGCGCATAACGATATCGTGCCTGAGTATTCCGATGTCGCCCTGCGGCCAGACTGTTCCGTAGATTAGATAAAAAGCTTTTTGTACGCGCCTGCCTCCGCTTGCGGCTTCATATTCCGCGGCAAGNGTTGTNAGTCTTTGATCAAGTTCTTCTATTGAATACCGCCCCAGAATCCCCATATTTCTGGAATTCGGNTGGCCGTAAAACGCCAAAATATCATTATTCAAAAGGAATGAAATTTGATAAGANGCGAGCAGATCGAGGTCTTCCAGTTCTTCGCTTGTATGAACCCAATAAGGCTGAGAAGATTCCGCNCTTCTCCANTTTGTAATNGTCTCCGTAAAAAGCATGTGCGGAAAAATCGGCGCACTGCTGTAAATCAAGTCAGGATCGGGATTAGTTACCGCATGAAGCGCGGGGACAGAGCTAAAAACCGTCAAAAAAATGAGAGCGGAATAGAAAATTTTATTTTTCGATAACATTGATCTATTTTCGGTAGTAAAGCTTCAATATTAAAGCCACAAATAAATTTTATGCAGTTTGGAGCAGATCAACCATGTTCCAAACGACAACAGCACAATTCCGGGAACAGGTCCTATCCAGTTATCGGTGCCGAGAAGGATGCTCCTTCCCGCGAGGGAGATCATGACTCCAACCGCGATGTAAATGTATTCACGCGAACCCCTGTTTTTCGCGGCGACAAGAAAACTGATCATGGTGGTAATAAATACCGAAAGTTCGATTATTCTGAACATGGAAGAAAAACCGTTTACCATATTAAGGCTTGTGTCCCATGCCAAAACGTCTATCGGGACTCTGATTGTAATAGCGAGAGCCGCCACAGTTATTACAATAATTGCGTTTCTGGTTTTTTGAATTTCCAACCCCGCGGCGCAGACCCCGGCGGTAAAAAGCGAAAAAATGCCGAAAAATCTGGCNAAATANAATATCCGCGTCACGATGATCAAATANATATTTGGAAAATGATAGATCAAATGCAGGGGCAGGATAAGNCGCAATGCCTCAAAGGAAAAAGAAATGACAAACAGNGCGATATAGGGGATTTCGGGGGAATGAGTCCTCTCAAAAAAGAAAAAAATGATTATTATTGTAATTAATGAAAATAAAGCCGCGAGCGTTAAAATGGCGTGAACTGCCAAAAAGCTGTTACCGGATAATAAACCCGAAATCATCTGAAATAAATAGGCGGGACGGCGGATGCCTTCATCCATTTCTTGGTAAAAGGGGATAATGGAAAAAGAAGATACTACTATATATATGATAACGGCGGCGCAGAAGAAAATCGCGGTTTCCAGGAAAATATTCCTCTCGGAAAGAGTCATAACGCAGTCTATCTTAATACATATTTTATCTCAAGACAAAAAGTGTTATACCGATAATGAGAATTAAGGGGAACTCTATGCTATTAAAAAAATTGGTTTTTATTCTAATAATTCTTTTAATATCTGTTTCCGCTCTTTGGGCGGGAGATTCCGCTGTTTTTGTCGATTTAGGCTTTTCGCGGGACGGCAGGACATATATGTTCGGCCAGCACGGCGTTTTATCGGGAACATTGCGCCCCTGGGCTGAACTTTATATCGTCGATGTCGCNGCAAACACTTTTGTCCCGAACGGAAGGCTTTCCTTTACTCAAAATTCCCCGATAACCGCCGGACAGGATGGTTCGGGTGTTTTTTACAGACTGCTCGCCGGTAATTCCGCTTTAACAAACCGGCATAATATTATTTTTGAGAATCAGGGGCTTCCCCTCTATATCTCCAGAGATGAAAATCCGCCTCCGCGCGGCGAAATAATCACATTCCGCGATTTTCTCACCGGGAAAAGGTACACGGCGCAGTTGATCTCCGTAGTAAGCGGAACCGGCATTAATGTCAGATCATCTTTCCATATAGCGCTGGAATCCCGCTCGGAAAACGGCCAGGTCAGGAACTACACCATAGGCAGCCCGAATTTTTCACGCCAGCGGATATCGCAGTACAACATTAAAAGGGTAATAATTGACGCCGGCGGCGGATCGATCATCTTTGTAATCGAGATGAAACGCGCCGCCGAAAGCGGGTTTGACATCAGGTACATGGTCGAAGCTGTAAGGCTGCAAGGTTAACCGGCGGCAGCCGCTTGAGGTTGTCCCAAAACTTACCGGGATTTGGAAAAGGCTCAAGCGGCAATTACCTTTTTATTTTTTTGTTCTAAAAAGCTGCGTTACAACTGCTCCGTCTTCGTATAAAAATCTGATATAAAGCATATCTCCAAGCTGATGCCGCTCCCATAAACCGTCTTTTTGCTGTTCGACAGCGAGATCCAGCCATTCTTCCCGGTTCATGGGGGATTTCCCGCGGCTTTGTACAAAAAGGTATTCCCCGGCGGGCAATGAAACAGATTGATCCGCCTTTGAACCGGCAGTTTTAACGCCGGAAAATAAAAAATCTCCCAGAAACTGCTCCCTTACAGGCTCAATACTGCGGCATTGCGCCGGATTCAAATTGAAACAGAACAGGAACTCATCGTTTTCCGGGAAAAGCGGGGGAACATCCACATCCGAAACGGCGGATTTTGTGTAAAAAAGGGGAGTGCGGAGATCCAAATGCATCAGGGAGTAATTTTCCATTTTGTATTGATGATACTAAATTTAACTCGAAATGACAAATAAGGTGACGAAAACCTTTTTATAAGAATAATCACAACTATCTTAATATTACAACATAGCGGCCGCCGCTTTGATCTACAACCTTTTCGTTTAATTACCATTGACA
>WQRT01000250.1 GCA_009786625.1 Treponema sp.
GCATTATCGCTGTAACTGAAATTCGCGAAATCAATTATCCAGTGGACAGCGTTTCCAAAAACATCCGGGAATAAAATAATATCGAATCCCATGCCAAAATCAATGTCGCTGTTATTATCCGGTCCGAATGTATAAAATGTTTTCCCGAATACAACCGTTGTTTCGGCTGTCATGTTAAAAAATGTTCCTGTGTATGTAATTGCCATGTACGGCTGGTACGCAAAATAATTATANTTNTCTTTGTTTGCGATATTTATCATCTGCATATTGCCGCCAAAGGCGACCGAAGTATTAGCGCCNGTCGGCAGCCTGAACTTAACNCCGAACATCAGATCGTTGTTCTCCTGATCTGATCCGCCGATTGTTATAACAGGCTGAATATCAATAGCCGNTGATATTTCTATCCAGTTTAACAGGCTAATCGTTACGGCGGGTATTTGAGATATTCCTCTGTCATTGTTAACGANAGCTCTGTACCCGGCATCAAATCCAAAACCGCCGCTCTCCCAGCCTATTCGTCCTGAAGGAATGGAATACAATCCTGTAGCTCCATTCAGGCTCTGCCCTCTGTAACCTGAACCTGACTGGGTCCAGCCATACGGTATAAATATAATCGTTATTAAAAAAGCGTATAGAAAAATAATTGATTTTTTCATGGGTCTCTCCTGTTTCTATTTTCGGCTCTTATTTTTAAAGAATGAAGTAATTCATTTTTCATTTAAATATATCCGCCTGTAGTTTCTCAAAAACAGAACCTAGATCATCAAAATGAAGATCGGCCCTGCCGTCAAGAGGAGTCGGCATATTATTAACGATTATTATTTTGCCTCCTGAACGCAATGTGTACTCCGGCATGGATGCGGCAGGGTAGACAGTCAGGCTTGTTCCAAGAACGAGCATAACATCGGCTTCCTGCGATTCTGTCACCGCGTCTCTTAACGCCTGCGCCGGAAGGCTTTCGCCGAAAAATGTTATCGCGGGTTTTAGGACTCTTCCGCACTTCGGGCATTTAGGCATCCCGCCTTTGCGTACTTCCGCGGCCGCGTCCTCGTAACTTACACGGACTCCGGCGCAGCGCATACAGTAATGTATTTTAGGCGACCCGTGAATCTCGATTACGTTTTTACTGCCGCCTTTCTGGTGCAGCAGATCAATGTTCTGCGTGATCAACGCCTTTAAAAATCCGCGTTCTTCAAGTNTTCCCAGTACTGTGTGAACAATNGACGCTTCTTTTTCATCAAGATTGTAGATAAATGATCCGGCATTACTGTAATAGAAGGANGGATCTTTTTCNAAATAATTTATATCAAAGATTTTCTCTGCGTCCATTTCCTTGTATAAACCGTTTTTACCGCGGAAATCCCGGATTCCCGAAAGCGTGCTTACACCCGCTCCGGTTAACGCAACCAGATGCTTTGCTTCTTTTATCATCGCAGATAATTTTTTAATATCTTCGTTTGATTCCATATAAGAAAATTATATCGCGAAATACTTTTGATTTCAATTTGTAAGCCTTGCAGGTGTTACTAAATCCTGTCCGAAAAATCTGTAAGATATATTAGGCAATGTTCCGTCTTTTAATAGTTCATCAAGAGCTTCGTCAAGCATTGCTGTAAGCGCATCGTTTCCCTTCTTCAGGCAAATCGCTATGTATTCTCCTGATGGTCCTTGCCAGATTATTTCAAACGGGCTGTTCTCCGCCGATGCGTAATTAGCGGAGACAATGTTATCAACGATGATTAAATCAAGGCGTCCAAGTTTTAGATCGTCAAAACAATTAATTATTTTTTCGTAGGAGAATGTATAAAAATTAATTCCCTGCCGCCTTAATCTATCAGCAAAATATTGTGCCGTTGTTTCATTTTGATAAGATACCCTGAGTCCTTTAATATCTTCCGGCGTTCTGATACTAACTGTTGAATTTTTTAAAGACACGATTGTCATGGAGCTGTCTAAATATGGCTTTGTAAAATTGAATCGTCTTTGCCGTTCAGGAAGGACAGTAACATTGACAGCCATGTCATATCTGCCAGTATCAAGCCCCGCTAAGATTCCGTCCCATGATGTGTCAATAAAATTAATATCCATCTTTAGCTTTTCGGCGAGCGCTCTTGCCAGTTCTATGTCAAAGCCTGTAAGGTTTCCGTCCGCGTTATAATATTCCATCGGCGGGTAACCGATCTCAACGCCGGTTGATAATATTCCATTAATAATTGTCATGCCGCCGCTGTTTTGCTTTACACAGCCGCTCATTGCGGTAAAAAAAATGAGAAGTGCAGTTACCTGAATGTTTTTCACAACCGCATTATAACATAAAGGCGTTGTTAACCAATCATCCTATTGACATTATCAACCATCAATTTACAATGGGTACTGGAGAAGTATATGAATAAAATTAATAAAACGATCCTTTTTTTAATTCTGACATTCGTTATCAGTTATTCACTTGCCGCCATTTACTGGTTAATTAAAGATAATTTTGACGCTCAGATTGGTTTCGTGGTGCTTGGGGTAATTTATATGTTTATCCCTTTTGTTTCCGCTGTCATTGTTAAAACAATTCACAATGAACCTATCATGTCCGGCCTTTTAATCTCGTTTAAGATCAACAGGTGGTTCGTTATCGCGTGGTTGATCATTCCTGTCATTGTTCTTGTTTCACTCGGCGTTTCTGTCCTGTTGCCCGGTATTTCTTACAATCCTGAGATGACCGGATTACTGGACAGATATGAAGGCATTACTGCGGAAGAGATAGAAGATTTTAAAAATCAAATGAATTCTCTCCCGATTAATTTCTTCCTGCTTACGGTTATTCAGGGATTGATTGCCGGAGTTACGGTAAACGCTCTTGCCGCGTTCGGGGAAGAAACCGGCTGGAGGGCGTTTCTGCTAAAGGCGTTCAGAGAAAGGAATTTTTTTACCGCGGCTCTGTTAATCGGGGTTATATGGGGAATCTGGCATGCGCCGCTTATTTTGATGGGGCATAATTATCCGCAGCATCCTGTAACCGGCGTTTTCATGATGATTGCTTTTTGCGTCCTGTTGTCGCCGTTGTTTCAGTACCTTGTAATAAAATCAAAGTCGGTGATCGCTGCCGCGATTGCACACGGTACATTGAACGCCTTCGCGGGACTTTCGATAATCGCGACCAGCGGCGGAAACGATTTGACTGCCGGAATGACAGGAATCGCCGGTTTTATTACCCTTGCTGTCTTTACCGCGGGATTTTTTATTTTTGATTA
>WQRT01000251.1 GCA_009786625.1 Treponema sp.
AATATAAGACATCTTCAGCACTATATAAATGTCATCAGCGATTATGCTTCTTCAGAAGAATCAGGGTTATCGAATGTTAACGGCTTATACGGTTATTTTGAAACGATTGAAGGCGGGCCGGTTCATTTATTCAGCGAAAATATCAATTGGGTTCAGCCGGAAAATTTTTCAGTTTTCGATCAGTCATGGTACAGGGACGCGATTACTTACTGCGGCAATATCGTTGAAACAATGCCGTACATTGATTACATGACTGGTGAATATATAATTTCATATTCTATATGTATTCATGATAAGGATGATATACGCATCGGCGTTGTCAGTATCGATGTTCCGATGGATAAGATCGGCGAGATTGTCGTTAACGCGGCTGTCAGCGACGGCGGGTACGGCGCGATTGCCGCTCAGGATTTAACCATGTTCGCTCACGCGAACCCCTCCTATGTGGGAAGGCGCATGGATGATCCCGGACTTCGAATCTCCATGTTTAAAGATTTTTTTTATAATGGCATGGAAGTATATGAACGCCCCATGAAAAACTGGAAAGGGGAAGATGTCATTGTTTTTACGCGTCTTCTTGATAACGGCTGGCATTTAATGCTGTTATCTCCAAAAAAAATGTTTTACGCCGGTACAAATCAAATGTTGATAGTGCTTTTAGTTTTAGGCGCGATTTTATCCACGGCGCTTATTTTAGTTCTGATTCGAATTGACAAAGCAAGAGAAAAAGCCGGCGAGGAGAGCAGGCAAAAAAGCGCATTCCTCGCGAACATGAGCCACGAGATCCGTACGCCGATGAACGCAATTATCGGTATGACTTTTATCGGAAAATCAGCGGGTGATATACCGCGCAAAGATTACTGCCTTGAGAAGATCGAAAGCGCGTCACAGCATTTGTTAGGTGTCATTAATGATGTTCTTGATATGTCAAAGATTGAAGCCAATATGTTTAAACTGTCGCATGAAGAATATAATTTTGAAAAAACTCTTATGCGTGTTGTCAATATAATCAGTTTCCGCACCGATGAAAAAAAACAAGAGATGTCAGTATATATTGATGAATCCATACCGCGCGTATTGATAGGCGACGATCAAAGACTGGCGCAGGTTATCACAAATTTGCTGAGCAACGCGATCAAGTTTACTCCCGAAGGCGGTTCAATAACTCTCGACGCGCGTTTAATCGGCGAAGAAAACGGTTTGTATACTATAAAAATAACCGTTAAAGATTCGGGAATCGGAATAAATCCCGAACAGCACAAATTGATATTTCACGCGTTCCAGCAGGCTGATTCAAAAACATCGCGCAAGTTCGGCGGCACCGGGCTTGGGCTTTCAATATCAAAAAATATCGTTGAATTAATGGGAAGCAGTCTTGAAATTGAGTCCGAACCCGGAAAAGGCTCTTCGTTCTTTTTTAATATAACGGAAAAACGCGGCACATCGAATAACGAAACTGATACGATTGTAGAAAAAAAGATCAACTATGATGGAATTTTTAAAGGTTATAAAATTCTACTTGCCGAAGATGTGGAAATTAACCGGGAAATAATTGAAACGCTGGTTGCGCCGACGCTTTTGGAAGTTGATTTTGCGCATAACGGACTGGAAGCGGTTGATATGTTCAAAAAGTACCCGGATTATGATCTGATACTAATGGACGTGCAAATGCCGGAGATGGATGGTTATGACGCAACGCGGAAGATAAGAGTATTAGAAAATCAACTAACAAATACAAACGCGGCAGGTTCTGTCAAAGATGAAACACAAACGCATATACGTAAACAAATACCGATAATCGCGATGACAGCTAATGTTTTCCGCGAAGACATTGAAAAATGCATTGAATCGGGAATGAACGGGCATATAGGCAAACCGATTGATGTAATCGAATTCCTTACAGTATTACAAAAATATCTTGTAAAATAAATTATTTTAAATAAGAATTTTACTCAGGCTCTTTTTTAATTTCATCGCCGGGAGAAAAATCATCCTTATTAAGAACAACGGGAGAAGCCTGAGAACCGTCCGCGCGGTAGGCGTATGTTCCCGGAAGAACGATCATCTCATTCTCGTTTCTAATACACTCGATTATTGACAAACGGCATTCATTTGCTAAACCGCCCAAACCATTTATTAACTCCTGCGGATTAAATGTCAGCGCGGTTTTTTTTACAGGAAAATGTAAACCGCCGGGAGAAGTTACAATAAGGAAATTTCCTTTTTTGATTTTTTCCGTCAAAAATTTCCGCGATAGATTTATAAATTGATGATAAGAATCTTTATCAAGATCATCCGCTTCCATGTCAATTTCAAAATCGCACCACATTCTTTCCGCTGAAGCTCTTGCGTATAACGACAATGTCGCGTCAAATATGCGCCTCATTTTATGAAACGCGGACTCAATCGCGGCGTCGCTTTTTTTTAAGGCGGCGGCGATCATCTCCTCGTTGTATTCGTTGATTAACCTCTGCTGCTCAAAGATCACTTTTCTGACCGATGTCGCGTTTAAATTCCAGTAAAGCCGCAGGCATTTCTGGGGATAAGGCACTCTTGACTTTGTCAGCATCGCGTGTTTATGACATTCAACAGACCTTAAACTCTCCATAAAAAAAGAAAAACCGTTTTTCCGAATCACGGATTTTTTCATCATCTCCGAGCGCCCAAGCATATAATATTTTCTCTCTTCTTCATTAAGGATTTTATTTCGTGCACTCAGACTCCAAAAGAGAACTTTGTCCTGCTCAACGCGCGGTACAGCGTATTTGTAGAACCATTCAATTTCATCGCAATCGTATATAAACTGATAATACATACTTTCACCGGGCTGCTGTATTGTCATGGAAATACTCCTTATTCGTATGATTATATATCAATTTCTAATCTTTAACAAATTTATTTACATCAATTAAACTATATGTTACGATAATTTAATATTAAATACGGAGAATAAAATGGAATTTTTAAAATTTCTGGAAAGCATACGAACGCCTTTTCTTGATACGGTAATCAGCGTAATTACGGGTCTCGGTGAAGAAACCATCGGGATAGTTATACTTTGCGCGATCTTCTGGTGCATAAGTAAACGCACAGCGTACATAATCGGCATCGCGTACTTTCTCTCAGGGTTAACCGTTCAAGGTATGAAGATTTGTTTTAGAATTGACCGCCCGTGGATAGCCGACCCGTCGCTTAGCCCTGTACAATCGGCGGTTAAACACGCCACGGGTTATTCTTTTCC
>WQRT01000252.1 GCA_009786625.1 Treponema sp.
TTAAAATGACTGTCAAACAGGATATTAATATGAGGATTAACGGCGAGCATATTCCGCATAAGTTCGTCCGCCTCATAATTTTTTTCCATCTCTGTCAACTGTTCATGCGTACGGACATTATCCTCGTGTTCTGTCTTGGCGTCTTCTATTGATTTAACAATGCAGTTAACCGGAATACTTACGTTAAGCGCAATTTTTCTTGCCATATGTCTGCATGTTTCGCTGCCGCACGCGCCGCAATCAATATTTTGTTTCTCGTAAGTATTTTTGCCAAGCATTGTAAAGGCATTATTAATATCCTCGTCGGTTATGTGCGGGATATCAACCGGAATAAGACTGTATTTCCTTATAAACCGCTTTAAATCAAGAGTCTTGTCGTATAAACTGTATATTGATTGATAATACTTGTCTCTGGTGTTTTCAGCCAGCGCTTTTCTGTTATTACTCATTATTTTATCGATTTCAAAAATATTCCTGTCATGTAAATACGCGGAACCGACATTACAGCCTTCCGCGCAGTTAAGCACGTCAAAAATATCAGGCAGAAATTCACGCGGAGTTACAAGATATTTATCCAGCTTTTCATACACGTCGTTTCCTTCCGCTATTGTTATGTGAAGTTTTTTACCCAGATAATACTCAATATTTTCTTTAAGGCCTCCCGGCATGGGGAACAATGAACCAAGACCGCTTTCATTGTGATCATACTGAGTCTCTTCATCGGGGAGAGTAATATTATTCGCTTCCAAATATTTTACAAGACAAGTAAACGTAATATTGTACTGCGCGAGTTTTGTTTCATCAAATTCTTTTGATTTNGCGATGCACGGAGATACCGCGGCGATGTTGTCNGTTATACCGATATAATCTTTCATATANATTGATGTGCATGCCATCGGACTGTGTACAGGAGAAAGCATCGGCAGTAAATCATTGCGGTAAAGTTCNATATAAGAAACTATCGCCGGGCATGGCTGCGTTATCATTGGCGGGATTTTTTTTCTGCCGTCCGAATTTTCCCTGATATGTTTAACATGAGCCCAAACGCAAATATCAGCGCCGAGAGAAACATCGTAAATCTTTTTTACGCCGAGTCTTTTTAAATATGTAAATAATCTTTTATATTCGGGGATATTCGTTCTGATCGAAGGCGCGGCAATGAGCGAAATGGGAACGCCTTTTGATAAATCATCAAAGAACCGCGCAGTATCGTCCTCAAAATACCTCGCGTCATGTTTACACGCCGTAATGCACCTGCCGCAGACAATGCATTTTTCATAATCAATTCTTACCTTGATATTTCCGGTTTCATCCTGATAGGTGACATTGGCTGTTTCCATCGGACATTCGCGGACGCACCGGTTACAGCCGGTACAGTAAGTGTTTTTAGATTTAATTACCTCGATCATTTTCTAACCCGTGCGGAATTTGTACTATGCAAATAACACACTGTTCCTAAACAGTTTCCCCAAGGCCGCTCTCAACAAAAGCCGCCAATGTATCAACAGCTTCTTTTTCATCAGAGCCGTCAGCCGCCAGTTCAATCTCNATACCCTTGCCCACTCCCAATGACAGAACAAACGCGATTGATTTCGCGTTCACAGGATCTTCATCTTCATCCATGCGGCGGATTGTAACTTTTGAACTGAACTTCGCGGCTTCGTGAACAAAATCCGATCCCGGACGGGCATGAAGGCCTGTAGGATTAACAACTTTTACGATTCGCTGGTACATAATTTCCTCCTATTTTACTTCATCGCTTATACGGCGGAGATACTCTTCAATTTCCTGCGCGGTTGCAAACTCCAGTACGCGGGAAGCAATCTCCTCCGCTTTCTTCACTGTTAATGACGCGATGTTGCGTTTAACTTTCGCCACGGAAGCCGCGCCCATGCTGAGTTTTCTCATCCCGATTCCGACCAGCAAAGGAGTGATAAGCGGATCGCCGCCCAGTTCGCCGCAGACGGAAATTGGTTTTCCCGCTTTGGCAAACGCTTTTACAGCGTGATTTATCAGCGAGAGCAGCGCGGGATGGTAACTTTGGTAGTAATGTTCAACGGCGCTGTTCATACGGTCTGCCGCGCACAGGTACTGGCACAGATCGTTGGAGCCGATGCTGGCAAAATCAACTTCCGCCGCCGCGTGATGCGCCAATAACGCGATTGACGGTATCTCTATCATTATACCGGTTTTTATTTCGCCGAACGTACTTCCTTCTTTCTTTAAATCGTTACGCGCAATTTCAACAAATTCTTTCGCTTTGCGGATGTCGTCTATGGAACCGACCATCGGGAACATGACCCAGAGATTTCCGTAAACAGCCGCGCGGAGACAAGCTCGCAACTGCGTTTTAAAAATTTCAGGGTAGGTAAAGCAAAGGCGTATCGCGCGGTTTCCCAAAAAAGGATTTTCTTCTTTCGGCAGTTCGAGGCTGGAAAGCGGTTTGTCGCCGCCTATGTCAAGCGTGCGTAAAATCACAGGGCGTTTTCCGAACCGTTCTAAAACTTTTTTGTATACACCGAATTGTTCGTCTTCGCCGGGAAGAGTGTCGCGCCCCATATATAAAAATTCAGTTCTGAAAAGACCGACAGAATCCGTATAATCCGCCGCTTCAAGTTCCTGCGCGTCGGCTTCCGCGATATTAAGACCGATATCAATTTTTACATTGTCCTTTGTCAGGGCTTCTTTCTTTTGAAATGTTCTTGTAATCTCCATGTCGCGGCGGAAGATTTCGCTTTTTTTCGCGTAATCGCTGAGTAACGCGGCGTCGGGATCAAGATTAACAATGCCTTCGCCGGCGTTAACCGCCGCGGACTGCCCGTGCTTCGCGGTTTCAAGAAGACCTTGAATGCCGAGGACAGCCGGAATCCCGTAACTTTTCGCGATAATCGCGGAGTGGGATGTCGGACCGCCGGTTTCGGTTAGTATCGCGAGTACGTTTGCTCTGTCCATTGTCGCCGTATCAGAAGGCAGCAGATCTTTCGCGGCAACGATAACGGGTTCAGGCAGTTTTGCGAGGCTTTCCTCGTCCATGCCGTACCACAATTTCAAAAGCCGTCTGCGAACATCGTCAAAATCGGCGGATCTCTCCGCGATGAGAGGATCGGGCGCGCGTTTTATCATCTTTATAAAAGTTTCGTATACTTTATAAATCGCCCAGTCGCCGCTCCAGTGCTCGTCCATTATTTTCGACGGGATTTCTTCCTGTATCGCTACGTCGTTCACAATATCCTGATG
>WQRT01000253.1 GCA_009786625.1 Treponema sp.
AGTACTCAACCTCAATGAAGGTATCTTTGATCATTAAGTTGGCGGCGTTATCGGTTAAGCTGCCGCGGGAACCTTCGGCTACCGATGTTTCAGGCATCGTGCTCTTCCTCTTCTGTAGTGTACGATTCGATGATGGAGTTTAAGATAGCTTCCGATTCCGCAGCGTTTTCGCCCAGCAGGAATGCGATTTGCTGTGTAACGGCGGCGTTCTTTTTTATTACTTCCTGCGCCCGTTCGACAGTCTTGTCAATGCGCACTCTTGGCTCTGTGATGTCGTCCACAATGCCTGCCGCAGTTTCGCCTTTCTCGATAGCAAATACTTTTATATGGAATATTTTTTTGCCTTCTCTGATATCGCACTGTACCTGGTCTGGACCGTTCAATTCTATAACAGTTTTAAAATGCGACGCAAAGGGCGCGATTTTAGTTAAGTCTGCTCCCTCTAAACCCGGTATGTCGGCATATAATTTTTCTGTTTCCTCTCCCATAATTCTGGCAAAGGGTTCATTACAATCGATAATTTGTAGTTCTTTGTTTACTATGACCGCTCCTGATGGAGTTGATTTCATAATGCCGTTAGCTGTTTGGCTTGCAAGTTTTCGCATGTACGAAGCGCACATAGATTTTTCCGCCCAGCCGTTAAGAAGCGCTACTGCCAGATCACGGCAGGTGTCATAACCGCAGCTTCCGCAGTTACGGCGATCGTCAATGTTTGACTTGCCAACCAGCTGGAGCGCATCTGAAATCTCCTGTTCCGAATAAATATTATGCGGCAGAGCGCAAAGAGGGTAGTTCGCTTCAACCGAAGGAGACATCGAAAGAGTGGAGTCATCGAGGGTGTCGTCCGCTGTGCCGGCGTAATCTCGAAGTTTTGTACTGCGGATAATTCCCGTAACTGCGCTTGATACACCGGGACCATTAATGCAGCCGCCGGTACATGCCAAGAGTTCCAGAAACAGTGGTTTTTCAAGGGAATCAACTTTGAACCCTGATAAAATTTTTTGTACAACGCTGATACCGGACGCAGTAACGGTATTAATTTTTTGCCCGGTATCCGAGGCGGCTTTTGATATGTAGGCGCCAAAGGCGGTTATCTCTCCGCCTTCAATCGGGAAGAACGCGCCCTTTGCGCTTCGGCGAGGCTGGAAAACACAATCGGGTGTAACCAGGCTTGCAACGCTTTCAGGTGTTATGCGCTCTTTTTGCAGCCATTCGTCCAATTCCTGAAATGTAATCGCGACGTCAATGTCATTTTCATAGAGATCAGCCTCTTGCTTTTTTGCAAAGCAGGGACCGATAAACACTACTGCGGTGTCATTTCCGTAGCGGGAATGAAGGAAGCGGGCGTGTGTCAATAACGGCGACGCGTGGGGAGAAACAAAAGGAGCAAGTTCCGGTTTATAAAGTTTTATAAAAGCGACGATGGAAGGGCAAGCAGAGGAGATCATAAAGCGGGGTTTATCGCCGCCATTTATAATATCTTGCGACCCAAGGTCTTTCGCAATTTGGGCGGAAAGAAAATCCGCGCCAAGCGCAGTTTCTGAAACGGCATGAATGCCAAGTTTTTTAAGGGCAGCGATAATTGTTTGACTTGTCCAGCCGGGAAGATCTGAAACAAATGAAGGCGCGAGAGAAACTACCACCTTTTTGTTCCCGGAAATTAGCAGCTTTACGGTTTCAACATCGCTGCGGTAACGCTTTGCCTGAGTGGGGCAGTTAGTTACGCAGCGCCCGCAGCAAATACAGCGGTCGTACATTATATGCGCCTGTCCCTTTACAACTTTTATAGCCTTCACGGGGCACATGCGGATACACTTGTAACAGTCAAGACATTTTTCATATACCGTATGAACCGGCGCTTTTCTCTTTAAAAGACTCATAACACAAGCTCCAGTTCTTTCGCGACAACTGCGCCTATGCTCTGCTCCGAAACGCCCGATATAAGTTTGTCATTGATCATTATATTGGGACCTTTGGCGCAATTGCCACTGCATAGGCAGCCTGCGACTTCTATTTTATCTTCGAGCTTATGCTCTTCGATAAACTGCGTAACCGCTTCGGCGGTTGCCTGATTTCCCTTGCCGAAACAGGAACTCCCCATGCAGACAGTAATTTTGTCCATACCCGCTTCCCTTGGACTTGTTCGAGAACCCTATTGGTTCTCTCACAGTCCTTGCATTTTTTCGGGTTAAAACCCTGCAAAAATGCGTTATTAATAGGAAGTTGTTCTAAAACTGAAGTTTTCGAACAACATCATTTCAGCTTTTTCGCGACTTGTTCCTCAAAAAATTTTTTAGTATTTTCCGGTTTGAGTGAGTGGTACGCATCGTCTACTGTAACGGAAACGCCTGTTTGGCATTTGCCCATGCAGAACGCGCCTGCAAGCTCAACTTTATCGCCGCAATTTTTCTGGGCTATAAGGTATTGCAATTCATCTACTATTTTTGCCGCGCCTTTAACATGGCAGGCGCTGCCGATACATACTGTTACTTTCATGGTTAAAACCTCAATGTAAGTCGCGGCGAACCTTTGGTTCGAAGCGACGATTAAATCGAATGCACCGCAACGCAGTGCAACCCCTTCTATTGATATTCAACTACATTTGCCCAGTCAAGAAGGAATTCTTTTTCTTCATTTCTTGAGTTGGGAAGGCGTGACGCCGCGATAATGGAAAGCCATTTTTCTACGCATTGAATCGGCGTGTCGGTCTTTTTGCAAAAGAGCTTCATATACTTGTCAGCCATTGATAAATTACCCGACAGCCAGAACAACAGATAGGTATGAGCCGCGTCCGCAAGAGGGTTGCCTTGTGAAGCATGAGACCAGTCGATAATATAAACCTCGTCCTTTTCGGTGATGACGATGTTGCTTGGGTTAAAGTCACCGTGGCATAGTTTTGTGTCTTTCGGCATACCGGCAAGCCGTCCCAATAGCTCGTAACGGCAGGTTGCGTCAATTTCAGAGGAGGCTTTTATTTTCCTTTCCATTTTTTCGGCAAGGAGAGGAAGCCAGCTTGCGCTGTATTTGTGCATATCAATCTGAATATCCACAAAGCGTTCAAGATATTCCGCGGCCTTGTCTTTGTTTTTTTCCATAAGGATGTCAAGCGATGTACCTTCTACATAGTCCCATACAATAGCCCACTTGCCGTTGATTTGCGTAACCTCATACAGTTTGGGAACTTTCAATTTTGTTTCGCCTACCGCGGCAAAGTTCAGGGC
>WQRT01000254.1 GCA_009786625.1 Treponema sp.
ATATCCCACCAGCCAGATGAAAATTCCGCAAAGGTAGGTTTTTTCTGTTCAGGAATAAGCAAACCGTTTTTAAACAATTTCAGGCAATATTCATGCGCTTCTGATTTTACAGATTTTCCCGTTGATTTTGCGAACTGCCGCTTGCCTTTTATATCATAACATTGGTAATAATAAATCTTATGACCGGACGGCATAGTGCGTTTAAATAGCGTAAAAGTACCCTTTATTCTCATATAACCTCTTTCATTAGAATAGTGCTGTCAAATTTGCACATACTCTAATTTTCAATAATTTGGTTAGACGAATTAGACAACGCTAATTCTATATGATATAAAGACTTACACACATTTTTTATTTTTCAACCTAGCCATAAGTCTAGGTATACATAACAAACGGTAACTGCTTCGTTGCCTTACGGCGGCGCATCACACTCTCGGCAGCCAGCGCAGTTTTCCAATCTTCCACTTGTAAACTTTTTTACCGTCCATCGTAATTTGTTTCCAGTGCATATTCGCAAGCGCAGCGGCGCGGAATGACAGATGCGGAGGATCGGGAAAATCGGGATGCGAACCATTTAAAAAATTTAACCAGGAACAGCCGCGAATCATATTTTCGCATGTCTTCGGTATTAAACAAATTCCCGCTATGGATGGAAATATCAATGATAAAAATTTTTTATTATCATATAAATTATTCGATATAACAGGATCAAGATATGGTCCAAAAATAGACATTCCGTTTTCTTCCGCCGAAAATTGAGTTTGGGATAATGATGACGCTGTTATTTTGGATTTTCCGCAAGTCTTTCTCAATGTTTGCGCGGTTTTTTTTAATTCATCGTCATCCAATGGCCGCGAAAGAACAGCGAGCGGAACAACAAACGGGAAAGTGAATACTCCTGTAAGACCCGCTTTGAAAAGCGCTTCGCCGTATTTTTGTAAATGCGCTCTTGTGTCCCGGTGGGGAACGAGAACAAGAAAGATTTTCGCGCGTTCTTTTTTTGTTTTCATATTGATGATCCCGTGTTACTATTATTGTAGAGGGAAATGTCATGAAATATAAGACTAAGGTATTGGTAGATCGTTTTACAGAAATCCTATCATCGTGGAAAGGAGTGGAATGTATTACGTTGAATGAAGCCGCTTTGCAGGATACTTTAGATCCGTATTTTGCGCTTATTCTTGACGTTTTCTGCGGCGGCGGTATTCCCGGCGCTGATGAACGATGCCGCCTGCTTGGAGATGATGTAGCGGCTTTTGAAAGTTCTTCACATGGAGATAAAGACCGGTTTTTAATCGGTGATATTCCTGTCCGTCTTGAATATAAAAAAACCGGAAAAATCGATGAGTTTGTTGAGATCGCCTGTTCAAAACGCGAATCATTATGGTTAATCAAGGATTCCGGCACTTACGGATTTTACAGGCTCGCAAACTGCGATATTATTTTTTCCCGTTCAAACTGGATTCACGATGTAAGAAAACGTCTTGAAAATATTGATAACAGTTTCTGGATAGAAATGCGCAGTACGGTACAGTCAAAGATGGAGCATTTCCTTTCAGATTTGGGAGCTGCGTGTTTTCAGGGCGATAAGTTTCATTATCTTATCGCTTCCGCGGGTTTTATAAAAACCGCGTGTTTAACGCTTTTTTGTATAAATAAATGCTTTGAACCGTCTCACCGCGCTTATTTTAATCAGGTATGCGCGCTGCCGGTTCTACCTGAATCCTTTGCGGCGGAATTTCACACATTCCTTGACACCAGTCCCGCCGAACTGGAATCCCGTTTCTATCTTGCAAAACTTATAGCGCAAAAAATCGTGATGCTTTGAACTTTTCTTATAATTTAAGTTTCCTGAATTCAAGAAGCAAGTGCAACGAAAATCTGACAGGTTAATTTCGCCTAACGGCTTTATACAGCGCTTCACGGCTGATCTCTGTCCAGATCGGGCGTCCGTGAGGACAGTGCGGGTCGGGAAGGGAAAGAGCTTCTCTGCCGAGCGCGAAAGCGGTTTCATCATCCGGGTAATCGCCGTCCTTGATTGCCGCGTGGCAGCAGAGGGTTGCCGCCCATCGTCTTGCCATGTTTTCACCCGCTGTGCGAAGATCCAGTATTTCTTTTATTGTAGCCGCATCACCGAGCCGCCAGTCTGCGGGAAGAGCCTCGATGCGCCAGTTTCCGTCTGTGTCTTTTTCGATATCAACGCCGAGGCCGGAAAGTTCCTCCCGCTTTGCCTCCAGAAATGAATCTTCNTCGCCGCTTTCCGTGCAAAACGGTATCGGAGCCAGAAGCTGTTGTTTTGGGATCGCNTCTTTTAAAAATTTATCAAAAAGAATTCTCTCATGCGCCGCGTGTTGATCTATTATGTANAGTTTCTCTCCCCACTCAATTAAAATAAAAAGATTGAACACCCTTCCCGCATAGACGGGTTCTTCCGAAGAATTCCCCCCCGATCGCGCGGATACCGTCCCGGAAAACACAGAACTGTTAGCTGCATATTCCAATTTCTCGGCAATATTATACGTTCCTGTTATATCATTGGCATAATTAAATTTTTCTCTTCTCTCCATGTATTCATTATTCGCTGTGTACTCCGTGTTCTCCGCGCCTCCGTGTGAAAATTTAAAAATTGCGCTGTTCTCCGCGCCTGTGCGTTTGTGCGGGGGAACTTCATTATTTGCATCAGCGCCGGTTCTGCGTGACGCGCCAAGAAATAGATTATGAAAAAAATTCTTTACCGCGCCTGAGACCGCCTGATGAACTGCGCCGGGATTGCGGAAGCGTACCTCGCGTTTTGCCGGATGAATGTTAAAATCCGCGAGTGAAGGATCAATTTCGATGTATACGGCTCCTATAGGATGAACGCCGTTGGGAAACCAGCCCTGCGAGCCATATTCAACCGCCTGAATCAATGAATAATCCTGCACTTTTCTGCCGTTCGCGAAAATAAATAATTGCCGCCTGTCATTTCTGTTAAGATCGGGGCCGCCGATTACAATTACCGCGCTGAAGCCTTCTCCCGTTACATTCACTTCATGTAAAAAAAATTCCTGTCCTGATTGTAAAAGCGCGGCGGCAAAACGTTCTTTCTTTGTTGAGTGCGCCGGTAAAAAATC
>WQRT01000255.1 GCA_009786625.1 Treponema sp.
TCTCCCGTTACATTCACTTCATGTAAAAAAAATTCCTGTCCTGATTGTAAAAGCGCGGCGGCAAAACGTTCTTTCTTTGTTGAGTGCGCCGGTAAAAAATCTTTCAGTTTACCGTCCTGTATAAATTTAAAATTTATTTCGTTAAACGCAAGAGCCTTATCAATAAAAGCCTGCCGGCAGATGAGGGCTTCACTTCCTTCTCTTTTTAAAAAACGCTTACGCGCGGGGATTGTTTCAAAAAGATTTACCGCTCTTACTGTAGTGCCTATTGTCCTTCGCGTTGGTTCAATTACAATCGGATAATTTTCTCCGGGTCCCGTTTCAAGGCGGAAAGCGTTTCTGCCGTCCGTACTTGTAATTATTTCCAGCCGTGATACAGCCTGCGCCGCGGCGAGAGCTTCTCCCCTGAAACCGAGGCTTAACGCCGTATCAAGATCGTCAAGCCCTCTGATCTTGCTTGTCGCGTGAGTCAGACAGCATAATTCCAAATCATCGCGGCTCATGCCGCTGCCGTTATCTGAAACTTCGGCTTTTTTACAGCCGCCTTCATCGATAGAAACATCGATATTTAAGGCAGATGCGTCTATGGCATTGTCAAGAAACTCCCGAATCAACGCGGCAGGGCGGTCGATTACTTCACCGGCGGCAATGCGCCTTGCTTCTTCGGGCGGCAATACCTTTATTTCAGGCATTTCATTCTCCCGAATCAAACAAATCCAGCTCCGCGGATTCGTCCGCTCCTGCGTCAGCGTCATTCATCAGTATTTCAATACGGTTTTCTATTTTTTCTAGATCTTTTTCCAATGCGCGGGCAAGGCGGATCCCCTCTTCAAAGGCTGCAAGAGCTTCGTCAAGCGGTATATCTGTCTTGCGGATTTTTTCTCCAAGTTTTTCAAGCCGCTCAAGCCGCTCTTCAAAATTTTTCATCCCGCTGTTCTTTGACGCGGCTGTTGTTTTCTTTGCCATATCATTCNCCTTTTTTCGCGCTTTCCACTACNGCGGTAATTTCNCCCTTTAGCGGCCTTATTACAATGCGATCATCTTTTTTTACATTAGCCGCGCTGCGGATAATTTTNCCCTTGCTGTCAGTAACGACAGAAAATCCCCTTTCCATTGCAGATAACGGGCTTGCCGCTTCAATGACGGCGCGCGCGAGTTCAATTCTGCCGCGAAAAGCGTCTGTTTTTTCTTTAACTGAATCGATTAATGTTTCCTTCGCGTCGTCAAGGCGGATAAGGCGCGGCTGTAATATTGTGCGGAAGCGGTATTCCATATCCTGCGGATCGAACGGCTTTAAAAGAAGGCGCGTTCTATCAAGGCGCGTTTGAACCGCGTTCTTTAAATTACCTGTCATTGTTTTTATTGAATCCATGACAGATAACAGATTTTCGCTGACAAGTTCCGCGGCCGCGGAAGGAGTTGGCGCTCTTAAGTCTGCGGAAAAATCGCATAACGCCCAGTCGATCTCGTGGCCTACCGCGCTTACTACTGGTATTTTTGATTCCGCGACAGCGCGGACAACTTCCTCGTCGGAAAACGGAAGAAGGTCTTCAAGCGAGCCGCCGCCTCTTCCCACAATTAACACATCTGCAAGCCGCCAAGTATTCGCCTGCCTGATGCGTGAAGCGATAATGGAAGCGGCTTCGTCTCCCTGCACTGGCGCGGGAAGGATTATCACCTTTGTGCCTGATGAGCGTCTTGTAAGAATATTTAAAATGTCGCGTACCGCCGCGCCTGTCGGAGAACTTACAACGCCGACAACGGAAGGAAAACGCGGCAGCGATCTTTTTCTTTCAGTATCGAATAATCCTTCTGCAGCGAGTTTTTGTTTTCTTTTTTCGAGCATCGCGAGAATCTCTCCCGCTCCCGCAATTTCCATTTCTTCGCAGACGATGGAGTAGGTTCCCCTCGGCGCGTAAACGGAAAGGCTTCCGCGCACACGCAGTAACATTCCGTCTTTCGGATCAAAGCTTAGCGACCTCAATTTGTTTTTAAACATAACCGCGTCAATTTTCGCGTTTTGATCTTTTAAGCTGAAGTAAAGATGACCCGAGCTTGCGGGTCTGCAGTTTGATATCTCGCCTTCTACACAAACAAAAGAAAATGAACCTTCAAGACAGGATCGAATTTTTTCTGTCAGTTCTGTTACTGTCAGGTGTTTTTCGTTCATGGTACAGGCGCGTCTTTTTTCCAGTTATCTTCGGGGAATAATTTTTTTTCAAGGAAGTACATCAGTATAAGCGTGATAAGCGCGAGCGCTAAAACCGTACCTGCGGCCAAAAACATTCCCGCTCCGATGGACAGACCGATAGCCGCGGTAAGCCACAGCGAAGCGGCGGTGGTAAGCCCCCTTATATTATTTCCAAGTCTGATAATCGCTCCCGCGCCGAGAAAGCCCATGCCGGTTACAACCTGCGCCGCGATTCTTCCCGGATCGCCGCCGTTTAACTGCTGCGGCAGCCAGATCGAAAGCAGCATGAGGCAGGAGGAACCGACGGCGATTAAAATATGGGTACGAAGCCCCGCGACCTGTCTGCGGCTTGAGCGTTCAAGTCCAATAATCGTTCCGGCGGCGAACGCGAGGCACAGGCGGATAACTATGTCTGGTTCCGTTAATGGCATGGGGTCATTGTAACAGATTAAATTGATGTTTGTCACTATACATAAAAAATTGGATTTTTTGAATGTAAAGATATATCCGTGCACTATTAAAAATCATGCTAAAATAAACATATGAATATAAACATCACGTTGGGCGCGGCTTCCGCGGCTACGCAGATTGAAGGCGGCGGTTTTACACACTCGTGGAGCGACTGGTACGATAAGGGGCATATTCACGACGGAGCGAATCCCGCCCGCGCCAATGATCATCTTAACCGCTGGAAGGAAGATATCGATCTGATGGCGGAAATGGGAATCAGCATTTACAGGCTGAGCGTTGAATGGGCGCGTCTTGAACCGCAAAAGGGAGTATACGATGAAGAAGCGGTACAATGGTACAGGCGTCTTCTTGAGTACATGAAAAGTAAAGGTATCACGCCTCTTTTAACTCTTCATCATTTTACAAACCCGATGTGGTTTGAGAATGAAGGCGGCTTCGCTAA
>WQRT01000256.1 GCA_009786625.1 Treponema sp.
GAAAGGACAGGGCATTGTAAAACCGTATCTGAGTTTTATCGATACTAATGTTCTGTTTAAAAAACCGGTTAGCTGCTTACTCGCGATCATAAGCCTGCTGCTTCCAATCGCGGCTCTGAGTTTGTTTTTAAGCTCGGGGGTTTTTAGAATGGGAGAAGCGAAATACATTGCCGCTTCGGTATTGATTATTTTGATTTTCGCGTTCGCGGGAGTTTTTGGCGCGTTAATCTGGTGGCACAGAAGAATAAACCGCGATGATGGGGTGGAATGGTATAAAAATTTCCGCCGTTTTATTCAGACATCAGGCGAGTGGATTGCGACAGTTACCGCCATTATAGTNTTCTTTTCCGTNATCACATTNATAANCTTTTTATCAAATGAACTGCACGAAATAAGACGCAGTATCTCGTCCAGTATACCTAATATTGATATTCTAACGGCGTTCTACGGAATCATTGCCGGATTTATTATTATCATCGCAACCAAGATTTTACTTTTCCTGCTCGATCCGGTTATTTGGTTAATCAAACAAATCTGGAAACTGATTGTCAGAATTGTTCTATTCTTCTACCGCTGCGTTGTCAGCTTCTCCGGAACCATCGAAAAAAATACTTCTTTCTGGATTGGTGTTACATGGATTCTCGCAGGGTTTGCCGTGATCGCCTGTCTTTCATTCTGCTATTTGTTTGAAGGCATCGCTCCTGTAATCGGGCTTACAGCGTCTCTGGCGTTCATGGGTTATCTGTTGTTTAAAAGAAAACATTACGACGTATAATTTCTTTCTTACATATTGATAAGCCGGGAACAGAAAAATCTGTTATCCGGCTTTTTTTATAATGCCGTTTTAATTGCACAAGGTATAAAAAAATGTTATGCTGTTTTGCATGAAGACATCAAATAACGGTACGATTTACCATTGGGCTGACGAAGCCGCGGCGAGAATTATTTTTGAAAAAGGCGAAAAGGAACTTTACACCTGCGCGTCCGGAATTACCCCTTCGGGAACTGTACATATCGGCAACTTCAGGGAAATAATTTCCGTGGAGCTTACAGCGCGCGCGTTACGCGACATTGGTAAAAATGTGCGTTTTATTTATTCATGGGATGATTACGATGTGTTCCGCAAGGTTCCTGAAAATATGCCGAAACAGGATGAACTTAAAAAATATCTGCGCCTGCCGATAATTATGGTTCCCGATCCGTGGGAACGCGATTCCAGTTACGCGCGTCATCATGAAACGGAGGTCGAGAACACCCTGCCCAAGGTCGGGATATTCCCGGAATATATTTATCAAGCCGATAGATACCGATCCTCCCGTTACGCGCAAGGGATCCGCAGAGCGCTCGAAAACCGCGATACGTTGAAAAATATCCTGGATAAATTCCGCGACGAAGATCACAAGATTCAGGGCGAGTGGTGGCCTGTTTCCATTTTCTGCGAAAAGTGTAATAAGGACGAAACTGATGTAGAAAGCTGGGACGGCGAATGGAACCTGACTTACTGCTGCAGAGCATGCGGCAATAAGGAAAAAATCGACATTCAAACCGCGAAGGGCGTAAAACTCTCATGGCGCGTTGACTGGCCGATGAGATGGGAATATGAAAAAGTAGATTTTGAACCCGCGGGAAAGGAACATCACAGTTCCGGCGGAAGTTTTGATACAGCAAAGCATGTATGTAAAGAAGTCTACAACTGGGACGCGCCTGTCAGTTTCCGTTACGATTTTATCGGCTTAAAGGGAACGCCGGGAAAAATGTCCAGCTCGAAGGGGAAGGTGGTTGATCTGCAAGAAGTGCTTAATATATATACACCCGAATTGACACGCTACCTGTTCGCCGGAACAAGACCAAATACCGAGTTTACAATTTCATTCGATCTTGATGTTATAAAAATTTACGAAGACTACGATAAAACAGAACGCATCGCATGGAAGATGGAAGCCGCCAAGGATGAAGCGGCATATCAGAAAGAAAAGCGCATTTACGAACTTTCGCAGATCGGTATAAACGGAAAGACACAGCCTCTGGAAGATATGTACCCGGACGGGCAGAAACCTTATCAGATTCCGTTCCGCCATCTGTGCAATTTAATACAAATCGCGGACGGCGATGTTGACAAGGCCTTAGCCGATATAGCAGCTAACGATAATGAACTTAAACCGTGCCATCTTCCGGCGTTAAAAACAAGAGCCGGATGCGCACAGTACTGGATAGAAAACTGCGCCCCCGATGATTTCCGTTTCCATCTGCTCACCGAAGGAGAAAAACCCGCGCGCGCGTTATCCGACATCGAGAAGAACGCAGTCCGTATTCTGCGCGAAGANGTTATCCGCAAGATCGAAGAATTCGCGGACGACAAAATATGCTCCTCGGCAATTTACGCAGCCGCCGAAAAAGCGGGNATCGACGGTAAAGCGCTGTTCGGCGCNGCGTATCAGGCGTTAATCGGCAAAGATCAGGGGCCAAGGCTCGCGAGTTTTTTACGTTCAATCTCCAAAGACAGGCTGTTGTTAATATTAAAAGATTANTAAAATTTTATACAATACAGCCGGCGGGTGAGTGGGACAGCAAAACCTTTGCTAAGAGTCTGCTGCGGAGCCCCAATACCTATGAAGGTATTAATAATTTAGAAAACACATAGTATAAATTATTTTGATCAATTTTGTAATATATTCCAGCATAGGCATTGGGTCTCCTCCGCAGGGAACGGCAAAAATAGTTTTACTGTCCCACTCACCCGCCGGCTGTAGTGTATAAGTTTTTTAATCATGAATGATATTAGCAGTCATATTTACCGCAGAATATAATAAGCATTATTGGCAAGTTTCATTCACCACAGCTTGCGGATTTGTGACTTGATAAATAAATATTGCTACAAACAACAATACACTTAATGCAAGCCGGGGGACTGGGTTGCATTGAGTGTATAGTAGAATTACAACAAGAATTTAATTATTTTTATCAGTGAACAGGAATGGGGGGCGGCCGGGGTATTGGCGCCATTTTATTTTTTCTTCCGCAGCGGAAACTTTTATCAGTTTAACGTTATTCGCGGTAAGATCATTCTCGGCTTCTTTTGGGATTTT
>WQRT01000257.1 GCA_009786625.1 Treponema sp.
CCGGGGTATTGGCGCCATTTTATTTTTTCTTCCGCAGCGGAAACTTTTATCAGTTTAACGTTATTCGCGGTAAGATCATTCTCGGCTTCTTTTGGGATTTTATCGTCGGTTATAACGCCGGTGATTTTATCTAATTGAAAAAGGCTGTTTGTTCCGCGGCGGCTGAACTTGGCGGATTCTGTCAATATATAGATCTTTTTAGCGAACTTCGCAAGGCCGAGCGCGGTGTCAACACGGTAATGATCTCTGCCGGTAAAACCAAAGCCGGGAATAAAACCGTCAGTNCCNAGAAAAAATTTATCAAAAAATAAATCGCCNGCGTTTTTTGTCGTCATCGGGCCGACAAGAACCTGCGATTCCGGCTGCAGATATCCGCCTAAAAGGATAATTTTTACTCCAGGCAATTTGCAGACATAATTCGCAAGGAACGCAGAATTGGTGGTGATGACAGCGTTTTTGCCGGAGAGAGCAAGTTCTTCCGCGAATAAAACACAGCAGGAGCCGGACTCAACCATTACCGATTCGCCGTCAACAACCATGTTCACGGCGGCTTTAGCGATTTTTCTTTTTATCGAATGACTGAACGCGATGCGTTTGCCTGTGTCGTCGGTATTGTCAAGGTGAGCATAGCCGTGAGTGCGCCGGATAATGCCTTTTTTTTCAAGCTGATCTAAATCCCTGCGCAATGTAACAGGCGAGACATCAAGTAATTCCGCGAGCAGGTTTACTTTGATGCAATCATTCGTTGACAAAAGATCTAGAATTCTAACCAGCCTGTCCATCATTGAGTTCCTCCGGATTATTTTAACACCGCAGTATCATTAAAAAATTAACGATAATACAATATTAAAAATATAAAATCCGTAAGAAACGTCAAGATAAATCGTAAATACTACAATTCAAGCGATCGGCTGCTAATTTTTTCAAGAGCGTAATCCGCGAACTCGTCAATCTTCATCGCGGGTAGCTGCCTTCCGTCGCGAAGACGCACCGATACCGCGCCCTCGTCCGCTTCGCGCTGTCCTACAACAAGCATGTATGGAATCTTTCGTGTCTGGCAATTGCGGATTTTCGCGTTCATGCGATCGTCGCTCAGTTCAGCCGTTACGCGCAAATTGCAGACTTCGTTTGACCGCGCTCTTAACTGCGCGGCGGTTTTTTGCGCGTAATCGTTAAACGCTTCCGACACNGGGATGACAGCAGCCTGCTCCGGNGCGATCCAGACAGGGAACGCTCCGCCGAAATGCTCGATTAAAACGCCGAAGAATCTTTCAAGGCTGCCGAAGAGCGCGCGGTGAATCATGTANGGGCGTTTGTGCTGGCCGTCATTATCAACGAACGTTAAATTAAAAAGTTCAGGCTCGTTAAAATCNAACTGAATTGTTGACATCTGCCATTCGCGNCCAAGAGCGTCTTTTATTTTGATGTCGATCTTCGGTCCGTAAAAAGCGCCGCCGCCTTCATCCATTTCGTATGGAAGCCCCTCGGCGTTNACCGCGTTACGCAAACTTTCTATNGCGGCNTCCCANTTGCTCTGCTCTCCGACGCTGCTTTCCGGCCTTGTCGCGAGATACGCTTTGATATCTTTAAAACCAAAAACTTTCCAGATGCTTAAACTGAAACGAAGAACTTCGCGTATCTCGCTTTCCATCTGCTCCGGTGTGCAGATGATGTGCGCGTCATCCTGAGTAAAACCGCGGACGCGCAGGAGGCCGTGCAAAACGCCGGAACGTTCATAACGGTAAACGGTTCCAAGTTCCGCCCAGCGCAGCGGAAGGTCGCGGTAAGAATGTCCTTTATTATTGTAAATCAAAAGATGGAACGGGCAGTTCATCGGTTTGATAAAATAATTCTGCTTGTCAATTTCCATCGGGCTGTACATATTTTCTTTGTAAAAACCAAGATGNCCGGANGTTTCCCAAAGCCAGCTCTTGCCGATGTGAGGCGTATAAAGTATTTCGTAACCGTTGCGGTAATGTTCNTTCCGCCAAAAATCCTCNAGCGCGACCCTCATCCTGCCGCCGTTGGGATGCCAGTAGATAAGACCCGCGCCNGCTTCTTCATGAATCGAATAAAGATCCATTTCCTTTCCGACACGCCGGTGATCCCTCTTCTCAACCTCTTCAAGAAATTTTAAATGTTCTTTTAGTTCCTTGGGGTTTTCCCACGCGGTTCCGTAAATGCGGGTAAGCATCTGGCGGTTTTCATCGCCTCTCCAGTACGCTCCAGCGATGCTTTGCAATTTGAAAGCGGCGGAATTTATTTCTCTTGTGTTAGCTACATGGGGTCCTCTGCAAAGATCGCCCCACTCAACAGCGCCTTCCGCGCTGTGGTTTTCGTAAACAGAAATTTCCTCGTTCTGCGGCAACTCGTTTATAAGCTCTGTTTTAAAAGGCTCCATTGCGAATAACACAAGAGCGTCCTTGCGGCTTAACGCGATCTTTTTAAAATCCTGACGGCTGTCGATAATTTTTTTCATCTCCGCTTCGATGAGAGGTAAATCGTCTGAGGTAATCGCCCTCGGCAGGAGGAAGTCATAATAAAAACCATTTTCGATCGCGGGACCGATGGCGGTTTTTGTTCCGGGAAAAAGTTTTGTTACAGCCTGCGCCATGATATGGCTTACAGAGTGGCGGATGGTTGTTAGTTTTTCGTTTTGCTTGTTTTCTGACATATCAAAAAGATAACAGATTAAATGATAAAAGTCCAGTAGCGAGGTTAATTATGGAAGAATCCGAGAATTTTTAACTATGCCAAAAAAATTGATTCCATGTTATTATTACATCTATGCTAATCAAAGTTTGGGGGATAAATTGAATTTTCCAAGAACGACTGTCGCGGGAGTTTCGCTTCCAAGATTACTAATCGGATCAAACTGGATTTTCGGCTGGAGCCACACAGGTCATGCCGCAGATGTTTACATCAAGGAACAACACGCAACAGTNGAAGCGACATTGAAAGTGCTTGACGCGTTTTTACAATACGGCATCGACGCGTGGGTAGCGCCGTTTTCTTCTCATCCTGAAGTTCTTGATAAAATCAGGCAG
>WQRT01000258.1 GCA_009786625.1 Treponema sp.
TTTTTCGCGTAACCGACAACTTCAGCTACACGCCTTAAATATGCTTCTTCAATTATATAATTCGGAGAAGCGCCTATATGTCCGTTCCATGTAACAGGTATGCGGATAATATTAAATCCAAGGCTTGCCAAACCGTTAAAATACGCTTGATTTAAATTAACATTTCCCCAAGCTGTCTCACTTCCTGTGGGCTTACCCGGAGTTGTCCAGGTATCAACAGCGTCAAGTGAATTGCCGGCATTTATGCCTATGGTAATTCCTTCGTCAATGAAATACTGCATTGCAGTTTTACCCGACATTGCTTCAGGCTCGGCTGGCTGCGAGCCGTTTCCTCCGGGATTACCGCCATTATCAGAATCGCCGCACGCTAACAAGCTAAGTCCGATTATTGCGGCTAATGCAATAATCCCAATCATTTTTAATACGTTTTTCATATAAGTAACCTTTTTTTTAGCCGCGTAAGCGGCGAATTTAATCGAATTCACCGCAACGCGGTGAACAACCTTTCTTTTAGCCGCGCAAGCGGCGAATTTAATCGAATTCACCGCAACGCGGTGAACAACCTCTCATAATTTATATAAACCCGCGTATGAGGTAAACTCATTACTAAATAATTAACGCAAATGTGCGGCAATTCCAACCATAGGATCATGGGGAATTTTGGGGGATTATTGGGGGGTTACAAATGAAACTTGATATCCCAGAATTTCAAGTTAAAATCGCCTTTAGTCCAAATTTGAATTTGGAATGCTTCGATGTTATCCTGAACAAACGGAACTTTTTTTCCAAAAAATGACGATTGAGAAAGCTGATCAATTAAAAAAGTAAAAGTTGAGATAACGCCGTTTTTTGTCGTAAAAAATACACCATAAAAATTTGAACCGCCCTCCTGTCTGGCTTCTGTTGTCGGCAGCAATGCCATATATGTTTTACCGTCACCCAGAACCGTAAATGAAAAACGCTTCATTTTTTTCATTATTTTTTGTGTAGAAGGATCTGGAATTGCAATTATTCCGGTATAAGAAGAATCTCTTTGAGATAGATGTCCGGAAATAGTATAAGTTTCGGTATAATTATCCTGTATTTTTTCAATATTCGGCGTTAGGGTTATATGTGAACCAAAATCATCATAAAATATATCCAATCGCGTAAAAACAGCGGCAATTCCCTTTTCATTTAACATAAAAAGGAACAATATAAGGATAATAAAAGCAGCGGCTATTATTCCGGCAGGTATTAAAATTTTTGGAGATTTAAATTTTACCTTATTTAATATTGATGTTTTCCCCGGCATATTTGGATTAACATTCTCTGTTTGTGTTGTTCCATTTGCTTTTGAATGTTTTACAAACAGTTCATTTATATTATGAACATCCAGCTTGCGGTAAAGATTTTTTTGATGATCTAAAACCGTAGCGTAACTGATATTCAAAGTATTTGCGATTTCTTTGGGAATAACACCGGAAAGGAGCAAATCCATAATTTCCTGCTCTCTGGCTGTTAAGGCGGGAGTATTTGCCGTTTTTTCGCTATTTTGGGTGATTTTTCCACTCACTATTTATAATATATCGAAAAATGGGTATTTTTTCAATTTAGAGTTGAATGAGGTAAATAATAACATTGGTACCCCCCCTTGACAGATATTCATATTTTCACTATTCTTAAAATCCCGTTATAAATTTTGAAAGGTGATAAAAGGTTATCTATATGAAGACAGTATTTGCGAAACCCGCGTCGGTGGAACGGAAGTGGTTCATTATCAACGCCGAGGGAAAAGTGTTGGGCAGGGTGGCAGCTAAAGCCGCTTCCATTGTCCGGGGAAAAAATAAGGCGATTTTTGTTCCCCATCAGGAAATTGGGGATTATGTTGTGGTGATAAACGCGGAAAAAATCGTGGTTACAGGCAGAAAGGCACAGCAAAAGATGTATTACAGCCATTCGGGTTATGTCGGCGGTTTAAAAGCAAGGAATTTCGAGAAGGTCATCGCCAGACATCCTGAGATGCCGCTTGAAAACGCGATAAAAGGTATGCTCCCAAAGGGGCCGCTCGGCAGAAAGATGGCTAAAAATGTAAAAATCTACGCCGGGGCCGAACATCCGCACAGCAGCCAGCAGCCGGCAGAGCTTGAGGTATAAAAAGGAAAACTCTTTATGATTAAAAATCTTGGAATAGGTACCGGAAGAAGAAAAACATCGGTCGCGAGGGTTTATGTCAGNGACGGAAGCGGAAAAGTCGTCATTAACGGCAAGGAACTTGCAGTGTATTTTCCGCAGGGNGAGCATGTATTGATGGTGCGCCAGCCTTTAATGGTGACNGCAAACGAAAATAAATATGACATCCTCATTAACGTCTACGGAGGCGGAAGCAACGGCCAGGCCGGCGCATGCCGCCACGGGCTTGCAAGGGCGCTCTGTCAGGTTGATCATACCAACTACACAAGCCTCCGCAGTAACGGCTATCTTACGCGCGACCCCCGCATGGTAGAACGCAAGAAATACGGCCGCCCCGGAGCGCGCCGCCGGTTCCAGTTCTCCAAACGCTAGAATTTCCAAAAAGGAATTTTACCGCGAAAGACATGAACTTTTTTATTCTCTCTTTTCCCTTGACCGTGAAGAGGCTCTTGTTAGTTGTCATGGTTCTCTTGGGGTTATATCAAAGAAAACGGATTGCGGATTTGTTGTTCGTGTGGTTTGTGTGGTTCGCGGTCAAAAATGAAATAATATGCAGGAAACGGCTGAATCAATAAAAGCTAAAAGCACGGCGTTACGCTTGATCGCAAGAGCGGAGCAGTGCAGCGCAGGGCTTACGCGAAAACTCGAAAAGCGCGGTTTTGATTCAACCTGCGTAAGCGGCGTAATTTCCGGTCTATGCGAATCAAATCTTATTGACGATAACCGCTTCGCGCGTTTCTGGCTTCAGTCGCGGCTTCACTTTACACGCAGTCCCCGGCAGCTTTTATCTTCATTATGCGCGCGCGGCATTGACCGTGACGACGCGCAGGATGCCTTGAAATCAGTG
>WQRT01000259.1 GCA_009786625.1 Treponema sp.
GACTCAACATAACGGACATTATCATCGGCGACAGGAAAAAGAAAACGCCTGTTGGCGACCGTTTCGATCCTTGAACCCAGAAGTATTCCCGTGCCTGTGTTTCTTCCGTAACCTTCCAGCGCCGCTCTCCACTGCCTGACCGCGATTTCCTCAAAACCTGAACGNTAGTACGCTTTTCCAAGCCAGTCAAGAATCATCGGCTGTCCCGGGCGGAATGAAAGCGCCCGTTCAAACGAAAGGATCGCTTCGTTATACGCAAATCTGTTATACGCGTGAACGCCGAGCCTGAACTCATCCGCCGCAGAAAGCGCCGCCGTCCCGGTGCCGCCTGTAACAGGTCCCGGACGTTCAGTACCTTCCTGCGCGAAAACATTAAAATTGAAGAATAATATTAACCACAAAAGTACACAAATAATTTTAACTGCATGCCGCATAACGGACATATTACAAAGTAAAAGTTCGTGTGGTTCGCGGTAATTTCTTCCAATCACAACGCTTCTCCTGTAACGATCCTGAAGTGCCTTTGTATTTCTTTTTCATCGGGCGCGAGATCGAGAGCGCGGCGCAGCCATGTCCGGGCTTCTATCAATTCTCCGCTTTTAAAATACGCCCAGCCGAGGGAGTCAAGGTAGGCGGCGTTCTGCGGTTTAAAATCGACGGCTCTTCTGCATAGACGAAGAGCGCGCATTACATCAATGCCTGAATCCGCCAGAATATAACCCATACTGTTCATCGCGGTCGCGTTTTCGGTATCTATCTCCAGCGTTTTTTCGTAAAAATCGATCGCGGTCTTGTTCTGTTTCTGCATCCACGCGGCGTAGGCAAGCGTGTTATAAAGAAGCGGCGATTCAAACCCGCTTGACTGAAGCCTCTTAAGTTCGTACTCCGCCATTTTTTCGCGTTTTGTAATAACATAAATATACGCAAGCGTCATGCGGCACTGGAAAATACGCAGTATATCGTTTCCCGATGTCACAACCTGCTCAAGGAATGTAAGAGCTTGTTCGTAATGATTAAGTTTCGTATAACACANCCCNAGNTAGTAGGAGAGTTCCATTTTCTCATCGGTATTTAAATTTGNTGTATCGGCGGAAAGAAATTCTTTAAGCGCGTTTTCCCACTTTTTTTGCAGGTAAAACTGCACTCCTTTTAGGAATTTTTCCTGCAAGTTAAGCCCTGAATCATCCTTTTCGACGCCGCGAGGATCATCCATTCCGCTATGCTTCGATGTCATCTTCAGGTTTCCTCCCTTAACCTTCCCCTAATCCGCGACAGACGGCTGCGATAAAATGACGCTGAGCGCGGCATTGTGCTTTAGCACCTCGGCCCAGTCNGAGCCGTCTTCGGGGATATTCTCCACCTTCCCCGGTTTCGCAAAACAGTATTTACCGCCTTCTGGGGTGATAAATGAAACTATACGATCGTTATAATAACGGAAAGATGGAAAAGAAGGAACAAGTGCGGCAGGTTTTTTTTCGATATTCGGAAAATTAACATTTACAAAAGTTCCCGCCTTCCAATACCCCATAATCGAAATCAGCTTCTCCGTTATATAGGGAATTATCGTGTCCCATTGATACGGAATTTCACCGTCAACAAGAGACAGCGCAACGGAAGGAATTCCAAAAAAACTCCCCTGCCTTGCGGCGGCCGCGGTTCCTGAATAGACGACATCAGTGCCTAAATTCGCGCCCGCGTTAATACCCGAAAGAATAAGATCAGGCGCTCTTTCCATATTCAACGCGGATGTTTCCGTCGCTATACAGATCTCGTAAATCCCGCCTAGCAAAGCCGTAATAATACAGTCAACAGGAGTTCCTGAGCATGACCATGTGTCTTCTTCAATCTCCGATAATTTGAGGGGATTTGATAAAAATGAAATTGAATGAGATGTCCCCGAACGGTTTACATCGGGAGCGACTACAAATACCCTGTGCCCCGCGTTGCGCAGAGCAACCGCGAGCAGTTTTATTCCCGGCGAGGTGATTCCATCATCATTTGTCAGCAAAATCCTCATACGTGTCTATTTTACCCTTGCCCTTGTCGCCAGTTTTACTTCGTATGTCACGGGACGAAATCCGAAAATCCTCTCGTACTCCTCCATGCGTTTTTTATATTCTTCCACGAGTTCGCGCCGTATGATCGTGTATGTGCAGCCGCCGAATCCCAATCCTGTCATTCTTGAACCTGCCGCGCCTTCGATCTCCTGCGCTCGTTTTACAAGCCAGTCAACCTCCGGACAGCTTATCTCGTAAAGATCTCTCAGGCTTTCATGCGAACGGTAGATAATCTTCGCGAAGGATGCGATATCGCTCCGTTCAAGTGAGTCTACGGCGTCATCTATTCTGTGGATCTCCTCGACAATGTGCATTGTCCTTCTTCTAATCCTCTCCGGGAAATTTCCAAGCACTTCAAGAAGATCGGCGGAAGCGAAATCCTTAAAAGCCGCTCCCTGCTTTTTTTTAGATAAAAGTTTAAGCCCTTTTAAAACATCTTCCCTTCTTAGAGCCAGTTCACCCTCCGCGCCCATTCTCGGCACGCGCGAATCAACAAGCAAAATCCGAAAACGCGATAACGGAGATTTAGTTAGTTTTACATCTCCTGTTAATGAATCGATGATAACGAAATGATCTTTTCTCGCCAGCATGCAGACAGCATAATCGGCGAACACCGCTTCCCGCACGGCCGCTTCGCTGAATAACTCCTCATGCGATTCCATCAATTTTTGCGCCAATTCCATTTCGCTTATCTGCGCGTGAAACAAATTTTTCAAAGCCATGGCGGCGGCGGTTTCAATCGCGGTTGATGAAGCAAGACCGATACCCTGAGGTATATCGCCGCAGAAGGAAAAATTAAGCCCCTTTACAGGGAACCCAAGTTCCATAAAAAGATGAATAGCGGGTTTAATGCAGTTTGCCCACCTGTCTTCGCGTCT
>WQRT01000260.1 GCA_009786625.1 Treponema sp.
GCGATGTAAAGCAGCTTGATCCTGCCCGAATTTATTTCATTCATCGCCGCCGCGTATTCCTCGTTGGTAAGAGAACTGTTCAAAAACACAGCCGCGCATCCCGTTTCTTTTAACGCTGTTACCTGATCTTTCATCAGAGAGATTAAAGGAGAAATAACTATAGTCATCCCTTCCATCATCAACGCAGGTATCTGGTAACAAAGCGATTTCCCCGCGCCTGTCGGCATCACCGCGAGCACATCAGTCCCGCTAAGAACCGCGTCAATTGCTTCCTCCTGCCCCGGACGAAAAGAAGAGTACCCGAAAACATCATTGAGCACAGAAAATTTATTCACTATTTTTTATATCCATTGAAAATGAAAATTAAGTATACGACGTTTTAATGTCGTATATTTAGATGTTGAATTTGAAAAACATCACATCACCGTCTTTTACAATATACTCCCTGCCTTCAAGACGGTACTTTCCAGCTTCCTTGATCTTCGCTTCTGTGCCGTAAAGAAAAATATCATCGCAGGTGTATACTTCGGCTTTAATAAAACCTTTTTCAAAATCGGTGTGAATAACTCCCGCGGCTTTTGGAGCTGTATCTCCAGCGTGAAACGTCCATGCGCGGCACTCGTCTTTTCCTGTGGTGAAAAATGTTCTAAGACCAAGCAGTCTGTACGCGCTGTGGATCAAAGCGGAAAGCCCTGTTTCCTCAAGGCCGAGATCATCAAGGAACGCTTTTTTTTCCTCCGGGTCTTCTATGCCGCAAAGATCGGATTCAAATTTGCCGCAGATTAACACGGCTTCCGTTCCTTCGATTTGCGCTCTTTTTTTAACAGCTTCCGTCCACGCGTTACCTGATTTGATGCCGTGTTCGTCGACATTGCAAACATAGAGCTGCGGCTTCGCCGTGATAAAGTGGCAGTCATAGATGGCGGCTTTTTCCTCATCATTTAAGCCAAGCGAGCGGATTGGCTGCGCGTTTTCAAGCGCGGGGCTTATTTTGTCATTTAAAATTGTTAAAACAAATTCGCTTAATTTTTTTTCGTTGGGATTTTTCAGCGCTTTTTCCGCGCGTTCTTTTCGTTTCGCGAGCGTCTGCATATCGGCGAGAGCCAGCTCGATATCAATCGTTTCGATATCTGAAGCCGGATCGATTTTTTCATTTACATGGATGACATCGCTGTTTTCAAAACAGCGGACGACATGCGCGTAAACAGCCGCGTCGCGAATGTGCGAAAGAAACTGGTTCCCAAGCCCCTCACCCCTTGACGCGCCTTTAACTAAACCGGCAATGTCTACAAATTCGACAGTCGCCGGAATCGTTCTGTCGGGACTGAAGATCGCGGTCAATTTATCAAGACGCGGATCGGGAACATTGATAACGCCGACCTCCGCCTTCACCGTGCTGAAAGGATAATTCGCCGCGTCCGCCGGAGTAGAGCATAACGCCGAAAAAATTGTAGACTTCCCCACATTGGGCAGTCCAAGTATACCGCAGTTAAGTGCCATGAGGTATTGTAGCATTACACGTTAATTAATTCTACCAAAGACGCATGATTTAATTAGCTGCATAGAGCGAAGGGGAAATCCCCGCCGGCTCCTGTTGGCTGATCTTTTTTATCGCACGCTTTGGCGAGGCATTATTGCGATCCAGCCAAATGTCGCCGGCAGGGATTTCCCCTTCGCTCTATGCAGTTATTTTTTATACGCATTAATTTATTAACACAGGTAAAGCAAACTATCGGGCGGGAATACATTTTTGGAATTCTCCGATGGAGAGACCTGACCATTTTTATAAATTAATTTTTTATAAGAAAGCCTGTTAATTTTACTTTTACTGTCAGGGCTCGTAATCGGGTTCTTCCAAAGTATTTTCGGCTGGTAGTATGCTTTACCTGTACTAATATATTATTTTTAGTTACAATTAACGGAAGAGGTTATTATGCCGTATAATGCAGACGAAAAACGTTATGAGACAATGAAGTACCGCAGGTGCGGGCGGAGCGGGATCAGGCTGCCTGAAATTTCTCTCGGGCTTTGGCATAATTTCGGCGGCGGCGATGTTTACGAAACCGGACGCGAAACTGTTTTAGCGGCGTTTGACGCCGGTGTGTGCCATTTCGATCTCGCGAATAATTACGGACCTCCGCCTGGATCAGCGGAAATTACTTTCGGCAGAATAATAAAAAATGATCTTTCTCCTTACCGCGATGAGCTTATCATCTCGACAAAAGCAGGTTACGATATGTGGCCGGGTCCTTACGGCGAGTGGGGCAGCAGAAAATATTTAATGGCAAGTCTTGACGCAAGCCTTGAGCGGATGGGGCTTGATTATGTCGATATATTTTACAGCCACCGTCCCGATCCCGATACGCCTGTGGAAGAAACGATGGGCGCGTTAGCTGACATTGTCCGCCGCGGCAAGGCGTTATACGCCGGTATTTCCAATTACAGCGCGGAGCAAAGCGCGAAGGCGGTTTCCGTTCTGCGCGGCCTTGGCGTACCATGCCTGATCCATCAGCCGAGTTATTCAATGCTTAACCGCTGGATCGAAGACGGTCTTCTCGATGTTCTTAAAAAAGAAGGCGCGGGCTGTATTTGTTTTTCGCCTCTCGCGCAGGGTCTTCTTACAGGCAGATACCTTGACGGCTCCATCCCCGAAGGTTCCCGCGCGTCAAAAAATAAATTCCTTAAACCGGCTTCCATAACGCCGCAGCTTCTTAAAAAATTGAACACGTTAAATGACATCGCGGAGGAAGGCGGAAGAACTCTTTCCGCTCTGGCAATTAAGTGGATTCTGCGCGACAACCGCATAACATCAGTTTTAATCGGCGCAAGCTCATCAGCTCAGCTAAAAGAAAACTTGACTGCTCTGACACAGCCGCCGCTGTCAGAGGAAGAGCTTAGTAA
>WQRT01000261.1 GCA_009786625.1 Treponema sp.
ACAGCTCCGCCGCCGCGGCCGACACACTCGGCGCTTGCGCCTAATGAAACTGTGCCGCTGTCCGTGTATTTGAATGCGTTGGAAAGCAGGTTATTCATAATCTGTTTAATTCTAAGCTCGTCCCCGACAAGTATCGAAGGAATGTTTTCGTCAATATCAATTTTAAACTCAATCGGTTTACTGTCGTAACGGATATAGTTCAATTGAATTATGTCATTGATCAGGCTTGCTACTTCATACTTTACCGGAATAAGCTCAAGTTTCCCGGCTTCGATTTTTGACAGATCGAGTATGTCATTAATAATGCTAAGAAGCAGGTTGCCGGAGTTATTTATTTTTATAAACGCCTCGCTTGTTGAATTGGGATGAGACGTATTCTGCATTTGAATTTCTGTCATGCCCAGGATGGCGTTTAACGGCGTGCGTATCTCGTGGCTCATGGTGGCGAGGAAGTTGCTTTTTTGCTGCGTTCTCATGTCGGACTTTTGCTTTGCTTTAGCGATAAAGTAAAGCATTGTGCACAAACCGGCGGCAAGGAACATGCCGATTATAAAGATGAATCCCGCCATGTAATAAATATTTCTGTAATATTCCTGAACCGGGATAACGATGCCCAAAAACCAGTTATTTTTTATTTTTCTGAAATATACAATGGAATTATTATACAAATAATCATTTACCCTGAGTTCGCTGACATTAATGCCGGCATCCAGCTCGTTCGCTATGAGCGCTAAATCGCTGTCTATGTTGCGTAAATTCAATCTTGAAAAATATTGTTCGGGATGCGCTATAAAATCAAGGTTGCTGTTAAGCAGTATTCCATAACTGTTTTCTGTAAGGCTTATTGTGGTAGCGTAATTAAAAATCCTGCTCATATTTATATCCATGCTGATTACGCCAAACGGGTTTCCTTCGTCATCAATGAGATAACGAGAAAATGTAAGAACGGTAAATCCAGTTCCTACATCTCTGTATGGATCTGAAAGCGCGATTTTCCCTGCGGCATTAATAGCCGCTATATACCACGGACGTTCCTGCGGCACATAGTCGTCAGGCACGGTCATGTTTCTGCCGGACATATAAACGCCGTTTATCACTCCGTATATATCGATAAATCCGTACATACGGTCCCTGTCTTTGAGCAGTGAACTTGTTGTTGATAATATATATTCCGATATTATAGAATTGTCATTGCCTCTTAAAACCATGCCGCGGATCGTTTCTGAGCAGCCGGATAAAAAACTTTCCGGCTCCATGAGGCTGGCTGTTATTTCTGATTCTGTAAATACGATGGCGTTTTCCGCGTCTTTTTTTAAATGCTTGTGTTCATTGTCGGTGGCGAAAAAAATACTGAAAGCGCCCATGATCACAAACGCAATTACAATTACGAACATTTGTGTGTATATTGAATTTAGCGCTTGTATTTTTTCTAAAATAGACCGCACTACAACCCTCCATACAACTTTATCACATCATGATACTCTATATATGCGAATTAATCTGGCTTAACAGCGCATCTTGAACAAATGGTTTGGTAACGATGCCGGCCGCGCCGAGTTTCGCGCTTCTTTCTTCTATGCTTGCATCGACTGTACCTGTCAGGAAAATAACAGGGATATTTGCGTACGAACCGTCCGTTTTCAATCTTTCAAGCGCCTCAAAACCGCTCATCACCGGCATCTCGATATCCAGTAATATCAGATCCGGTCTTACTTTTTCAAGCAGAGTAAACATCTTTGCCGCGGACGGGATTGTCATCACCTGAAAGTGGTCTTCCAGAGCTTCTTCCGCGGTAATTAANTTAGTGTCGCTGTCATCAACAATAAAAACTGTTTTCAAAACGCTCCTTCTACCCTATATTATAAATTATTAGTTAAGCGTTTNTTTGTCAATAAGCTGTGGATAATGTTGGTTTGACAATATACTAATAAATGTCAAATAGGGAAATTTCTTNTAAAAAGACAGTATTTTTGTTATAAATATCATTTATTTGGATTAAATTNATATTTTTTCATTTCGATATACTTTTTACTTTCAAATGAAAATAGTTATCGTATGGCAGGTAATTTTATACCTAATTTGATTGTCAGCCCATCATTTATGGTTTATTTTCAAAATAAAATAATATTAATTTAAAAATTAACCTCACCGATTTTCGTCATTATTATTGCTCAGTCTTTTCACCCCGCCAATTTATTAGACATTTTTGTATAATGTAATATTAATTAGTTTTATATTCATTTTTTTTCATTTCGATATAATTAATCCTTTCATATGAAAATGATACTCACATAGTATAATTTTTTGCGTTTAACGTTTAACTGCTGTCTATTTATCGGCGTTTTTATTATCGAATTGATGTGTTATAATCATTTTTATGAATAATGTTTTATTGGCGTTTTTTCTGACGATGATCGCCGGTCTTTCAACCGGAATCGGCAGCGTTATCGCCCTTTTTTCCAAAAGAAGCAATACTAAATTCCTATCCGCGAGCCTTGGTTTTTCCGCCGGTGTTATGATTTATGTTTCCATGGTTGAATTGTTTGCTGAAGCGGTCCATTCGCTGTCCGCGCATTTCAACGTAAAAACAGGAACATTAATAGCGATTGCAAGTTTTCTTGGCGGTATGTTTTTAATCGGATTGATTGATAGATTGATACCTGAAGATAAAAACCCGCATGAGATCCACGG
>WQRT01000262.1 GCA_009786625.1 Treponema sp.
GGTCCCAAGGGTTTGGCTGTTCGCCAATTAAAGCGGTACGTGAGCTGGGTTCAGAACGTCGCGAGACAGTTCGGTCCCTATCTGCCATGGGCGCTGGATGTTTGAGAGGAGCTGTTTTTAGTACGAGAGGACCGAAATGGACGGACCGCTGGTGTGCCGGTTGTTCTGCCAAGAGCAAGCGCCGGGTAGCTACGTCCGGAAGGGATAACCGCTGAAGGCATCTAAGCGGGAAGCCCGCCTCAAGATTAAACATCCCGGGGGGTCCAGCCCCCCTGAAGGCACCAGGAAGACTACCTGGTCGATAGGTTGGAGGTCTAAGCGCGGCGACGCGTTCAGCCGACCAATACTAATCTGCCGTGAGGCTTGACCATATTATTGTTCCTTAAATTGTGTTTATTGCTTGGTGATTACGGCAGGGGTGTAATACCCGTTCCCTTTCCGAACACGGAAGTCAAGCCCCTTTGCGCCGATGATACTGCATCTCCAAGGTGCGGGAAAGTAGGTCGTTGCCAAGCTTTTTTTTGTTTTTTGCGAGCCGCATCAATTCCGCGGCTCTTTTTTTTTAAGTTTGTGATAAAAATTTTAATTTACTAAACCTGTTGAAATTCCCTCAATGTGCACGAAATAGCCGCTCTTGCGTTGGCGAGAAAGGCTTCCTTAGGCTGGTAATGTAAAAGCGTGTCACTCGCGTATTTATTAAAGTAGGATTTCAGCATTTCATCTTCGGTGAAATTTTTATTTTTCATGTCTAAAATAAAATCGCGGCAGGCGGCGTTGACCTTAAGAGCTTTTTCAAAAAAACCATCTGCTTCTTCTTTTCCGGCTATGCCGCGATGGGGCATTGATAAATGTTCGAAAGGAATCTGACTGCATTTTTTAATTGATTGAACCGTGTCCTTGTAACCTGTAAGGTAACAAGGATAGATTTCTCTGTCCGGCATTAGTACTCCGGGTGTTTCATTTACAATAAAAAGTTTTAATTCAGGTATAAAAAAAGACAGGGAATCTCTCGTGTGTCCCGGAGTTTCGAGTGTTTGAACAGATANCCCTCCAAGGGAAATAATGTCGTTATCCTTTANTGTTANATCAGCGTGAAATAAATCATCGTTGTAATCCGTGTTGAGTTCAGTATTGTANGTTCTCGNCGCCGCGAGAGACAGTTCGCGGATAACTCTGCGGGGAGTGTTTTTCAAAAGGACAGCCGCTCCTGTTTCACCTGTAACAACGCGGACGTTTTCCCATTCTTTTCTGAAATATGGAAGCGCTCCGATATGGTCATAATGGGTATGAGTTAAAAAGATATAATCCAAAGTGCGTTTATGGGTATTATTCATGTTGACAGCCCGGTCGTTAAGTGCGTTTTTTACGTTTTGAATAGTTTTTTCACCGCAGAACATCATGCCGCAATCAAAAAGAGCAGTATAATTATCGCCGATAAGGAGCTGCCCCTCGCTTGATTGGTGGGCGATACAATTTACAAATCTATCCATGATTCTTTAATATATCATATCTGCTTTTTTTCTGCCGATACTATCAATATGAAAAAGAAAAATATTCTCTTGTTTGCATTATTTTTATCAATCTTAATTCCGTTTCAATTGATGGCTCAGACTTCTGAGGTTTTCCGCCAGGAAGGTATCGCATCATGGTACGGCAGGGAGTTTGAAGGACGCCCGACTGCTTCCGGCGAGATATTCAATTCTTCGCAGTTAACTGCCGCTCACCCGAGTCTGCCATTTGGGACGATGCTTATCGTTACGAATCAGCATAACAACAGAAGCGTAACTGTTAGAGTAAATGATCGCGGGCCATTTGTTCCGGCAAGGATAATTGATATTTCGAGAGCCGCCGCAGAACAACTTGACATGATCGTCACCGGTACCGCTCCTGTTACCGTTGTCAGTACAGACAGGGTTCACATAACAACTCCGGCTGTAGGCGCGCAAATTGCGCCTCAGAATTCCACACCCGCAGCGCCGCAAGCGGCAGTACAGGCAAACACCGCTGATGTTGTTCTTCCTCAAAACCCTGCGGTTTCTCTGCCTGCCGCTTTTTCGGGTTTAAGGGTAGTGCCGCAGATCAGCATAACTCCGGAAAGAAATTACCGCTTTCAGGTCGGCTCTTACAGAAACTCAAGAAACGCGCTGGACGCTTTTACAAGGCTCAGGGACTCCGGTTTAAATCCATCGTATGAACGTTTTACAAACGAGAATAATGTTGATTTTTTCCGTGTGGTAGTATCTGGCGTGTCCGGGACTGACTTTAATTCAACAGCCGCATTAATCAGCGCCGCGGGTTTCCGTGAAGCTCTTATCCGGGAAGAAAATTAAGGTTGTTCCAAAAACTGAAGTTTCGGAACAGCTTCAATTAAAAGAAAATTGTATAACCGGTAAAATCTGGATTATTCTGGTTTTACCGGTTCGAATAAAGCTTTCATGAGTCATTTTTGAAAGCAGATGCATCAACCTGATTAATATACAAAAATTTTACAAATAGACCAGTACCCGGCGGTTTTTGAGTGAAATTTCTTTCCTGTCAGTCATTAATTTAATATATTAGTATATAAATGGCCGATAAGTAAATAATAATGGTAAAAAATAATAACGATAGGATAAAATCTCTTGAACGCAGCAAGAAAATGGCTGATGCGCTTAATAAAATGTCGGCGTTTTTTCT
>WQRT01000263.1 GCA_009786625.1 Treponema sp.
GCAAATGTAAANAAACAAGGACTGCGCGGTTCATTGGAAACGCACAGTCTTTCATACAAAAACAGAATCAGCGTAATGCTTGAAGAAATNTACAATGATCTCTGCGTTCAGATTTCTTTGGCTCTGCGTTATGATTTGCGTTTTAAGGACATCGGGCAAAATGAAATTGAGGAAGAAGCCGTAAATATTACTCATCAGTTTATTTCAAAGATCCCTGAGATAAAAGAAAAACTGGACACTGATATAGAAGCGGCGTATAACGGCGATCCTGCGGCGTACAGTAAAGCGGAAATAATTGTGTCGTACCCGGGTATTTACGCGGGGATGGTTCACAGAATCGCGCATGAACTTTATCTGCTATCCGTTCCGCTTATACCAAGAATAATGAGCGAATATGCACATAACGTTACGGGCATTGATATTCACCCGGGCGCAGTTATAGGAAAATATTTTTTCATGGATCACGGCACGGGTATTGTAATCGGCGAAACTACGATTATCGGAAACAATGTTAAACTGTATCAGGGCGTAACTCTTGGAGCTTTATCCACAAAAGGCGGACAAAGCATCAAGGGTATTAAACGCCATCCTACAATTCACGATAACGTAACCGTATATTCAGGCGCTTCTATTCTTGGCGGCGATACAATAATCGGCGAAGGCGTTGTGATTGGCGGCAACGCGTTTGTTGTAAGATCGATACCGGAAAAAACGCGCGTGAGCGTAAAAAATCCTGAGCTGCAATATAAAAACAATAATATTTCTACGCACATCGAACTGGATCAAAAGGAGTTCTGGTATTATGAGATATAACATTTTTGATATGGTAGGTTACACTCCTATTATTGAATTAAAAAATATCAAGGGGACAGAAAGCAGCTTATTAAATGTAAGTATTTTCGCAAAAGCTGAATTCTTAAATCCAAGCGGCTCCGTTAAAGACAGAGCCGCAAGAGCGATGATACTTCACGGTATAGAAACAAAAGAGCTGACAAAAAATAAAATAATTTTGGATTCCACAAGCGGCAACACAGGCGTCGCTTACGCGATGTTCGGCGCGGCTCTTGGATATAAAGTAAAATTGTATATGCCGTCAAACGCGAGCATGGAAAGGAAAAAAGTTATAAGAGCGTATGGAGCCGAAATTGTCGAAACAGATCCAATGGAAGGATCGGACGGCGCATACAACGGCGCCATGAAAGAAGCGCAGGATAAACCAGATTTATATTTTTTCCCGAATCAGTATGATAATTTTGAAAACTCACAGACCCATTATAACACAACAGGAGACGAGCTTTACAAACAATGCAAGCCCACTCACTTTGTCTGCGGCACAGGCACATCGGGAACTTTTATGGGCGTGTCAAGAAAATTAAAAGATACGGATTCGTCTATTCAAATTACTTTGATGCAGCCAGATTCGCCTTTTCATGGGCTTGAAGGCATGAAAAATATGGCAACAACCATAAACCCGAAAATTTTTGACGGAAGCATTGCCGACAATCGTATCGAAGTTAAAACTGAAGACGCGTATAAAATGGCCCGCCGTCTTGCCGCCGAAGAAGGGCTGTTTGTCGGAATAAGCTCCGGAGCGAATGTACACGCGGCTTTACAAATCGCAAAAACACTTCCAAAAGATTCCCGCATCGCAACGATACTATGCGACAACGGCTATCGATATTTGTCAGAACCACTATGGAAGGATATTTAATGTTAAAACTTTTAATTGAACATGAAAAAATTATTAGAGCAGAAGGCGAAAACGCTTACCCGAATGAATGCTGCGGTATTTTAATCGGAGAGATTGACGATAAGGGTGTAAAAACAGTAAAATACACAGAGGCTATCCGTAATGCGCGCGAAGACGGCGAACAGTATCACCGTTTTTTAATAACGCCTGAAGACATGATGCAGGCGGAGATGACAGCGCGAAAAAGAAAGCAGGACGTTATTGGTTTTTATCATTCACACCCGGATCATCCGGCTCTTCCGTCTGATTATGATAAAGAACATGCTCTTCCTTTCTATTCTTATGTGATCGTCTCTGTAAATAAAAGCACAGCCGAAGAATTGACAAGCTGGGAATTGACAGCGGACAGAAAACATTTTGAAAGCGAAGAGATTAACAAAGGAGAGTAAGATGATTAAAGTTCTGATTCCTTACGCATTAAGATCATTTACCGATCGCAGCGCAGAAGTAGAAGTCGAAGGTAAAACCGCAGGAGAAGCGTTAAATGCCCTTGCAGGAATTTATCCTGATATTAAAACGCATTTATTTGCAGATAACGGGCAGTTGTCATCTGCTCCGCAGTTACGTGACTTCATTAACCTCTTTATCGATGGAAAAAATATTAACACCCTGCAGGGACTCGACACTCCTGTATCTGAAAACGGCGAGATAATGATTATTCCTGCAATTGCGGGAGGAAAAGATGGCTTTAGAACTTACCAATGAAGAAATTTCCAGATACAGCCGCCATCTGCTTCTGCCGGAAATCGGCGTAGAAGGACAGGTTAAACTAAAAAACGCTAAAGTTTTAATTGTAGGCACAGGCGGTCTTGGAGCGCCTCTCGCTCTTTACCTCTCCGCAGCAGGCGTTGGAACAATAGGACTTGTTGAT
>WQRT01000264.1 GCA_009786625.1 Treponema sp.
GCGTCCAGCATACAGAGTTTTTCTATCGTACTGATATAATCCGCCATTTTAATATGAGTTTTTATACGTTCCTTGACGATGGTTTTATTAAAAGGTTTTTTAATATAATCAACGGCTCCCAGTGATAGTCCTTTTTCTTCGTCAGAAACTTCATTAAGACCGGTCAGGAAAATTACAGGTATGTTCATCGTGATGGAAGAATCTTTTAGTTTGGCAAGAACTTCAAATCCGTTCATGTCCGGCATAATAATATCGAGCAGGATTATATTCGGCGTGTGTTTTAGCGCCGCTTCAAGTCCCGATACGCCGTTAGTTGAAACAATTATATCGTATTGCGGTTTTAAAAAATGCGCTAAAGCCATTATATTGATCTTCTCATCATCAATGATAAGTATTTTTTTATTACCTATCATTCGTTCCCTCCGTATTTTGATCAGCCGCGTTTTGTTTATCGTCGGTAAATTGCTGTTTGACAACCGCCAGTGTTTCGCGGGCAATTTTAAAACGCATATTTTCCACCTGGGAAGCAAGTTGTTTTGTTCCCGGAATTGAATTAAGGTATTTCACATAACTTATGCTGTCAAAACTGTCAGCCGCGAGCAGTTGATCAAGCTCATTCAATATACGCAGCGCACTGTCCCTATTTATGACGGCGCCCGGGGCGCTGCCGGGAACAGAGGATTTATTTGTATAGCTTTCCAGAACCGGATTGAGTTCATTCATCGCCGCGCCTAGTTCCTGTTCAAGAAGGTTCATCTGTTTATCAATAAAACCCATGCTGCCGGATGACAGCGACTGCTCAACGGCAAAAGCGGCCTGCGCTAGCGCTGTCATGTTAACAATACCGGCAACGCTTTTTAATGTATGCGCCAGTCTGTGCGCGGTTTTTGTATCATCGGCTTTAATCGCGGCATGTATATCCTTGATGGTAGTCTGATTACTTTTTATAAATGTGGAAATTAATTCCATGCGATGCTCTTCTTCTTCCTCGCTCATTGAATCCTTAGTTATAGGCAGCATGGTGACAGGCTTTAGGTATTTTAAGAGGCATGCCCACAGTTCCTGCGCGACAAATGGTTTGGGAAGGCAGTCTAACATTCCCGCCTGAATGTAGGTTTCCCTGTCATTTGCCATTATATTCGCGGTAAGCGCGATGATCGGCGTTTTTACTCCCATTTCCAGAAGCGTTCTGGCGGCTTCAAGACCGTCCATCTCCGGCATATGAATATCCATAAATATTAAATCGAATGGCTTTTCGTTGTTTTCCATGCGTTTTTTTATAAAGTCCACGCCGATTTTACCGTTAACCGCGATGATTGATTTTAATCCGATCTTAGTAAGATGATCTGTTATTACAAGTTGATTCAGGACATTGTCTTCACATACCAGAATTTCCGCGTTAAAAACCGGTTTTTCATTAATGTTCATTTTGATGTCTACAATGGAATGGCTTTTATTTGAATCAATCGTATCAAATGTTAAATCAAAGCTGAACCTGCTTCCCAAGCCAAATTGACTTTCGACATTTAACGTTCCACCCATAAGTTCTACAAAACTTTTTGTGATTGTAAGACCAAGCCCTGTTCCCCCGAATTTGCGCGTAGTGCTGCCGTCGGCCTGCGTGAACGGCTGGAAAATTTTCTCTACCTGTTCGCCCGTCATTCCAATGCCGCTGTCTTTTACCTCAAAGTGCATTGTAACGGTGTTAGCTGTCGATTCCGAAATTGCCGATAAAATTTTTACCATGCCGTTATTTGTAAATTTTATCGCGTTAGTAAGCAGGTTAAGGAGTATCTGGCGGAGCCTTGTCGGATCACCGAGTAAAAGTTTTCCGACAGAAGGTTCCGCGTAACAGAACAAAGTAAGCCCTTTTTCCTTTGCTTTTGGAGACGCGATTAGGCGGCAGAGTTTAAAAACCTCGCTGATATCAAACGGAATTTTTTCCAGTTCGATTTTTCCTGCTTCAATTTTTGACAGATCAAGAATATCGTTAATAATTAAAAGGAGGCTTTCGGCGCTTGTTTTTATTTTTGAAAGGTAATCTCTGGTTTTTTGCGGGATTGTATCATCAAGCGCAAGTTCCGAAAAACCGATTATTCCGTGCATCGGCGTTCTGATCTCGTGGCTCATGCTGGCAAGGAAAACGGATTTCATCCGCGATGTTTCTTCCGCCTGTTCCTTTTTGCGGATAAGCTCCTGTGATTCGCGTTCCGCTTTTAATTTTCCAAGCGTAGCCCGTTTAATGTCTGTTACGTCGATTGAATGTTGAAGATGTACTTTGGTGCCGCCCACCCATTCAATATAACAGTCTGTATGGCGGATATCGCGTCCAAATTCGATATTAGGCTCTTCCCAGATGATTATTTTTTCCGGGTCCTTGTCAAGTTCGTCGCATGGGCAGTAATCGCATTTGCTGTCGAGACCTCTGAAAAATTTATAACAAAACTCTCCGACACCTTCATCTTTTTTAAACCCGAAAAGGTTTCTTAACGGATCGTTTATAAAAAGTACTTCTCCCGTTTCCGGAACTGTGACATAAATGAACGCATCGATGCCGTTTAAAATATTTTTTAATACATCCAG